>DAINAJ010000050.1:0-17475 GCA_036733505.1 Casimicrobium sp.
AAAGCTCAGCTCTTGCTCAAGAGCATGTTGCAGTAGCGCGAGAGTTCGGCGCGAAGCGCGCGGAAAGTTTAGCGATACAGCTCCTGCGCTTGAACGACCAGCCGGTGGTTGTTTCCGCCCGTTTGCACTCCTTATCGACTTAAGCGAAATTTCGCCTGTAACGACCGCTAGGCGGTCGTCAGCGCATAAAAGTCAATTCTGGATTCCCGCGATCAGACGGGAAACAAAAAACGCCCGGCCGGGCGTGTGGAGCGGGTGAAGGGAATCGAACCCTCGTATGAAGCTTGGGAAGCTGCCGTTCTACCATTGAACTACACCCGCGAGAGGCGTAACTGTACCCGAATTTTCTCCGGCCTTTCCCGCGAAGACGGGAATCCAGACCGATTGCGCGTCGCGCACGCGTGGGCGCTGGACGCTGAATGCGGTAACCTCGCGGCCTTTCCAACGCTGCGCTTTAACCGCAATGAAAAGCTTTCTCGCTCTGCTCGTTGCCCTGACTTCCCTCATCGCATTTGCCGCCGACGGCCCTTACGACGAGGCGGCCGACGCTAAGGCGCAGGTGGCAACCGCGCTCGCTGCCGCCAAGGCGCAAAACAAAAAAGCGATGATCGTGTTCGGCGCGAACTGGTGCGGTGATTGCAAAATGCTCGACGGCGAATTCAAAAAGCCCGCGCTTGCAGCGCTGCTCGACAAACACTACGTTGTCGTGAAGATCGACGTTGGTCGCTTCAACAAAAACCTCGACGTCGTGAAGCCGTACGGAGAAGTGATCAAGAAGGGCATTCCCTCAATCGTGATCGCAACGCCCGCGAACGAACTCGTGTACGCGACCAACGGTGGCGAGCTGGCCGATGCGCGCAAAATGGGCGAAGCGGGCGTCGCTGCGTTTTTCCAGAATTTGGCGGTGCGCAAGTAGCGCCTATTTCGTCCCTTCGTGGGAGCGGCCTTGGCCGCGATCTCCACGGTGAATCGCGGCCACGGCCGCTCCGACAACTCACACCAGTGCCGCGCCTATTCCGCCGACCGCACGAAAGCACAATTTGCCCACCGACCCGAACAACAACGAACCGATCCGCATTTCCAAAATCATGGCGCAGCGCGGCATCGCCTCGCGCAGCGAAGCCGACCGCATGATTGAAAAAGGTTGGGTGATGGTCGACGGTCGCATCGTGGTGCCCGGTGATCGCGCCGCGCCGAACGCCGAGATTCGCCTCTCCAACGAAGCCGAAGCGCAGCTCGACAACGCCGTGACGGTGATCATGAACAAGCCGCGTGGCTTCACCTCCGCGGCTGATGAATTTGGTGGCGCACCCGCGATGAGTCTTCTCACGCCAGAGAACTATCGCCCCAACGATTCATCCGCCGCGCCTAACTTGATGGGCGGGGGTTTGCGCGTCGCTGGGCGGCTGTCCACGCGGGAGATGGGGCTCGTGATCTACACGACCGATACCGCGCTCGCACGTCGTCTCGCAGCAGCCGACGTTGAAGAATCTTGGCTCATCGACTTTCGTGCGCCGCCACCAGACGGCGCAGTTGCACTTCTCACGCAGGCGCTGCAAGGCGCGGTAAACATCACGTCCGACGCTGGGAATGCCAACGCACTACTGCTTACAACGGCGACGCTCGGCAAGGGCATTCTTTCGTCGATTTGCGACGGCCAAGAATGGCGCGCGGACATCACGCGTACACGGCGCGGCGATATCTCGTTGGGCGATATGCCGGTGCGTGGATGGCGACTACTATCGCCGTCTGCTCAAGGGGGCACAAGCGGAGCTACGGCTTGAGCGCTGAGGGTCACACGTCCACTCGCATCCTCCTCGCGCCAATGGAGGGTTTACTCGACTGTCGGTTGCGCGATGTGTTGACGCGCGTCGGCGGCGTGGATCGCTGCGTGTCCGAATTCATTCGGATCACCGGCACACTTTTGCCCAACCGCGCGTTCGTGCGCGTCATGCCTGAGTTAGAAAACGGTGGCCGCACATTTGCGGGCGTGCCGGTGCGCGGTCAACTGCTCGGTTCGGACGCAAATTGCCTCGCAGAAAACGCCGCACGGTTGGCCGAACTTGGCTCGCCCGGTGTGGATCTAAATTTCGGTTGTCCGGCGAAAGTTGTGAATCGCCACGGCGGCGGGGCGATGCTGCTGCAAGACCCGATGATCCTCACGCAAATTGTGTCGGCGGTGCGTCGTGCAGTGCCAGAGGGCGTGCCCGTGTCGGCGAAGATGCGCCTAGGGTTCAACGACGACACGCGCGCAGAAGAATGCGCGCAGGCGATTGCTGATGCCGGCGCGTCAGAGTTGGTGATTCACGCACGCACCAAGGCGCACGGCTATCGCCCGCCCGCTTATTGGGATCGCATCAACGACATTCGTGCCGTGGTGCGAATTCCCGTGGTCGCTAACGGCGAAATCTGGAGTGTGGAAGACGCGCTACGCTGTCGTGAAGTGTCGGGTTGCGCGGACATCATGCTCGGGCGCGGTGCGGTCGCTAATCCGGGGCTTGCGCTCGCCGTACGCGCCGCACTCGCGGGCGATGGGCGCTCGTCGCAGCCGCATGTTGCATGGGCCGCATTGCGCCCGCTGATTGACGTGTTCTGGGCGCAGGTATCGGCGCGTGTGGAGCGCAAGCATCGCGCGGGTCGCCTCAAGCAATGGCTCAATTTCATGCGCCGCGTGTATCCGGAGGCTGAGGTGGCCTACGCAGCGCTGCGCACCATCAACGATCCCACGGTGATTGACGCTTACCTGTCGCAACGCGCGGAGCCGCGCGAAAGTGCGCGCACGCACGCCCTCGCGATGGCCGATGAGGCGCTGTAATATCCGCGTCACACGACTGTCATAAAACGATAGCTATGCCAGCCACCATTTTGATTGTTGAAGACGAGCCCGCAATTGCCGAGCTCGTCTCGCTCCACTGCAAACACGCCGGGTTCTCCGTACAAGTAGCGCACGCCGTACTCGATGCGCGCGACATCGTTGACGAAACTCTTCCAGACTTAGTGGTGCTCGATTGGATGTTGCCCGACAAATCAGGCATCGATTTCGCGCGCGAGCTGCGCAAGGATGATCGCACCAAAGACTTGCCCATTTTGATGCTCACGGCGCGCGCCGATGAAGACGACAAAGTGCGCGGCCTTGAGGTCGGTGCCGACGATTACGTCACCAAACCGTTTTCGCCGAAGGAACTGATCGCGCGGATCAAAGCGCTTCTGCGCCGCGCCGCGCCCGAGGCGACCGACGAGCCGCTGGAGGTCGCGGGTTTGCGCCTGGAGCCAGCAGCGCATCGCGTGTCGGGCAATGGCCTTGAGCTCAAGGTCGGGCCGACTGAGTTTCGGCTACTGCGTTTTTTGATGACACGCGCGGATCGCGTGATGACGCGCCAAGCGTTGCTTGACGGCGTGTGGGGCGATCAGGTCTATATCGAAGAGCGCACGGTTGATGTGCATGTGCGCCGACTGCGAGTCGCGCTGGAGCCGTCCGGGCATGACGCGCTGGTGGAGACGGTGCGTGGCGGTGGTTACCGCTTGCGCAAACAGCCGTTGAAATAGCGCCAACAACCGCCTTATGTTCGCTCTTGTAAGCGGAGACTAACCCTCGCCCGCTACACTCCGCGCATGAAAAATTTGACCCAAACAGTCGTTACCATCGCGGTGTTGTCGCTCGTGCTGTCGTTCGTCTGGACGCCTTGGATTGCAGTGGCCGCGTTTGGTTTGATGGGCGCTCGGCTGGTGGTGCTCGTGCTGCGGCAGCGCGCGGCGGCGGTCGAATTACTACATGAATCCGAGGCTGTGGATCGCTCATTTGAAGACGCGCTGGGCATTGTGCGCATTCGCCTGAAAGAAGGCGAGCAAAGTTTGCGAGATCGCGATGCGGAAATTGCGCAGCGCAAACAAATTACTAATGCCGTGCCTGATGGATTGTTTCTACTAGACGACAATGGTCGCATCGTTTGGTGCAATCAAGCCGCGCTCGTGATGCATTCGCTCGATGCGTTTCGAGACATGGGCAAGCCAATTTCCCAGTTGATTCGCTCTCCCGAATTTGCAGCCTACCTTGAAGACGAATCGCTTCCGGAACCGATCGTTACAGCGGGCGGTCGCACAACGCTGTTTCATCTTGAACGCGGTAGCGAAGGCGCGAGGCTGTTGCTCACGCGCGACGTGACAGATCGTGAGCGGCTTGATCGCATGCGGCGTGATTTCGTGGCCAACGTGTCGCACGAATTACGAACGCCGCTGACTGTTGTGGGTGGGTTCGTTGAAACCCTCACCGATCTGCCGCTCGACGATGATGAGCGCACACGGTACCTGCAAATGATCGCAACGCAAACGACCAATATGCGGCGCCTAGTCGAAGATTTGTTGATCCTTGCGCGACTGGAAAACGATCAGCTGCCCGCCGAAACGACCATAACCGACCTGTCGCACATTGCGCGCGATGTGCTTGCTGACGCGGAAGCACTCTCTGCGGGCGCACATACTTTCGAGGCCAATATTGCTCCGCTAAAGATTGCTGGTAGTGCCAGCGAATTGCGCTCCGCACTTGGTAATTTGCTCTCTAACGCCGTGCGCTACACGCCCGCGGGCGGGCGAATCACGCTGCGCGTCTTTGCGGATGCAGCTCACGGCGACGTGGCTATTGAAGTTAAAGACTCAGGCGTCGGTATAGCACCCGAACACTTGCCGCGGCTCACTGAGCGCTTCTATCGGGTGGACCGCTCGCGCTCACGCGAGACCGGCGGCACAGGTCTCGGACTGGCTATCGTGAAACACGTTGCTCAGCGCCATCACGCGAAATTTGAAATTGAAAGTGTTGTGCAGGGCACCACGAATGCAGAGCATGGCAGCACATTTCGATTGCGCTTTCCAGGTTCCGGGCACGCATAGCGCCGCGCTGTGTGCGGCAACGCACGAACGCTGCGGCATTGCTGAACGCCCGCGCTACATTCATTGACAAATCATTGACCTGAAGACTAGCCATTGCTGCGCAATGGGCATACAGTAGTGTTTTCCTCCCAACAGAGTCTGACACCTATGAACGTCTCGCGTCTTTATTCTGCGCTCGCTGTCGCGAGTTCGGTGTTGATTTTTAGTGCCTCGGCTGCTGCGCAACAAGCGGTCACCAACAAGGCTGTGAACGTGCGCGCTGGCCCCGACCGCGGCTATCCGCTTGTGGCGTGGGTGCCTGCGGGCTCGCTCGTTTATGTCAACGGCTGCCTTGAAGATTACCGCTGGTGCGATGTCACGGCCGGAGATGATCGCGGCTGGGTGTACGCCAAGAATATTGACTACACGTACCAAGGTCAGCCTAGGGCGATTTACGGCAACGGACAGAATTTCTCGTTGCCAATTCTGAGCTTCATCATCGGCAGCTATTGGAACGATAACTACCGTGATCGCTCGTGGTATCGAACCCAGCCGCAGTGGAATAACTGGCGTCCGGGCAACCGACCACCACCGGGCTATCGCCCAGACCCACGTCCACCGCAACCCATCGTTCGCCCCAATCCTCGTCCCCCGCACGACTACACGCCGGGTTCGCGACCACCAAACGTACGTCCGCCGGAAGTGCGTCCGCCAATCGTTCGGCCGCAGCCACAACCCCAGCGTCCACCGAACGTGACCCCACAACCGCGTCCGCAACCCACACCACAGCCGCGGCCAACACCTCCGCCACGCAATAACGGTGGCAGTAACCTACCCGGCACCCAACCGGGCAACGGGCCGGGCAACCAGTAGGTTCTTGGCTTAGCGCTGACGCGTCATGCGCTAGGAGATGTCGCACGCTGCGACATCTCGCGCTGATTCGTGCTCGCGCGTTTAGCGCGTGATCTCGAGCGGCGTGTTAAGCGCACAGCTTTCCGGCGCTAACGACTGATCTACGGGCATCACAGGCTGATTTTGCTGTAAGTCAACTTTGTGCCACTTTGCGTCTGAACTTATACGCGATAACCGCTTGCCAGAAAAAGCTGATTCGCCGGAATTCCGTTGTCATGAGCAGGGACATCTGGTGAAATCAGACTATTCGTAAGACGGGCGGAATAGCCATGGTTCGGAATTTGAAGAGTACGTTTGTCGCGTGGGCAACTGCGCTGCTGGCGTGTTTGCCACCAGTGGTTGCGGCGCAGGTGGACTGGAAGACAACGCTGAACACCGCTCCGGGACCGATCACGCTTGCTCCGCATAATGTGCTTGCCGCGTCGGACGGCGCGATCTATTCCGTTGGGGTTGCGTACGATGGCGAATCCAACCGCGTGCGCGTTGCGCGTATTTCTTCGGCAGGCGTAACTCAGTGGACCGCCTGGGTCGGTGAGCCCGCCGGAATGCAGGGTCGATCTTTCTGGGCACACCCCGACAATTCTGTTTCGGTGCTATCGAAAGACTCCACCGCGAGTTCGGTTTGTTTAGAAAATTTTGCAGCGACAGGTGAGCGTCGTGTTCGGTGGTGTTTCGCGCGAAGCGCAGTTGATGATCAATTAACCCAAGCGCCTGATGGCGATTTCTACGTCGCCACAGGTCAACGGTACGTACGCAAGGTCTCTCCGCTTGGTGTCGTTCGATGGCCCTATCAGCAAATCTCGTACTCAACTGGACCGCTTTATGCCAGCGGTGTTGATTCGGCTGGCAACTATTTTGAGATTCGCGACTTCTACTTGCGCGTGTTTAGTAGCGTTGACGGCGCGCGCATTACCCAAGTTCCAGTCGCGGGTCAGGGGTTCTCGTCGTTTCTTGCGCTGCCACGCGCGAATCGCAATTTGGTGCTGGTGCGCGGGACAGCTAGCACGCCTGATGCCTTCGCGATCACATTGACCCGAAACGATACGTCGGGAGCGGTGGCGTGGACGCGTCAACTAATCTTTCCCGGAAGTGACGTAAGCAGTACTTTTGCGATCATGGCCGCCGACGCCGACGGTACCTATGTGGTTCGCACGTCCCTCACGTCAGGGGATTCACAAATCGCAAAACTCGGTGCCGACGGCACCGTGCTTTGGCTGCGACACTATGCGCGAATTCGTCAAGTCATAGAGGGGCCGTCTGGACTAGCAGCTGTACGCACGGATACCTCAGCCGCCAATCAAAGCAGCGATTCTTTTTTGTTTCCGGTTAACCCGGCCGATGGCGCGCTTGGAGCTCCGAGCATTTACTCGCGTGCGGATGCGTTCGCCCCAACTCATTGGACCGCCGTTGCCGGAGGTTTTGTTGGCACGTTCCAAGGATCAAATCCATTTCCGCCATTCGCGGGCTTTCCACTTTCATTGGGAGGAGCCGCAGTCTTCCTAGAAAGTGCGCCGCCAATGCGTCGCTGGACCGCGATTGCGGAAGTACGGCAGGCCGCGAGTGTTCAGCAGGGAAACTGCTTGATGCCGCGCTTGGCTAAATCAGGTGTGGACGGTTGGTGGGCTAGAACCGAACCTTCGTCGCAGTCCTTGGCTGCGTCGTGGACGTCGCTTCAAGCAAACAATGGGATCGCGATCGCGCGTTCACCTCAGACTTCTTTTGATTGCGGCTCGCCCATCACCGCTGACGCAGGTCAGATCGTGCTCAGCAGCGGAAACACGGACAGAGTCAAAAAATTGTCGGCCGCGGGTGCCGCGCAGTGGTCAATCCCAGCGTTGTTGACGCCCGCATTCTCAACACCGCAGGCGTTGCAAACGACGGCGGCCAATGGCGAAATTACTTACGCTATCAGCAACATCATTGGCCGTGTCTCGTCGACTGGGGTGCGGGCTTTCGAATCGAGCACAGCCGCGACCGGACACATACCGCGATACCTAGCCGTTGATAGTCAAAACAATGCGTGGTTGCTTTCAGGAACGGACACCTTCAACTTTTTCATATCAAAAGTGTCGCCATCGGGTTCAGTGCTCTGGGCGTTCAACCAGTCGGGATCGAGCTGCTATGGGGCAACGGAGGCCGCGGTCTTGACCGCGACGGATGAGCTGTTGATTGCCGCGCGTTGTGGTGACGGTGCGAGTGTCATGAAATTCGGTGCGAATGGTCAGTTGCAGTGGCAGCAACAAGTATTTGGACCCGCAGCACGGACTTTTGCGCGGCTTGCCGCGCTGCACGCCGACAGCGCAGGCAACATTTACGCGGGTGGATGCACCGCAAGCGGCGAACCAATGAGCACGCGGACCGGCGCGTGGTCGCTGTTGAAATCATGGACCGCGGCGGGCGTGGAGCGGTGGACGGCGCATGGGGACCTTCTTGTAAACGCGCCGGAGTGCATCAGCGCGATCACCTCTAACGCTGCGGGCCAAATCTTCGCGGCTTCCTCGACCACGGACGCGAATAGGTCTCCCGCTCTTTGGTCGGTTACGTCCCTAGGGGTCGAACGTTGGCGACACGCGAATGCGCTTGGCGCCCCAGCAGCGAATGCTACCGAACTTGTTTTTGACGACGCCGGTAAGTTGCTCGCGCTCGGTGAAGCGTTGGCCGGGCTGTCGGGTGGGCGCGAAACCTCGCTACGGCGGGTGAACGTCTCCGCCATCGGCACCCCGCTGGTACTCAAGGTTCTGGGCGTGCCGAGTGCGCCGATTGAGTATCGCGCGCAATTCTCCATTCGTGTCGGGCTGCGCACAGCGGCAGACACGGCGGCACTGGCAACGTCGGACGTTGTTGTGAATCTTGGTGTTCAAAGCGGGATTGGCGTACTCGACGGAATCCGAAGTTGCACCATTACCGTCGGTACGAGTGAATGCGTTGTAGCTGACGCCCGCTACAACGCTGTTGAGCAAAACGTGGTGCTTTTTGCTTTTGCAGATGGTTTTGCGTCGGTGCCTTCAGCGGCTATTGGATTTACTGCCGCCACAACCAGCACGGTAGTGGCCGCGCTTACGCCAGGTCCGTACTCGGCGTACTCGGTAATTCGCATTCGTGCGGAGACTCTTGGCTCGCCGCCAAGCGTGACAATCTCTTCGTCGAATTTTTATGGGCCGAATAGCCCGAACGGTACGGGTATTTCGTGCGTGCAATACTCAGGAAACAACGAACTGCCTTGGAGAGTCTGCGATCTGCTTTTACGAACATCGTCAATGCCCGTATCCGCTCAATTCACGTACTACGGCCCAGAGTACCTACCATCATCCTCAGCGCCGACTTCGTTCCAGTTTGCCCCCGTGACGCCGACGCTTCAGGTCACGCTAGACCCAAGCAATACTTTCGTATCAGGTGATCGATTGCGCTTGCGAATCGCGCTAGTAGCGCCAAGCGGAGTCAATGTTTCTCCTTTTGTATCTCTGAGCTCAATCGCGCTCAGTAACGGCGGCAACTGCCTGACCCGAAGCGTACTCGGCTCGAATGCGACCGGATATGCGGGAAGCTACGTGTTGTGCGAAATTCCGCAACCGCCTGCTGCCTTATCTAGCGTCGCGGTACATTTTTCTGGCGATGTGGATTTGCTACCGACAGGACCGGTAGCGCAGTCAATTCCATCCAATCCCGGCAGTGTCGTGCGCGGCACGGTCCTGAATGGCGGCGCGTTTAGCGTCTGTTCGACCAATCCGGCGCTGACCTGCTCGGTGTCGGGGGCGCGAACGGAGTGGCAATGCACGGGAACGTCAGGCATGAGTGGAGAGGTTTATCTTTTACCGGGCGTGCCCTACGCCAATTGGACCTACCCCAATACACCCATTCGATTTTCGAACGTAGCAGGGACACTCGTTACCGGCATGGTGACGGGTGTTACCACGTCAAGCGCGTGTTTGCTCGATGTTGATGGTGACGGCGCGCGTATGTCGATGACCGATGGCATCTTGATACTACGAAGGATGCTTGGCGTCACGGGCGATCCGTTGACAAGCGACGTAACCCATGCGTGTGTGCCGCGTACCGCAGCAGGCATTGCTGCGAGCGTAAATCTTGCCGCCTACGACATCGACGGCGACGGTCAAACACTTCCACACACGGACGGACTCCTGATACTGCGTTCGTTGCTCGGGTTTTCGGGTGACTCGCTGGTCATGGGTGCTGTTGGGGCGAGCGCACCTCGGCGTTCAGCGATTGAGATCGGTTCCTTTCTCTCCAACAATTGCAAATGACGTCAGCGGTGAAATTTGACTCGCGTCGCCTGCATTTGTGGGCCTCCCGCAGCGCTTGATCCAGTCGCAATTCGCCGCTGCCACCAACCAAAAAACGGCGCTCCGAGAATTTCGAGCGCTGTGAAGCCTACGAACGGTGCGAACGGCATGCCCGCTATCGTGAGCGAGAGCAGACGGCCAATGCCACCTAGGAAAATCATGAGCCATAGCGCGCGAAATAGCGTGGTTTCGCGTTCTATGCGCGGGACGATCCACGCTGCGGCGAGGCCGACGCCAAGCCATACGCCGGAGTAGAAGCGTAGGTTGCTGTCGAGTGTGGCGTCGTGCGGCAGGTTGAGCGCGGCGTAGAGCGGATCGCTGAGGCCCGTTAGCCCGACGAGGCCGGTGATGATGGGCACGAGCGCGAGGATCGCGGTGGCGATTTGTAGGTTTCGCTTGTTCATCGCGTTCCGATATTTGTGTTCATGGTTCGACAGGCTCACCACGAACGGGGATTAAAGCCGACCCGCATTTGCCGCGCGTTGCACCATGCTGCGCGCGATGACGCGGTGAAACGGTTTGACCACGAACATGTACGCGCGGCCCAATGCGTTGTGCGTTTCAACTGCGGTGGAAACTGTTACGGTTTGTGCACCCGCGTCGTCCGCGTTGCCCGCGCGCAGTATCGAAATGCGAAAGTTCAAATGCGAATCGTCTTCGCCAATGATGATTTCGTTCGAGTGGCGTTGTTGCACTTTGAAGATACCGCGCTGCTGTTCGCCGGATCGCATATCGGAGTGCTTGAGGCCCACGGCTTTCGCGAATACGCCGCGCGCTTTCATGAGCGCGCCGACCCACGCCGGGCTGTGGCCGAAGATGGCGAGTGCAGCTTCTTCTGCGGTGAGCGCTGGGTTGACGATCGCCACTTCGTACGCGTCAGCAAACGTCACTTGCTTGAATGACGCAAGGAGTTTGCTCGCTTCGGGGACGGGTACTTTGACGACGCGGTTCATGCGATGGATTTCCTGTGATTTCGTCGATGTAGGTGTTGTCGCAGTGGAGGATAGAACTATCTTTACAAGAGAAAGATTAAGCGCATTCTTCCACCGCAATCCTTCTCGTGTCAAGATAGCGCTATGAAATCGCCGTTACTGACTTCCACCCAACCGAAAGCTCAACCGCCGGCAAAAGCGAAAAGCACGCGCAAGCCAAAAGTCGTGAAGCCGTATCACCACGGCAACTTACGCGAAACACTATTGGCCGCGGCCGACGATGTGCTCGCCACGAAAGGCGCCGCGGGGCTCACGTTGCGCGATGTGGCGCGTGCGGCTGGCGTGTCGCACGCTGCGCCGTATCACCACTTTGCGAGCCTCGACGACTTGCTCGCGGCGGTGGCGACGCGTGGGTTCGACCGTTTATCCGAAGCGATGGCACCCACCGTCGCGGTGGCCGACACGAAGGAGCGTTTGCTGCAAATTAGCGAGGCGTACGTGCGTTGTGCGCTGGCGAATCCCGCGCAGTTTCGTGTGATGTTCGGAACGCTGTGTGCGCGCAAAAACGAATTTCCGGAAATGCGCGCGGCATCAGCGCGTGCGTTTGCGATGTTGCTCGCGGCGGCATGCGCGCATGATGCAAAGCAGGGTCCGGAGATTGCGCTGACGGGTTGGAGCTTGTCGCATGGGCTGGCGAACTTAATGCTCGACGGTGTGATTGATGGACTGCCGCTGGCCGATTTGGACACCGAAACCATGCCGCGCCGCTTGGCCGAACGCGCGATCGCCGTCACACCGAAAGCACGCTTACGGAAGTAATGGCTTTGTGGCGTGAGCGACAGCCAAGCGGGCTTTACAGCTAGTTTATTGCGTAAGTTGACTAGGCGATATTTACGCCGCAAACGACCGCCCGCCTGCCGTTTGCGCCAAAAAGCTGTATAGCTCAAAGTATCGTTCACGCGCTCGTCAACGCGCCCACGTTCTCACCCGGCGCGCATAATCTTTTTCACGGTACCGCGCCTCGTGCGCTCCTCTTCTGAAGGCCTTCCATGAAACTCAAAGATCCCCTCCTTTTCCGTCAACAGGCCTACATCAACGGCGCGTGGTGCGACGCGGATTCCGGCAAGACCTTCGGCGTCGACAACCCCGCCACAGGCGAAATCATTGGCCAAGTGCCGGACATGGGCGCCGCCGAAACCCAGCGCGCGATTGACGCAGCCAACGCCGCGCTTCCGGCATGGAGCAAGATGAGCGCGAAAGCGCGCTCGGCGATTTTGCGCAAGTGGTTTGATCTCATCATGGCCAACGCCGATGATCTCGCGAGTCTCATGGTGCTTGAACAAGGCAAACCGTTTGCCGAGGCGAAAGGCGAAGTGGCGTACGGCGCGAGCTTCGTGGAATGGTTCGCCGAAGAGGGAAAGCGCGCGTACGGCGACGTGATTCCGACGCAATCGCCGGATCGACGGTTCGTGGTGATCAAGCAGCCGATTGGCGTCTGCGCCGCGATCACGCCGTGGAACTTTCCGATCGCAATGATCACGCGCAAATGCGCGCCGGGCCTCGCGGTGGGCTGCACGTTCGTGGTGAAGCCTGCCGAGCAAACGCCATATTGCGCGCTCGCGCTCATGGCGCTCGCGGAGCAGGCGGGCATGCCCAAAGGCGTGTTCAACATCATCACCTGCGACGCATCGAAAGCACCGGAAGTAGGCAAAGTTTTGTGTGCGTCACCCATCGTGAAGAAGGTCACGTTCACCGGTTCGACCGAAGTGGGCCGCATTCTGATGCGTCAGAGCGCGGATACCGTGAAGAAGATGGGCCTCGAACTCGGCGGCAACGCGAGCTTCATCGTGTTTGACGATGCCGACATTGACGCCGCAGTCGAAGGTGCGATGGCCTCGAAGTATCGCAACACCGGGCAAACCTGCGTCTGCGCCAATCGCATTTATGTACAGGACAGCGTGTACGACGCGTTCGCCGCGAAGCTCACGGCGAAGGTCCAGCAAATGGTCGTCGGCCAAGGCTTTGACGACGGTGTATCGCAAGGCCCGTTGATCGACGCGCAGGCGTTGAAGAAAGTGCAAGAACACGTCGCCGACGCCGTGAGCAAAGGCGCGACCGTGTTGACCGGCGGCAAATCGCACTCGAAGGGCGGACAGTTTTACGAGCCGACCGTGCTCGCGAACGTGACGCCAGCGATGCGCGTGTCGGTTGAAGAAACGTTTGGTCCAGTCGCGCCGCTGTTCCGCTTCAAAACCGAAGACGAAGTGATCGCTCTCGCGAACGCGTCCGAGTTTGGCCTTGCGAGCTATTTCTACGCACGTGACATTGGCCGCGTGTGGCGCGTCGCCGAAGCGTTGGAAGTCGGCCTAGTCGGCGTCAACGCCGGCGTGATCGCCAACGAAGTCGTGCCGTTCGGTGGCGTCAAGCAATCCGGCCTCGGCCGCGAAGGTTCGAAGTACGGCGTCGACGACTACCTCGAAATTAAGTACATCTGCATGGGCGGGATTTAGCGCGCCTGACGCGCTTACCGAGCCATCGCGTCAAGTCCGTTAGCGGACTTGACGTCGCGTCTGCCCGTGGTTTTACGTCTTAACCGAAGTACCCTCATTTTCGGACAACGACCATGCGAATCTTTTCCTCAATTCTGCGCGCGCTGCTTCCGGCGTTCGCGCTTCTGGCTGCGCAGTTCGCGCACGCGCAAGCCGTCGCGCCGGGCGCGCTCGATAGCTCCTTTGGCACCAATGGTGCGCGAGTGCTTACGCTCGGCCCGAACGGCGGCGAATTCCGCGCTGTGGTTAAACAACCCGACGGGAAACTCGTAGCCACGGGCTGGCTACGAAACGCGACCGGCGGTTACGGCGCGGCCATCGTTGCGCGCTTCACGCCGACTGGCGATCTCGATACCGGCTTCGCTGGAACCGGCGTGCTCACCATTGCGCCGTTCGGCGCGTTAAGCGGGCTCGTGCCTTACGGCGTTGCGCTAACGCCCGACGGCAAAATCGTGATCGGCAGCGAAGGCTACACCGCATCCAGCGGCGGCGCGTACGTCATTACACGCATCACTGCATCGGGTGTCGTCGACGAGGGATTCGGCTTTGAAGGCAGCTACTTGCAAAGTCGCTCTGGCGGCGTCCCCAACGGCGTGCGCGCGCTGGCGGTACAAAGCGACGGGCAGATCATCGTCGCGGGATTCGTCACCAAGTCGGACGGCAAGTGGGCGATGGATATGTTTCGGATCAAGGCCAACGGCAGCGACAGCGACGCGACATTCAGCGCGGGTGGTTCGTACTACCTGAGTGTGAACGGCGGCAACGTCGTTCCGAGCGCCATCGCAATGCGCGCTGACAACAGTTTTGTCGTGGCGGGTTGGATTCAGTATGTTGCACCCAATGGAACGACGTTTCAGCAGTATCTGACGAGTTTCACCGCGAACGGGTCCGACGGCGGTGCATCCAACACGACAGACCTTAACGCCACCGAAAACGATCAATATGAAGCCGTTGCTTTCGATGCGAGTGGCCGAATATTGACCGCGGGCTATGGCGTCGTCGGAGGCAACAGCGTGCCTGTCGCACGGCGACTGTCAACCAGTGGTGCGCAAGACACGACATTCACCAACGGCAGCATTCCGGGCTTTGCCGGCGTTGCGCTCACGGGCTCGAACCACGACGAAGGTTACGGCAAAGGCATTCACGCGCTGTCCAACGGCGACGTGTTGATGACGGGCCATGTGCGTGGTGGATCGGCTGATGAGACTTGGTTTACGGCGCGCATGTCCGGCTCCGGCGCAATTCCGTCCGGCGGCTATCCAACGGCGGTGTACGAAATCAAGCCGAACAATCAATATGGCCGTGTTCGCGCGTCGACGCTAACGCATGACGGCAGCGTGGCGTTGGTGGGATACCTAAACGATCCGGTGAGCGGCAAGAGCTATCCCGCCATTGCCAAGGTCGCGGTCAACGGCATGTTCGGCACCGATCTGGAAGTGGTTGAGTATTACAGTCCGACGCTCGTGAAATATTTCATGACCGCGCGCCTCACCGAAAAGAAGCTGCTCGATCAACCCAACGGCTCAGCGCTCGCGCGCACTGGCGTGACGTTCAAGGCGTACTCGCCAAGCGCGGGCCAAGGCACGCCAGTGACGCGATTCTTCGCGTACAAATCCGGTGAATTTTCGACGCACTTCTATTTGACGATTGCGTCCGAAATCGCCACCATCGGCGCGCAGTCATGGGCGACCAACGAAGGCATCGACATGTACTTCACGGTGCCTGATGTGTTCACTATCGTCGGTCGCGGGCAGGTGCGTGTTTGCCCTGCGAACACGAAGAATATTTGGCGCGTGTTCAAGCAAAAGGCGAACCCCGCCGCTGTGGTTACCGACCCGAATCATCGTTACGTCGACAGTGAAGCCGCGCTCGCGGAGATGGTCTCGCGCGGGTACACCGACGAAGGCATCGTGTTCTGCGGACGGCTCTAACGCGCTGATCGCGCTCGTCGCGCGCTGCGCTCGTCGCGTCGCGCACGCCCAACTCACCCGGCCCGAGCGCTCGCGTTCGCGCCGGGTTTTTCTTTCGTGTCGGCACTTTGCCGTTTCCGCTCCCATCGCAAATGAGTTACAGCTTTTAGGCGCCATCGACTATTCGACGGTCGTTCTGGGCACAATAAACAACATCTCAACTATTCATAAAACGGCCTTGTGGCCGCCGCTCGGCGGTCGTTGCAAGCGAAAAGCTGTTAGCCTGCCGCACAGACACCGACGCGCATCGCTGCTAGGGTGGAGCCTCCAATATGGCCTCGGCCGAGGAGCGCCATGAATTCACCCGTTAAGCCCCCGTCCGCACTGCTGCAACGCAGGGCGTTGTGGGTCTTGCTGACCGTTGTCTCAGTCGCGCTCGGGTGGATCCTGTGGCCGTTTTACGGCACCATTTTGTGGGGCACGATCATCGCGTTGTTGTTCGCTCCGCTTTATCGCTGGTTGCTGGTGAAACTGCCCGGTCGGCGCAACGCCGCCGCGCTCCTGACCTTGTTGGCAGTCGTACTGATCGTGATTCTTCCGCTGGTGGCTGTGATCGCTTCACTCTCGCGCGAGGCAGCAACGCTCTACGAGCAGGTGCAGTCCGGCGCGGTCAATCCCGGACAATATTTCCATGACCTTTTCGACGCGCTGCCGCGTTGGGTCAAAGCGTTGCTTGATCGCCTGGGCCTCATCGACTGGAACACGTTGCAACGACGAATATCTGCCGCGCTGTCGCAAGGTACGCAGTTCATCGCCACGCAGGCCTTGAGCATCGGGCAAAACACGTTCGAGTTCATGGCCGATCTGTGCATCACGCTCTACCTCGCGTTTTTCCTCATTCGCGACGGTGCGGCGCTGTCCGGCGCGTTGCGTGAAGCGATGCCGTTGGCACCCGCGTTCAAGCAAGAATTGTTTGCAAAATTTAGTACGGTCATTCGCGCGGTGGTCAAAGGCAATCTGCTCGTCGCGGTGATCCAAGGAACGTTGGGCGGCGTTGCGTTTTGGTTTTTGGGCGTGAGCGGCGCGCTACTGTGGGCGGTACTCATGGTGTTTTTGTCGCTCCTGCCGGCCGTCGGAGCGGGCCTAGTCTGGGCACCGGTGGCGCTTTACTTTTTCGCCAGCGGTGCGCTGTGGCAGGCCGTCGCTCTCACCGCGTGGGGTGTATTGGTTATTGGTCTTGTCGACAACGTGTTGAGGCCGATTTTGGTCGGAAAGGACACGCGCATGCCAGATTACGTCGTGATGATTACGACGCTCGGCGGCATGGCGGTGTTCGGCATTAATGGTTTCGTGATTGGGCCGGTCATTGGCGCGATGTTTATCGCGGCCTGGCACATTGACGCCGTGGTGAGGCGGACGGCACAAAGCCCACCGCCTCCAGCGCCCGACTAACCGCCGGGTCGCGCCACGACCACACCGCTGCGCTGTCCATAGTGTTTCGCGCTCTCCAAGGCCCTCTCGACACGGTCAAGCGCAGTGGTGAACGTGTCGCTCGCGGCGACGGGCGTTGCGCCGAGGGATGCGTTGACCGTATCACCGTCGGTGTCGGACGAGGGCACCGGCAGCTGTGAAATCGTGGCGTGCAGCTTTTCGGCTGTCGCGGAGGCCACTACGGCGGACATACCCGGCAACCACACCAGAAACTTTGTGTCGTCCCACCTAGCCACCATATCGGACTTGCGCACGTTGCCTAATAATGTTTGCGCCACTTGTTTAAGCGTCAAGTCGCCTACGATGTGTCCAAAGCGCTCGTTGATATCGGCCAAAGAATCTAGATCCAGCATCAGCAAGAGCCCGCGCGTGACATGCTCGCTCTGTGTAGCCCACTCATACTCTAGCCACTGTCGACAATGGCGCCGATTCACCAGCCCGGTGACTGAGTCAGCAGCCTTCGCGGGTGTGCGCTGCGCGTTGTTGCGTGCATGGGCGAGCACAGTGTGCAGCAACC
>DAINAJ010000051.1:0-4482 GCA_036733505.1 Casimicrobium sp.
GTACTGATTGCATTTCAAAGTAATGCCTTTGCGGTTGATCACGCGGTCTGTGCGCTTGAGGCGTGCGTCGTGCAGGATGTAATCGAGCCTAGAAACGTCTTGGCCGACAACATAGTAGTGGGTCCACCGATCTTGCGGGCTTAAGTCGCCGAAGCAGTCGACGAGTCCGCTGTTGATTAACGGGGCGAGCGATTGCCCGCGCTGAGGATTCGTGTTGTCTACATTGAGGTCGCCGAAGACAACTGGGAACTTGCCGGCGGTTTGGGCTTCTTTCACGAGCTCCGCGACGCGCGTGGCCTGTCGAAGTCGCAGTTCGTCCGGTGGGAGCTGTTCTCGGCGCGAACTCTTGCCCTGCGACTTGAAATGGTTCGCCATGAAGGTGAGCGTCTTGCCGCCGACTGCAACGTCAAGTTCAAGGCAATCGCGCGAAAAGAGGGCGTTTCGCGCGAGATATACCGGCCCGCTCTCATCACCGACGACGCCCCATTCAACACTCTGGCCCGGCTCCAGCGTCTCATGCGCGTGCGTGCGAAGTCCTAGTACGTCGGCTTGAAAACCTTTGCGGATACAGATGGCAACGTCAATGCCGCGCCCGTCGTTGCCATCCACCAGAAAAATGCGGTCGAAATAGTGCGACAAGTATTGCTGATTGAAGATGCGGAGCGCAGCGACGTTCTCGACTTCGGCCACCCCCAGAATGTCAGGCTGCATATCGAGAATCACGCGCGCAGTGTTGTCGCGTTGCATGCCGGCCAGCGCAATGTTTCCGTCGGCACCGTCGGTGCCACGATCCACAGCGGTCACGCCCACTGCGATGACTTGGCGATCGTACGGCATCGCCTCGCTGTGCGGTGAGCCGAACGCGTAGCGAGTGAAGAGATTTTCAACATTGAACCAAGCGACACGCATAGAGCCCTTTACAGTGGTTGCACAAAAGAAACAGGCCGCATTATGCGGCCTGTTATCTCAGTGCTGGCTGACCGTGGAAAGCGAGCGTTACTTCACGCTAATCCAGTCGTACTGCACGTAGTTGTCCGCGCGGTGAACTACGGTGATGTTGCTACGCGTGGCCCACGGAATCACCTGACGATGCAGTGGCAGATGATTGATCTCGTCGTTGTGTGCCAAGAGCGCCTGCTTGATGAAGGCTTCGCGTTTTTTCGGGTCGGCCTCCTTGCTTTGCGCCGCTGCGGCAGCGTCAAGCTTGTCGTTTTTGTAATTTCCGTAGTTGTAATCGCCGATGCCGCCGGCTGCACGGTTACGTAGCACGGGGGTTAACGTGGTTTCCGAATCGGTAATCGCGCCGCCCCAACCGAGCATGTAGAGCGAAGTATCCAGCTTGTCCAGACGTGGGAAATAGATGGCGCGCGGTTGTGCGTCAAGTTTCACCTTCACGCCGATTTTTGCCCACATGCCCGCCAAAGCCTGACAAATTTTCTCGTCGTTGATGTAGCGGTTGTTCGGGCAATGCATGGTCACTTCGAAACCTTGCGGATAGCCAGCCTCAGCCAGCAGCTTGGTCGCTGCTGCAACGTCGTACGGGCGGCGTTTTTCGATCGCTGGATCGTTGTACGCGCCCAGCGGCGACGGCGTGATCCCGCCCGTTGGGAAGGCTTGGCCGCGCATGAGCTTGGTCTTGATTGTTTCGATGTCGATTGCTTGGTAAAGTGCTTGACGAACGCGCTTGTCTTTGAACGGATTTTTGCCCTTCACGTTCGAGTAGAGCAGCTCGTCGCGCGCCTGATCCATGCCGATGAAGACCACGCGGTTTTCAACGCCGTTGATTACTTTCACGCCTGGCGTTTTCTCGAGGCGCTCCATGTCTTGCGGCGGTGGATCGAGGATGAAATCGACTTCACCGGAGACCAAAGCCGCGAGACGCGTCGCGTCATTCTTGATGGAGGTGTAGGTTACTGACGTGACGTTGCCTTCATGTTTGCCCCACCATGCGTCGTTACGTTTCCAAATGGTTTTCACATCCGGCTGGCGGCTCACGAGTCGATAAGGTCCCGTGCCGTTTGCGTTGAGCGATGTGAACTTCTCTTCTTTGTTCTTGTAATCGAGCGGTGTGGTGCAGTTGTTTTTCTCAGACCACGACTTGCTCATGATCATGATTTGATTCACATGGTCAAGAAAAATCGGGTTGACTTGCGGTAACTTGAATTCGACAGTGTGGGTGTCGATTTTTCGCGCAACGCCAGATTGATTGGCATACACACGAATCTGAGAAGTCGGAGCGCGTGCGCGTTCCATAGAGAAGACGACGTCGTCGGCCGTGAACGGCGAACCGTCGTGAAACTTCACGCCTTGGCGCAATTTGAATTGCCATGTCAGCGAATCGATTTGCTTCCATTCGGTGGCGAGGCCCGGCCCGAGCTTGAGCTTCTTGTCGCGAATCATCAAAAACTCGTAGACCTGCGAGTTCACCGAATTCGTCAGCCCTTCGTTTTGCGAATGCGGGTCCATCGTCTGCGGGTCGCCCGCCGCCGCCCAGCGCAGTGGATTGGCGATTGCGCCCGTAGCGGCAAGCGCGGCCGTGCAGGCGGCAAGCGCCAACAGGTGCTGCGCGCGATTCATTTTTTTCATCGGTTAGGTTCCCAGCGTAAGAAAATTGAACACGTTTGCAGTTTAGCGAGTTCCCGCACCGACGTGAATACGGTGTCACCGCGCTGCTTGCGGGAGCAGCGCGGCGCGAACGCTGCTAGTCCGCGCAAATATCCCCGAAATTAGGTGTGAAACAGCTTTTGTGCCAGAGCGACAGCTACATATAGGTTAACGACTATTTATTGTTATAGTCGACTATCTGCAAAATATGGACTGAAACGCCTTCTGGCTGTCGCTTGGTGCGTAAAGCTGTAAACCGTGCCGTAGAATTCTGCGCTGCATGATTGATCCCAAATCCCATTCCGCCCGCGCTGTGCCCGCTTCGTCCGTTGCTTTGAATCGCCAGTCCATGCTGCTGGCGGATTACTGGAGGATCAGCCGTCGCGTAAAACAAGCCAAACCCGAACAGCTCGCGGCCGATATCGCGCGCGCTGAGGACCGTTTTCGTGATCGACTGTCGCGCTCTCCGGCGATCACCTACGCTGAGGGTTTGCCGGTTTCCGAGCGCGCTGACGAAATCGCGTCGCTCATTCGCAATCACCAAGTGGTGGTGCTCACCGGCGAAACGGGTTCGGGAAAAACAACGCAATTACCCAAGATCGCGCTGGCGGCGGGACGCGGGCGCTTCGGCTTGATCGGTCACACGCAGCCACGCCGGATTGCGGCGCGAAGCGTGGCTGAGCGCATCGCGAAGGAGCTGGGCGAAGAGGTCGGCGCGACGGTGGGCTTCAAGGTGCGCTTTTCCGAAAAGGCTAAAGAAGACGGGTTCGTCAAGCTGATGACGGACGGAATTTTGCTCGCCGAAACGCAGGGCGACAAATTCTTAAACGCCTACGACACGATCATCATCGACGAGGCGCATGAGCGCTCATTGAACATTGATTTCTTGCTCGGCTACTTGCGGCAATTGCTGCCGAAACGGCCCGATCTAAAGGTCATCATCACGTCGGCCACTATTGACGCCGAGCGCTTCGCACTGCATTTTCAAGATCGTCACGGCAAGCCCGCACCTCTGATTGCGGTGTCCGGGCGCACGTATCCGGTGGACGTGGTGTATCGCTCGACGCAGAGCGAGGACGACGACGAAGAAAAGCTCGAAGAGGCGATTGCCGATGCGGTGGACGAGCTTTGGCTCAATGGGCCGGGCGACGTGCTGGTGTTTCTGCCGGGCGAGCGCGAGATTCGCGAAACGCAGGATATTTTGCGGCGACGTCTGAAGCCCGGCACCGAAATTTTGCCGCTCTTTTCGCGGCTCTCGGTCCAAGATCAGCAGCGCATTTTTTCGGGCTCGAACGGACGACGCGTGATCCTGTCGACCAACGTGGCGGAAACATCGCTCACCGTGCCGGGCATTCGCTACGTCGTCGATACGGGGCTGGCGCGACTTAATCGCTACAGCGTCAAAAACAAAGTGCAGATGCTGCAAATCGAGAAGATTTCGCAGGCAAGCGCGAACCAGCGCGCCGGTCGCTGCGGGCGCGTCGGGCCAGGTGTCTGCATCCGGTTGTATGGCGAAGACGATTTCAACGCACGCAGCGCATTTACCGACCCGGAAATATTGCGCTCTTCGCTCGCAGGCGTCATCCTGCGGCTTGCATCGCTGGGCATGGGTCGCGTGCAAGAATTTCCGTTTATCGAGCCGCCGAGTAGTCGCGCGATTGCCGACGGCACGGCGCTCTTGCAAGAGCTCGGCGCGTTGAACGTTGAAGGCGAGCTCACTCCGATTGGTCGCGAGCTATCGCGCATACCGGTAGATCCGCGTATTGGCCGAATGTTGGTCGAGGGCAAGAAGCTCGGCGTGTTGCCCGAAGTGTTGGTGATCGCTGCGGCGCTGTCGGTGCCCGATCCACGCGAGCGACCGTTCGAGGCGCGTGACGC
>DAINAJ010000051.1:4582-6813 GCA_036733505.1 Casimicrobium sp.
GCGTTTTACAAAGCGCGCATTCCAAGTGAAATTTCCACCCGTGCTGAACTTGAGAAATGGCTGAAAGCGGAAGCGGCGACGGAGCTCGCGCCAACCGAGCGCGCTGAACTCCGCGCAAGTCGCGATCAGTCGTTGCGCATGTCGCGCGAGCAACTCATGCGCCACGGCGCGGAGGCGATCACCGAAGAGCAATTCCCAAAAACGCTCAAACTCGGAGACTTTGAAGTACCAACGACGTATCGCTTCGAGCCGGGCCATGTGATGGATGGGGTCACGGTTCGTTTGCCTTTGGCGTTGCTCAATGCCGTGGAAGATCGTTTTGCGAGCTGGCTCATTCCAGGGCTGTGGCGAGAAAAAATCGCGGTGTACTTGAAGGCATTGCCCAAAGCGGAACGCGGTCGCGTTCAGCCGGTGCCCGACACCGTCACCGCTTTTTTGGAGCTCGCCACGCCGCGTGAGAAGCCCCTCGCCGAGGCGATGCTCGACTTCTTGCGCGATTACTTGAATTTGCGGCTTCCGGGAAGCGTCTGGGACCGCATCGAGGTGCCGGCGCATTTGCAGCTCAACTTCCGTGTGATGGACGGCGAAGGAAACGAGCTGGCGATGGGACGCGATTTGGCGAAGTTGCAGGAGGAGTTGGGACAAATCGCGCGCATGGCGTTTCAGGGTGACACCAAAGGTGCGAGCGCGGCTTCGGAAATCGAGAAGACCGGTATTACGACGTGGACCATCGGGACATTGCCCGACGGAATTCCGGTCAAGAGAGCGGGCAGAACGGTTACTGCGTATCCCGCTTGTGTCGATGAAATCACAAGCGTCGCGGTGAGACTTTTTGAAACCGCGCGTGAGGCTGAACTGGCGCATCGGCGCGGCGTAGTGCGCTTGATTTCGCTTGAGCTCAAGCAGCAAATGCGCAATTGGGAAAAGGGCCCTGCAGGATTCATTCAAAGCGCGATGCAGCTCAAAACGGCAATTCCTACGGACAAATTGCTCGCCGATTTTCTGAATACGTTGGCGGATCGAGCGATGGTGGGCGACGATGCGCTGCCGCGTGATGAGCGGGCGTTTCGCGAACAAGTGCAGCGTGCGAAACAGCGAATTCCCGTCGTTGCGGAAGCACTTGGACGTACGCTTGCGCAGGTTGCCGAAGCCTACGCCGCGTTGCAGATTGTTTTGTACGGCGCGCCGCGCGCCAAAGCGTTGGTGCCAACGCTTGCGCAGTGGCGCGATCGTTTAGTGTTTGTTGGTTTTTTGGCGGCGACGCCGTGGGCTCAGTTGCCGCATCTGCCACGTTACATGAGAGCCCTTGGCAAGCGTTTGGAGAAGTTCCTTTCGATGCCCGAGCGTGAGCCACGTCATGGCCCGATATTGGCGGGCTATTGGGCGCGGTGGTTGGCGGAAGTAGAGCGCGTTGGCCCGGCACATAGCGCGACACTGGCGGACTTCCGATGGTTAATCGAAGAATTGCAAGTGTCATTGTTTGCGCAGGAACTCAAGACCCCGTTCCCGGTTTCCGGCAAACGTTTGGACAAGGCGTGGGCGGAAGCAATTGCCTCGTAGGCTCAAGCGTCTTGCGACATTCGCGAATGTTAAATCCGGTAATTATCTGATTCCGACGAACGTGTGATTTCGACCGAAAATATCTGACGAATGGTTACGAGTCTCCATGCGCTGCATGGTTAAATCCCGCGCATGTCCCCGGATACTCATCCCCCCCAGTATGGCGAAATATCGGTACCTCGCCGTGTAAACCATCGCATCTATCGCGCTTGCGTTGCCGTGATGAGCGAGCACGCGAGCCTGCGTATCGAAGCGGCGTTGGATCGCGTGGCGGATCTCTTGAAAGCAGATTCGATCGCCGCGGTCGATGAGGAAAGTGCGGAGAATATTCGCAGATCCTTAGTCGCCCTGCGCGCTGCGCGAACCGAAATTCGCGCGGGTTTCGCCCGTGAGTTGCTGGCGCGGTCAGAGTTTAAGGTCGCGTGCGGTTTGCGTACCAAATTGGCTGCCGGAGGCAAGGGTCTCTCCTTGCAGGCTGGCGAAGTGATCGACGAGTATGTCGCTGCCAGCTCGCTCGCACACTTGATCGATTCTGAATGTCTCGATCAGATGATGCCAATGCATCAACGGATCACGCGATTGCTTCGCGAACCGTCGCTGCGAATGGCGCAGAATCCATTTTCCGCGCCTTCAATTGTCAGCGCTCTCGATGCTTCGTTGAGCGCGTTGCC
>DAINAJ010000051.1:6913-17401 GCA_036733505.1 Casimicrobium sp.
TGTTGGCCGGCAACCTGTCTGCACTGGTGTCGAGATTGCAACGCGCTAACCCTTCGCGCCTGCTCGGTTCGTCTGCGACCGGGTGGCCGCCGCTGGGTGGTGACGACGGCGCCAATATCAGCGCCGCATTGGGCATTGCGTCGAAGGGGAGCCATCAGGGGCCTGTAGCATCGGGCTATGACCGCGGCCTTCTAGATTCACTAACCTCGCTGCAGGCTGCGAACGCCGCCCTAGACAATGCCGAGCTAGCGTTTGAGCCCCGCGTTGGATTGCGCGAGACGGTTCCTGGATATGCCACTGGCGAAATTTCCGTTCTCGATGCAACAACGATCGAGTTGGTGTCCATGTTGTTTGAGTTCGTCTTTGAGCGCCGTGAGCTGCGCGACGAAGTCAAAGGTGTTCTGGGCCGACTGCAAATCCCGATGCTCAAAGCTGCGATGGTCGATCGCGGCTTTTTCTCGCGAAAGAATCATCCGGCAAGGATGCTGCTGAACCGACTTGCCGACGTCGGGCTTGGCTGGTCGCCAGACAATCCGCAAGAAGCGCCGCTATTTGCCAAGATCCAAACTGTTGTCAATCAAATCTGTAGGGATTTTGTTGACGATTTGAGCGTTTTCACCGACGCGCAAAGTGATCTTGAGCAGTTTGTCGCGATGCAGGAACTCGACGCGCAGCCGCTCTTGGATGCGCGTACGGCCGAGGCAGAGGCGGCTGACAGGGCTTTGATGGTTGCGCGGGAGGTGCAGTCCATCGTTGACGCGCGCCTTTCAATGCATGCGATGCCCGAGCCAGTTGTCCAGTTCATTCAAGAAACGTGGCGACCTCATAGTCGGGCGACCCTGCTTGAGCATGGCAAAGAAAGCGTTGAATTTGCCGAGGCCGTCGCGGCAATGGACGACCTGATTTGGAGCGTGCAGCCCAAGCTGGCACCGCAAAGTCGGCATGACCTAGGGCAGCGCATTCCGAGCTTGATTCGGCGACTGCGAGCAAATGAAGCGAGCGCCACTTCGCGCGGCGCGACGCCAGCTTTCTTCGATCAGTTGTTCGAAGTGCATCTTGTCCTGCTACGCGGCGCCGAACCCGATTACGTGGAACTGACGGACCTAGTCGACGAGACTGAGGCGCCGCCAGAGGATTCGTTCCACGAGCTTGTCGCGCAACTATCGCGCGGCCAGTGGATCGAAATTGAAGGCGACAAGAATGGCGAGCTGCGCTACGCAAGGCTCACGTGGATTAGCCCGCAACGCACGTCGTATCTGTTCACCACTAGGCTTGGCGGTAAGGCTTCCATATTTTCGGCCGTCGAATTGGCGGAAAAATTCCGACTCGGGCGAATTCAAATGCTCGATTCTGAGCCGATCATTGATCGCGCGCTCATGGGCATGTTTGCTGACGTGTTAAGCGGCTTTTGCTCTTCCGAGGGGCTGAGTCGCGACCGATACGTGGTGTTTTCGCCTCAAGCTTGCAAAAATAGTGGCATTCGCACCACCCTATGACAAGAGTTCGTCGCCATAGTGCGCCAACGGCATGACGATGTGCTAGATTGCTAAGGTGATTGCTCTCGTGCAAATACTGCGTACTCCGGCCTGCCTTAGCGCGTGCCATTCAGGTCATTACTGAGATTTATGAATTTGCAAATTCAAGTGGATTCTCCACAGAGCGAACCGAAGGCGACCGCGGCACCCGCGCAGGCAGTACTTAACGCTTGCCGCGATTTGATGCAACACCGTTGTAGTTTGCAACTGGCCGCCGCGTTCGACCGCCTCTCCGACATGCTGATGGAGAACGCATCAAAGTCATACGAGCCGAAAGTGGTCAACGGACTGCTTGACGCGCGATCCGCCTTGTTACGAACCCGCGGTTCAATGGCGGAAACGTTTACTGAGGAGCTGACGGCACGACTTGACGGCAAGAAGCCGTGCGTTATTCCAGGCGCGGCCCTACCGCAGACCGGAAGTTTGTCGCTGCAAACGGACGAGGTGCTCGACGAGTACGTCTCAGCGCGTTCCTTGGCACGCTCGATCGAGAGCGCTTGCCTGGGTGAACTGCCAAGCCTGCACCAAAACATCGCGTACCTCAAGCGAATCCCAACATTGAAAATGGAAGACGATCCGTTTTCTCCGCAGTCAATCGTGGGCGCGCTGCTGCAGGCTATGTTGGTGGATTCCGCGACAACCGTTGAAATGCGTCTGCATTGGATTCGCGGCCTCTCGCAGCTCGGCGGCATGGGCTTCAACGATGTTTATGCGGATTTAAATCGATATTTGAAGGACTGTGGCGTGCAAGCGCCCCGCTCGGCCGCACAGCATCGCGGCGGTGGCTCAGCGCAAGCCGGCCACGCAGAGGCGGGGCAGTCTCAGCAAGGGATGCAGCACGCGGGACCAAGCCCGTCGGCGGCGGACGGCGGCGGTTACGGGTTTGCCGCGCAATCCGCCGATGGATACATGGGCGCTGGCTACCCTTCCGACGCGAACATGCGGCCCGATGCGGCTCCGCTTCAACAATTAGCCAATAACTTGGTTGCCCTAGTTGAACGCCTGCAGCATGTCGTCCCGGCTATTTCGGGTGGGCCAGCATCCTCCGACCCGTCGTTGTCGGGGATGGTCCGTAACAAAGAGGCCATGCAGATTAGCGCAGCCCTTGGTTTTGCGGCCAATGGCGCGTTCCGCGCGCCCCTCTCCGCCGGCGTAGATCGCCGGTTATTGGATTCACTGACCGATTTGCAGTTGCGCGCCGACCAGATTGATTTTTCGTCGCCGCCGCAGCCTGCACGAACCGTGTTGCGGGAAGTAGTTCCGGGCTATGCGTCGGGCGAAATTTCGGTGTTAGACGCCACTACGACTGAGCTCGTGGCGATGATGTTCGACTTTGTGCTGGCGCGCAAAGAGTTGCGCGACGAAATCAAAGTTTTGTTGGGGCGCCTACAGATTCCCATGCTCAAAGCGGCAATGGTGGATCGGGGATTCTTCTCCCGCAAAAATCACCCTGCACGACAACTGCTAAACCGTTTGGCTGACGCTGGCATTGGTTGGTCGCCTGAAGACGGAGTCCACGACGAGTTGTTCCTAAAAATTCGCGATTTGGTGGAGCACATCAGCAGCGATTTCGTGGACGACTTGGGTTTTTTCACCGCTGCACTGGTTGAGCTTGAGCAGTTCATTGCCGAACAAGAAATCAATGCCAAGTCAACCGTTGAAGATGAAACCGCCGAAGCGCAAGCGGCGGACACTCACTTGGCGGCGGTCCGTGAAGCCAAGGAAACGGTCGACGCCCGCATTCGGCAAAACGCGCTGCCGGAACCGGTAATCGAGTTCATCGAAGTCGCGTGGCAGCCGCATCTGCAAGACGCGCTGCTGGACGGTGGCAAAGAAAGCCCGCAGTACGAAAAAGCCGTGGCGGTGCTTGACGAATTGGTCTGGAGCGTCACGCCGAAGGATCAGCCGGCCGAACGTACCCTTTTGAGCCAGCGCGTGCCGTCGTTAGTTCGCCGTTTGCGCGAAGGCCTCAAATCGCTTTCTGACGACACCGTTACGCCATTTTTTGACCGTCTACTCGAAGTTCATGCCGGCTTGCTGCGTGGCGCAAAACCTGAATACGTTGAGCCAACTGAGCTGCCGGACGCGAGCAATGACATTGCGTTTGATCCGTTTGGCGAACTCGTTAAACAGATGGAGCGCAATCAATGGATCGAGATGAGCGATGAAAAAGGCGCACTGAAGTACGCCAAGCTCGCGTGGGTGAGTCCGCAGGGTACGACGTACCTATTCACAACGCGCCATGGCCGCAAGGCGGCCTCATTAACGCCAGAAGAATTGGCTGAATGGTTCCGCACGGACAAAGCGCGCCTCATCGAGGCTGAGCCCATCGTTGATCGTGCGCTCGCTGGCATGTTCCAGACAGCCTAACCGCGGCGGCGCTGTGTTGAAGTGTCCGGGACTCCTGGTGGTGGGGGACTACGCGCTGGCCACCGGGGCAGACTCGCACGTTGCGCACGTTGCACAGCGACTCGCGTTAGCGAGAATTGCAATCGCGTCGGTGTCGATGATTCCAGCGGATCGGATTGCGTTGGCTGCTGCAATTCATCGCGCTTGGACGCACTGCGATTGGGTCATATGCTTTGGCGGCTTGGGCGGTGCGTCTGATGACCATGTGCACGCGACCATCGCAGCACTCCAAGCGGGGCGCGTAGACGTGGGCTTACCGCGTTTGCCCGAGCGGACGGGCGAAGGGTTTGTTGAATGTGGCAATACGGTGTTCTTTTCAGGACATCCAGATCGCGCGCATCCAGCGTTTGATGCTTGGCTCGCATTGCTGCAGGCACGATGCGAATTAGGCGACACACCAAATGGCCAAGAGAAAAACAGCGAAGCGACTGAATTCGTGGGCTGGACGTTGCCAGAAAGTGCTCAGACGGCCTTAGCGCGAGCCACGGTGAAGCGCGACTATCCGGCCGTGATGCAGCGCGTAATGTCCGCCGGTGATGGACGCGTAACGTTGCGCTTCACAGGCGCAAGCCGAGGTCGAACGCAGGCAGCGCGCAAGGCGCTACAGCGGTTGCTGGCGGCCCCGTGAGCAATGAGCGGGCGTCAGTTGTGTTTGCTCAAACCTCTTAGCAGTTCCCCGACAAAGCCTGGGCCACGGTAGAGGAGGCCCGTGTAGATCTGAATCAAGCTTGCGCCTAGATCGAGCTTTCGTTGGGCGTCTTGGACGCACATGATGCCGCCGACGCCGATAATCGGCACTCGGCCATTCGCGGCTTTTACAACCGCCGCCAACACCGCGTCCGCGCGCTTCGTGAGCGGCGCGCCACTGAGTCCGCCGGCCTCTTTTGCATGTGGGTGACCTGCGATCGCGTCGCGGCTAATCGTAGTGTTGCTTGAAATAATTGCATCGGCGCCCGCGTCAATGATTGCGTTGACCACGTCCGCGATTGATTCGTCGGCGATGTCGGGCGCGATTTTCACAGCGATCGGGCGAGTGCGGCCGTGCAGTCGTGCGAGATGTTTGCCTTCGCGTGTGAGCGTCGCAACGAGCGCCGCAACGGAATCAGGCGCTTGTAGGTCACGCAGATTCTTGGTGTTGGGCGACGAAATATTGACCGTGACGTAGTCCGCCGTGGCGTACACCGCTCGAAGCGCGGCCAAGTAGTCGTCCACCGCGCGCTCGATTGGAGTGACGGCGTTCTTGCCAATGTTGACACCGACCGGCACCGTCACGTCGCGCGTTTGTAGCCGCTTGAGCGCGGCTTCGACGCCACCGTTATTGAAGCCCAGACGATTGATTAGTGCTTCATGCTCGACCAAGCGAAACATGCGCGGCGTCGGGTTTCCGGGCTGTGGCAGAGGTGTAAGCGTGCCGATCTCCAAGAAACCAAAACCCAGCTGCGCGAGGCCGCGCAAATGTTTCGCGTCTTTGTCGAGTCCGGCGGCCAAACCCACGCGGTTGGGGAACGTGAGCCCCATGACTTCGACCGGTGTCGTGACCGGGATTTGCCCGCCCCACACACGGGCAAGTCCGAGTGCGGCTTGCGCGTCAAGCGCTGCAAATGCAGCTGCATGCGCGGCTTCAGGGTCAAGGGCAAAGAGGGCGGGGCGGAAAAAGGAATAAGTCATGCCGCTATTATCTCTGTCCTATGCAACGCCTTTCCATGCAATCTATTCTCGCTGCCGTCTTCGCTGCGGCGCTCTTCACATTCGTGCGTGCTGCCGCAGCGCAGGACTTTAATCAACGCTCCGAAGTTGCGGCGTTCAAAACGGAACTCGTCACCAACGACGGATTCGATGCCGCCGCGCTAGATGCGGTCTTCGCGCGAGTCAAAAAACTCGAAAAAGTAATCGGCTACATGGACGCGCCGGTGCGTGCGCCCACGCCTTGGCACGTCTATTGGCCTCGCCACATCGGCGGAGACCGTTTACAGCGCGGCACGGAGTTCATGCGTGCCAACAAGGCGCACTTCGCGGCCGCTGAAACGTCGTACGGCGTTCCAGCATCGGTCATTGGCGCCATTGTTGGCGTCGAGACCGTGTACGGACGCATGACGGGCAGTTTTCGGGTGATTGATGCGCTGGCGACTTTGGCGTTTGACTACCCGCGCCGTGCCGAATTTTTCCGCGGCGAACTCAAAGACTTGCTGCTGCTAGCTCGCGAGCAAAAGCGCTCTCCTTTCGATTACTTGGGCTCGTTCGCTGGCGCGATGGGTTGGCCGCAATTCATGCCGGGCAGTCACCGCAAATGGGCAGTTGATTTCGATAACGATCAAAAAATTGATCTGTGGAATTCGCCCGCGGACATCGTAGGCTCGGTGGCGTCGTTTCTCGCTGGTCACGGTTGGCAGCGCGGCGAGCCGGTCATGCTGCCGATCAGCGAGCCCAGCGCAGAGATCATCGCCAGCATTGAAGGCGGCCTCTCACCACGCAAGCCGCTGCGTGAATTTCTAGCTGCTGGCGTGAAGATCAGCGCTCAGGACCCGGACGTTGTGCTGCCATCCGACGACGCGTCTGTGGGCATCATCTCGCTCGACAACGCGGACGGTCGCAACGAGTATTGGCTCGTATTCGAAAATTTCTACGTCATCACACGCTACAACCGCTCGCGCATGTACGCGTCGTCGGTCTGGTCGTTGGCATACGCGTTGAAGAAGACCGCGCGCAGCTGACTTTTTCGGTATCGGATCGGAGCGGAGGGGCGCGGCGCGGGAGGCGTCGTTGCGCCCGTCCGAGATGGTTGCCGCAGACGACCGCAGTGTTTTAACAGCTTTATGAGTCCAGCGACCGCCTGCTGGTCGTTCTAGCCACAATTTTCACGAATTCGACTAACCAGAAAAAATGGTTGAAATCGCCGCCTGGCAGTCGTCCGAACGAAAAAGCTGTAACCGCAACCGCGGACTAGCGCTGCGCCTAGACCGCCGCCGGGTTAGCCAATCCAAATCGCGTCAAATCCACAGCTGGCTTGGGTTTCCAGCCGTCGGCCTGATGCTCGGCCACCACGTTTGTGTAAATTCCGCCGCGCACGTTCCAGCGTGCGGTGACGCGGGCGAAGCGCGGCTGGATGGTCGCGACGATTTTGTCGAGCACGTCGTTGGTCACTTTTTCGTGGAACGCGCCGGTGTCCCGGAAGCTCCACATGAACATTTTCAGCGCTTTGAGTTCGACGCAGGTCTGATCGGCGATGTATTCGATCGTGAAGTGCGCGAAGTCCGGCTGGCCCGTGAGCGGGCAGTGGCAGGTGAACTCCGGAATCTGAATGTGAATCAGATAATCCCTAGCTGCATGGGGGTTGGGGAACGAGTCAAGCTCGGTTTGCGGTTTTGAAGGTGTGCTGGCTTGACGTTCGGACATGATTTTCTTGCAATTTCAATGAGTTAGCTCGGTGCTGGCAGCACCTATAATCGACACTGATTTTATCGGGTCGTCACAGGGCGCAGAGAACAGTTTTTCCGGTCTCCGCCAACCCCGTAGCCCATTCACGACCCACCCACACCGATTGCATGCGTCTAACTTCGATCAAACTCGCCGGGTTCAAGTCTTTCGTTGACCCGACCACCATCGCGCTCCCCGGCCAATTGGTCGGTATCGTCGGCCCCAATGGCTGCGGCAAATCCAATGTAATCGACGCCGTGCGCTGGGTGCTTGGTGAGAGTAAAGCTTCCGCGCTGCGCGGTGAGTCGATGGACGACGTGATTTTCAACGGTGGCGGCGATCGCAAGCCTGTGGCGCGCGCCAGCGTGGAGCTGGTGTTCGACAACAGCAGCGGCCGCGCCGCCGGTCAGTGGAGCCAGTACGCTGAACTCTCGGTCAAGCGCGTAGTGCAGCGCGACGTCGGATCCAGCTACTACCTGAACAACCAAGCCGTACGCCGTCGCGACATTCTCGACGTGTTCCTCGGCACCGGGTTGGGCCCACGTGCGTACGCCGTGATCGAGCAGGGGATGATTTCTCGCATCATCGAGGCCAAGCCCGAAGAGCTTCGCGTCTTCCTCGAAGAAGCGGCGGGCGTGTCGCGCTACAAAGAGCGCCGCAAAGATACCGAAGGTCGTCTCTCCGACACCAAAGAAAATCTTGCGCGCGTTCACGACATTCAGACCGAGCTGACCTCGCAAGTTGATCGGCTCGAAGGGCAAGCCAAAATCGCAGCGCGTTATCGCGAGCTCGAAAAAGAAAAACTCGACAGCCAAGCGCTGCTGTTCGCACAGCGCCGCGACGAAGCTGCAAAGGCGCGCGAAAGCGCGGTCAAAGTGCTCGGCGAGTCCGAAACCGCGCTGCTCTCAAAAGAAACCGAATTGCAGTCGCTGGTCACGCAGCTTGAGGGCTTGCGTCAAGACGTGTTCGCCAAGAACGATGCGCAACACACCGCGCAAGGCGCGTTCTACGAAATCAACTCCGAAGTCACGCGAACCGAGCAGCAACTTGCGTTCGAGCGAGAGCGCGCTGCCCGCGTAGCGACCGAAGCTGAGCAACGGCAGACGCGGTTGCTTTCGGCGCAAGAGCAGGCTGTGCAGTTGACCGAAGCGCTGGCGGATGCCGACGACGCCGTCGCGGTCGCGTCGGCGAAGCACGCAGATCAAAAAGGATTTGTTGAGGTCGCGAGCGTAGCGTTGCCCATCGCGGAAACCGCGCTGCGGGCGGCTGCTACAGCACTCACAGACGTGCAGCAAGCGATCAACGCCATCGACAGCGAAGCACAGTTGTCGCAGCTCAAGAAGGTCAACACCGAAAAGAGCATCGCGCAGTTTCAGGCGCGGCGGATGCGTTTGGAGCAAGAGCGTGATCGCCTCGTGGCACCGGAAGACGCAGAGCTTATCGAGATTGACGAGCAGCTAGACGGCGAGCGGGCTGAGCTAGAAGTCGCCGAACAAACGGCGCAAGAATCGGAAGCGTCGGCGACAGCCGCTGACGAAGATCGTGGCGCGAAGCGCGAGGCGCATGAGCGCGCCACGCGAACGCTCGGCGAACTGAAAGCGCGCGAGAACGTAATCGCTGGCGTGCAAGCCAAATTCGATAATCGCGGTGCGGGCCAGTTGCAGCAATGGCTGGAGCGCAACGCCATTCGCGGCGACAAATTCTGGTCCAAGCTTTCGGTCGATGCCGGTTGGGAAGACGCCGTCGAGGCCGTGCTCCGTGATCGTCTCAACGCGTTATCCGTTGATTCGCTAGAAGCCGCTGCCGCATTGCAAGTGCCGCCGGCGCGTGTCACAGTTTTCGCCAGTGGAGCGACCGGCGCGCTGGTTGGCGCGCGTGGCGCGGAAGGCTCGCTACTCGCGCATGTCAAAACGCAGGACGCTGCCGTTGGTGCGGCGATTACTCATTGGTTGCACGGCGTGCGTGTTGCGCCGTCGTTGAACGAAGCACTCTCGTACCGCGCGAACCTCGCCGTGGGCGAGGTCATTGTTACCCGCGACGGACATTTGGTCGGCATTAACAGCCTGACCTACTTCGCGCCGGACGAAGCGGTGCACGGCGCGATTGCGCGTCAACGCGAACTCACCGAAATCGCCGCTGCGTTGGCAGAAGCCCAGACTGCCGCCGCGCGCGCTGAGACTGCCTTTCACGCTGCCGACAAGAAATATCAAGAGCTTCGTGTGCTCGCGACGCAGCAGCGCGGCGCGATTGTCTCTGTGCAGCGCCGTGTGCATTCGCTCGAAGTCGAGCGTTTGCAGATTGAGCAGGCGCGAGCCAAGGCTTCCGAGCGTACACAGCAAATCAGCGCTGAACTGGCCGAAATTGCCGAGCTCGCTGCCGTTGAAGCAGAAAACGTCCAGTCGCACGTTGAGGCGTTGGCCATTAGCGAAGAAAAGCGCACGTCCGCGCATGCGGATCGCGAGATTAAGCGCGGCATTCGAAACGAAGCCGACGTCGCGCTCGTGAAGGCACGCGAGGCGTTGCGCGCTGCGGAAATTACGTTGCGTGACGCGATGTACGGCGAGCGTGCCGCACAAGATCGCGTGCAAGAGCTGACGCGTCGCATCTCGACCAATTCGCAATCGATCAAAGAACTCGAAGCCGACGTTGCACGCTTGCATGGCGAGCAAAAGAGCATTTTGCTTGAGCCACTTGAGCAAAATTTGCAATCGCAATTGAACGTGCGCCTTGAGCGCGAGACCTTACTGAAAGCGGCTCGCGAAGCGGTGGACGGTGCGAATGCTGCTCTGCGCGCATCCGACGAAGCCCGCTTAGTGATTGAGCGCGATCTCGAACCGATTCGCAAGAAAATTGAAGACGCGCGTCTCAAGCAAAACTCTGCTGAGGTGAACCTCGCGCAGTTTGACGAACAGCTGGCGGCGTTGAAAGTAGATGCTGAGTGGCTCGCCAACGCGCTGGAAAAAGCACCGCGTGCAGCCGAGTTGCAACGCACAGTCGTGCGTGTCGACGCGGAGATCGCGCAACTGGGCGCAGTGAACTTGGCCGCGCTTGACGAATTGAAACAAGCCTCCGAGCGCAAGACTTATCTCGACGCGCAAGCGGGCGATTTGCTTGAGGCCGTGCAAACGCT
>DAINAJ010000052.1:0-17064 GCA_036733505.1 Casimicrobium sp.
TGTTTGCGTCGATCCGCGCCAAGCTCGCCGAAGATCCAACGTGGTACACCCGTAAGGCCGCGCAGATTATTGGCGTGACCGAAGAGACGACGACGGGCGTGCATCGCTTAAACGAAATGTCAGCAAAGGGCACTTTGTTGTTCCGTGCGATCAACGTGAACGACTCCGTCACCAAGAGCAAATTCGACAACCTATATGGTTGCCGCGAATCGTTGGTGGATTCCATCAAGCGCGCAACCGACGTGATGATCGCCGGCAAAGTGGCGTGTGTCGCGGGCTATGGCGATGTGGGCAAAGGCTCCGCGCAGGCTCTACGCGCGCTGTCCGCTCAAGTGTGGGTGACCGAGATCGATCCGATCAATGCATTGCAAGCCGCGATGGAAGGCTTCAAGGTCGTCACGATGGAATACGCCGCTGACAAGTGCGACATTTTCGTGTCCGCGACCGGCAACAAGAGCGTGATTCGCTACGAGCACATGGCTGCGATGAAAGACGAAGCGATTGTCTGCAACATCGGTCACTTCGACAATGAAATCGACGTCGCCGCGCTCGAAAAATGTGAGTGGGACGAGATCAAGCCGCAAGTTGATCACGTCATTTTCCCTGACGGAAAAAAGATCACGCTGCTGGCGAAAGGCCGTCTCGTGAACCTCGGTTGCGCCACGGGTCACCCAAGCTTTGTGATGAGCTCGTCGTTCGCGAATCAGACGATCGCGCAGATGGAGCTCTTCACCAAGCCCGACCAATATGAGTCCGGCAAGGTTTACGTTTTGCCAAAACACCTCGACGAAAAAGTCGCACGCCTGCACCTGAAGAAAGTCGGCGCGATGCTGACCGAGCTCACCACTGAGCAAGCAGCTTATATTGGCGTGAACAAAGCCGGGCCGTACAAAGCGGATACTTACCGCTACTAGCCTTTAAAGCGACCGAACCTGCGTGGGCAATGAATTGCCCACACCAATGCACCGACCTTAAGCGAGGCGAACAATTTTTGCCACAGATTTACACAGATGAACACAGTTTGATGGATCGCGTTTCGCCAGAGGCTAGTTCGTAAAAATCTGTGTAAATCAACTAACTCATCAGTGATATCTGTGTCAAAAACTCACTTGCGAACCGGTTAAGTTCGATGGATTTTCGCCCACACTACTGGAGAACCACATGACGCGCTTATTGATCGTTTGGCTGCTTAACGCCGTCGCGCTCATGGCGGTGGCGTATCTGCTGCCGTCCATCACTGTTACCAACTTCATCTCGGCACTCATCGCCGCGTTTGCTCTGGGATTCGTCAACAGCGTGATTCGCCCGATCTTGGCGATTCTCACGTTGCCTGTCTCTGTGCTCACGCTGGGATTTTTCTACCTTGTCTTGAATGGCTTGCTGTTCTGGATGGTGGGAAAACTTCTCGGTGGCTTTGAAGTGAACGGCTTCTGGGCGGCAGTATTGGGCGGCTTGCTGTACGGACTGATTTCTTGGCTGCTGGCTGTGATTATTCCGTTCGGAAAAAAGCCGAAAATCTGACGCGGAACTATGCGCGCTGACCTGCTTCTCGTCGAACGCGGCCTCGCGTCATCGCGTACGGCCGCGCAGCGGCTGATCGCGGCGGGGCATGTGTTCACGCTCGTCGGGCGCAAGCTCACGCGCGTGCCGCTGACCAAGCCAGGCGTGACGTTGGATGACGACGTCGCGCTTGAGGTTGAAGCGAGCGAACTCGAAAAATTCGTCTCACGTGGTGGCTTGAAGCTTGACGGCGCGCTCACGAAAGTCGCGCTGGATGTCGCAGGTTTGCATTGTCTCGACGTTGGGCAATCGACCGGCGGCTTCACGGATTGTCTTTTGCAACGCGGTGCGGCGAGCGTCGTGGGCGTTGATGTGGGCCACAGCCAATTGCATCCGAGGCTGCGCGACGATTCACGTGTGGTCTGCATCGAGGGAGTGAACGCGCGAAGCATGATGCCGTCCGATGTTGTTGTGGGAGCGGCGGAAGCAGCGAAACCCGTGGATGAGTCAGGAAACGCCACTCGCGACATCCGTCGCGCCCACGCAGACTGCGACCTCATCGTCGCCGACGTATCGTTCATTTCGCTGACCAAAGTGCTGCCGCAATGGCCTGCGTTTCTGCGCGAAGGCGGGCGCGTGTTGTCCCTTGTGAAGCCGCAATTCGAAGTGGGTGCCGACAAAGTGGGGCGAGGGGGCATCGTGCGCGATGCGTCGCTGTTTGCAAGTGTCGAGCAGAGCATTCGCGCCGCCTGCGCCGACGCGAAGCTCAATGTGCTCGACTACTTCGCGAGCAGCATCACCGGCAGTGATGGCAACCACGAATTTTTCGTTTACGCGGAGCGAACATGAAAAAGACTGCAGAAGCGACACGCGCCGCGAAAGACGAATTTCGCGATTACTGCATCGAACTTTTCTCGAGTCTTGCGCCGCAAGCCGGCGCGGCTGGTATCGCCGCAAAGCGCATGTTCGGCGGCATTAGTTTCTCGATTGATGGAAGAACTTTTTCGATCATCGCGTTTGACCAACTTTGGTTGAAGGCGGACGAGATTTCTCGCGATGAATTTCTCGCTGCGAAGTGCCGCATCTTTTCGTACACATTTAAGGACGGCATCGAGCGAACGATGGGCTATTACACGGTGCCGCCGGACGCCATGGAGTCTGCTGCCGCGATGCGCCCGTGGGCCGCGCTCGCGTGGGACGCCGCGCTGCGAGCTGCTGCGCCGAAGCCCAAAGCCACCAAGAAATCTAAAAAGAAACCGACCGCATGAACAATATTTCCTTTGAATTTTTCCCGCCGAACACGCCGGAAGGCGACGTAAAACTTCGTGCCGTGACGCAGCAGCTGATGTTGCTGAAGCCGAAGTACTTCAGCGTTACCTACGGCGCGGGCGGTGCCACGCGCGAGAAAACTATGTCGACGGTAAAGGCCGTCGCCGAGGCGGGCAACGACGTCGCGCCGCATCTCTCCTGCGTCGGCGCCACCAAGGCGAGCGTGATGGAACTTCTAGAAACGTATCGCGCGCAGGGCATCAACCGTCTCGTTGCGCTTGGTGGTGATGTGCCGTCCGGAATGGTCGCAGCGGGTGACTTTCGCTATGCAACGGATCTTGTGAAATTCGTCCGTGCGGAAACCGGCGATCACTTCAATCTCGCCGTCGCCGCGTACCCCGAAGTGCACCCGCGCGCGCTCACCGCGAAGGCCGATTTGTCCGCGTTAAAGCTCAAGCAAGATCTTGGCGCGAACGTCGCCGTTACACAGTTTTTCTACAACGCCGACGCCTATTTTGCATTCGCCGATGCGGCGCAAAAAGCGGGCATTACGATTCCGATTATGGTGGGCGTCATGCCGCTGCACAGCTACAGCCGCGTGGCGCGCTTCGCTGAGTCATGCGGTACCGAAATGCCGCGTTGGCTAAATAAGCGCATGGCGGACTTTGGCGACGATGCCGAGAGCGTACGCGCGCTGGGTCTCGATGTGGTGACGCAATTGTGTGAGCGCCTCATCGCTGGCGGCGCGCCCGGTCTGCACTTCTACACCATGAACCAAGCCAAACTCACCACCGAAATCGTGCAGCGTTTGCGCGGATAATTTTTTAAGGAAACCGAATGTCAAACCACGTCATCCACACCGATAAAGCACCAGCCGCCATCGGCCCGTATTCGCAGGCGATTAGCGTCACGCTCACGAGCGCCAGCAAGGTCGTTTACTGCTCCGGTCAGATTGGACTCGACCCAGCGACGGGCAATTTGCGCGACGGCTTCGAGGCGCAAGTCGATCAAGCGCTCGCCAACATGCAAGCGGTGTTGACCGCTGCGGGCGCGACCACGAACAACGTCGTAAAGCTCACGCTGTTCCTCACCGACCTCGGCAACTTCGCCGCAGCAAACGCCAAGATGGAAGCGCTCTTTCAGACGCCGTATCCCGCGCGTTCGACGGTCGGCGTGGCTTCGCTGCCAAAAGGCGCGCAGTTCGAGATTGAGGCCATTGCGGCGATTTAGCGCTGCATACGGCTTTTTAGCTTGAGCGACCGCTGTACGGTTGTTTGCGTTACTTTTTGCTTATAGTCGACTAAGTTGAAAAAGTCGCTGCAAGCGCCATCCGGCTGTCGTTGAAGCAATAAAGCTGATAAGACCTAAATCGTCGGAGGAATGTTCACGCTGAGCTTCGTCGCCCACTCGGCCAACGCCGGCATGATCGAAGCATGCAGCGCCACGCCGTCTGCGAGGTGCGCGCGCTTGCGTGCCAGTCCACCCTCACCCGGCAGCCGAACGTTCGTCACACCGGGCTGCGTTCTTGATGCGTGACTGATCGTGCGCAGATGGTCGGTCTGTCGCTCCAGCGCCGCGCGGCCACCGAACGCTTCGGGGTCAATCACTTGCACGAACACACTCGCGCCCCAGCCCTCTGGCGGGTCGGCGCGACCGAAACCCGCAAGCCCGCCAGTCATCGACTCGATCATCAGTCCAAGTCCAAATCCTTTGTGTCCAGCGTCCAAACCACCGAGCGGCAGCAATGCGCCCTTCGGTTCAGTGAACGCAACCGCCGGATCGTTGCTGCCGCGTCCTTCGTGATCGACGTACCAAATGCCGGGTGCGCGCTTGCCTTCTTTGATCATGCGCTGCGATGGGCCGTTCGCCGTGATCGAGCTCGAAATATCAATCATGATTGGGTCGGTGCTGGTCGGGATGCCGATAGCGATGGGATTTGGCGTCATGACTGGTGTGATGCCGCCATGCGGCGCAACGCTCGCGCTGCATGGGTCCGAGCTTTGAATGATGACCATCAGACCCTCACGCGCGGGCGCTTCGAGGTACGCCGCGAGGCACGCGATGTGATGCGAATGCTTGATCGAAATTGTGCCGGTGCCGTGCGCCTTCGCCATCGCTGACGCGACGCTCACCGCGCGCTCAACGAGCCACAGCCCCGATAAGCGTTGACCGTGCCACACCTGCGCGACCGTGCGTTGGTTCTCCACGACGGGTTCGCCGGCGGCACGCATCGTGCCGTCGGCGAGCGCCTTGAGATAGCCCGGCAATAGCGCGAGACCGTGCGTGCTGTGCCCCAACACGTCTCCTTCGACGAGCAGGCGCGCGGAGGTAGCAGCGATGTCGGGACGCATGCCCCCTGCGACGTAGAGCGCTTCGCAAAACGCGACTAGGTCGGCGGCGCGGTAGCGTGCGGTGGGCGCATCGGTGCTGATTGAATTCATTGGCCTAAACTTAATGACATGATTCGCCCAATGCTACGTCGCCGCTGATGTCCATGCCCATGCCCGGTTCTCTTTCGGTCAGCATCGTCGTTTATCGACTCAATGCGCCGGAGCTTGCGCGCAATTTGCAAACATTACGCGCGGCTTCCGATCAGCTCGAGAACACCAAAGTGACGCTCACGCTCATCGACAACAGCGAAACGAGCGAGCTCGCCGCGCCTCTACGCACGATTGCAACGGAGGCACGTTGGCTCGCCGTTGAAATCATCTCCGGCCACGGCAACGTGGGCTACGGCGCCGGGCACAACCTCGCGATTCGTGCGACGACGTGTGAGGCGCATCTCGTGTTGAACCCCGATGTGGAGATGGATGCAGGCGCGCTTGCGAGCGGATTGGCGACGCTCGCGACTGATCGTGTGGTGCTAGTCGGCGCAGTCGGGCGCGATGCGGCTGGCGCGCCGGGCTACTTGTCGAAACGTATGCCGAGCGTTTGGATATTTTTCTTGCGCGGCTTTGCCCCGACGTGGCTCAAACGGCAATTCGATGCAACGCTCGCGCACTACGAATATCGCGACTTGCCGGCGGATCGTGTCAGCGATGTCACGCTCGTCTCTGGCGCGTTCATGCTCTGCCGCAGCGACGCGTTGCGTGCGGTGAGCGGATTCGACGAGCGCTACTTTTTGCACTTTGAAGACCTTGATCTCTCGGTTCGCATGCACGCGCAAGGCCGCGTCGTGAGCGACCCCGGCGTCACCATCGTTCATCACGGTGGGCACTCGGCCAAACGTGGTCTCGCGCACTTGAAACTATTCTTCCGAAGCGCGTTCAGATTTTTCAATACGCACGGTTGGCGCTTTTGGTAGCTGTGCGTGTGGGAGCGGGCTTGCCCGCGATGAGTGTTAGCAAAGAGCGACGGTCTTCCACCTTTTATCGCGGGCGAGCCCGCTCCCACAGAAAGCCGCATCAAACAGATCGCCGCCTACAATCTCCCCAACTCTTTTTAGGTCTATCCATGCGCCCGTCCAAACGCCAGCCCAACGAACTTCGTGCCGTCAAAATCACACCGCACTTCACTCACCACGCAGAGGGCTCGGTGTTGATCGAATGTGGTCACACGCGCGTGCTCTGCAACGCGAGCGTCGAGAACGGCGTTCCCGGTCACAAGAAAGGTTCGGGCGAGGGCTGGGTCACTGCCGAATACGGCATGCTGCCGCGCTCGACGCACACGCGGTCGCGCCGCGAAGCCGCGAGCGGAAAACAAAGCGGCCGCACGCAAGAAATCCAACGGTTAATCGGTCGCTCGCTGCGCGCGGTGGTGGATCTGAAGAAACTCGGCGAACGGCAAATCACGCTCGACTGCGATGTGCTGCAAGCCGACGGCGGCACGCGCTGCGCGTCGATTACCGGCGCGTACGTTGCGCTCGCCATCGCGATCAACAAAATGATTGCGGCTGGCACGTTGAAAGAATCGCCACTCAACGATTCCGTGGCCGCCGTATCTGTCGGCATTTTTGAAGGCACAGCAGTACTCGACCTAGATTACGACGAGGACTCCAACTGCGAAACCGACATGAACGTAGTCATGACCGGCAGCGGTGGATTCGTCGAAGTGCAAGGCACAGCAGAAGGCAAACCGTTCAGCCGCGCCGAAATGGACGCGCTACTTGCGCTTGCCGGTGACGGAATCAAGCAGCTCGGTGACGCCCAGCGCGCGGCGATTGCGGCGGCGTAGCGAGTCACGTCACCCAGCCGCACATAAGGCATGACCAGCCCGTCAACGTCATCGTACAGCCACACGTGACGAATTAGGCGGCATGTTCGTGCAACTTAGCAGATGCGTAACGCGGCTCGCATTGAGCCGCGTCACACCCTTTTGCTTAACGCGCAACGAGTTACGGACGTGGCGCGCAGAACACCATTCCTTCGCCGATAAATCCATTGGCCGCTAGTACGTTGTACGTGTCAAAGCTCGAAACATAGCGGTGTGCCGGCGCTTTCTGGTTGAAGAGGCGATAGACGGGCACGGCGCCGAGCGGGCAAGCGCCGTTCGTTGTCGGCAGGACGTAGAGCTTCACCTCATCTTGGTCGGTGCTACCAAATCGTTCCAATGTAAACCCGCCCTGACTTAGCTTCGTCACCTCTTCAATAGACGTGGTGAAGTAGGTGCCGCTTAGCGAGGTAGGGTACTTCAGGGCGTACAAGCGTACAGCGGTAAGCGGCGGAGGCGCGGTCGCCGAAGCAGAATGGGTCAATCGATTCGCCCAAACCCAGAACTCGACGTCTTCCTCTTTTGCTATCAACGACGATGTAAAACCCATGGCCGTCGCCGTGACTATGGGTCTAGCGTAAGTCAGTATCAAGCCTGACTGGTCACGCAATAGCTCAGGCGCCACAGTTGTTCGCATCGCCCATTTGTCTGCCGTCGCTTTGGCGACTGTGATCGCAACGGTGCCCTGCTCAACTGGAACTGATTCGCGGGTTCCTGCAGGGTAGTCTTTCCAATACGATCCCGTTACGCCAACCGTGATCGCGAAATTCCCAGCCGGAAGTCCCGGGACAGAGACCGACTTGTTATTCGTGCAGTTTTCGCCCTTGCCTAAATGTGACAAAAGGAGCATCACGGAGTTGTCTGCCAGACTCACTTTCGAAAACAACGGCGCATCGGTCACCGCAAAACAATAAGGCTTGCTAAACGTAACCGTTAGCGTAAACGGTTGGTATTCCTGCGGGATGCTTGGGGCGACGGTCACGCTTTGTACTGCAATTGGCGTTGGAGCGGGTTGCCCGAACGCGAGCATGGGTAAGACGAGAAGCGACAGGGTCGCAATACGCAGGCCACGGAGAATGGTTTTCGAACTCATGGCTATTGCGTCCACTGCGATACGTTGGTAAACGCAAGCGTCCAATACTCAGAGGAGGCTGGGTAGCCCGCCACAAGAAACGTGATGCCAGCATAGCCTGATTGAAAATTGGGAAGTGGGCCGCTGACTATCGGCGCTTGGAAGAACGGTGTCGTATACCCGTAGTCGTAAAGCCAGTAAGTGCTTTGCTGAAGGACATTGGCGCCATTTAGGATCGTGTACTTCACGCTCGTTTGAAAAAAGTTGGGCGAACAAGTGTTTGGATCCCAAGGATGAGAAATCGCGTTTGTGGCGTTCCAGACCTTGTTTCCTAGGTATCCGCCATAGGAATGCCATGTTTCGGTCACTGCTGAACGAGGTAAGCAAGTGACGCCCTGTGCTGTACCGGAGCCCGCAATGCCGGGGCCGAAAATCATGCCCATTCCGGTATGTTCATTCGCTGACCAATTCGCGTATGTGAGCATCGAATTAACAAAATGCGAACCTCCGGTTGCGCTACTGAAATAATTTGCTACTACATCAAACTGTGCCAAATGCGCTTCATGGCCAGAAGGCATATTGCCCGGCACCCAGAAGTTGCCAAGGATGATTCCGTAGTAAGTCGCTATAGTGAAGCTGCTGGGCAAGGTGTAGCTGGCATAAACCTTGGCGCGTTCACCTTCAGCGCTGAGAGGTTTCGGCGCCGCAGATATTGCCTGCCCCTTCGCGCATATGCCGTCGATATGTTCTTGTGCGACTGGAACATATCCGCCGCGAAGCTGACCAGTTTTCTCATCACGAACGATGTTTAATCGTTCGAAGGCCCCATTGCTGCTGTACGCCACGTAAATGGGCGGCAGCTTGTTTGTGCCGTCGCAGAGCACTTTGAACGACTCGCTATTGGGGGCTGTTGCGGCGAGTGCTGCCCCCCCCCCGCACAGTAGCGCTGCCGAAAGCAGCGTTGCGATCAATTCGCGTTTCACGTACATGATTTAATTCCTTGCATGAGGAGAAGGCGTGTCTATTGGTTTGTGTATGCCGATGGCATGCGTTGATGCTACTCCCACCGTTGTCCGACCGCAACTGATGCCAGTCTCGCCCGTAGCACGGGACGTGACGGAGTGATTGTCTTGTTTGCGAAATGCATCCGATGCGCAGTGAAACACCGGCGCTCTGTCGATCCCAGAGAGCGGACGACGTGATTCATTAACATTGCCGCCCATGAAAATCGAAAAACTCGTCATCGCCACGGGCAACGTGAAGAAGCTCAAAGAGTTTGAGCGCCTGCTCGCGCCGCTGGGCATTCAAGTTCTCGCGCAAAGCGAATTCAATGTGCCCGAAGCGCCCGAGCCGCACTGCACCTTCATCGAAAACGCGCTCGCCAAAGCACGGAATGCTGCGCGCCACACGGGTTTGCCTGCGCTCGCGGATGATTCGGGCATTTGTGTACATGCGCTTGGCGGCAACCCCGGCGTAAATTCTGCGTATTACGCCGGTCTGCAAAAAAGCGACGCCGATAACAACGCGAAGCTCATTCGCGAGCTGCAAGGCGTTAGTGATCGAGGTGCGCATTACACCGCCGTGCTTGCGCTCGTGCTCACCGAAAACGACCCCGAGCCGATCATCGCTGAAGGTCGTTGGTACGGGGAAATTATTGACACGCCACGCGGCACCGGCGGCTTCGGCTACGACGCGTATTTTCTTGATCCTGAACTCGGATTGACGGGGGCCGAAATGCCTATTGACCAAAAGGGCGCACGCTCTCACCGCGGAAAAGCATTTGCCAAATTAGTCGCTGAACTTTCTGCCCGCATCTAACTTAAAAACGCCATGCAAGCCGTTCTAGACCCCATCGAAGCGCGCGTTCTTGGCACTATGATCGAGAAGCGTATTACGGTGCCGGACTCGTATCCGCTCACGATCAATTCGTTAGTGAACGGGTGCAACCAGATGAACAATCGTGCGCCCGTGACGTCTCTCACCGAGGCGGAAGTGGCAAGCGCTGTCGAGCGCTTACGTGATCGCGGTTTCACGGGATTGTTCACAGGCGCGGCGACGCGCGTGCCGAAGTATGCAGAGCGTTTTGGCGAACGGCTTGGCTTACAGGCAGGCGAAATTGCGCTCTTGTGCGAGCTCATGTTGCGCGGCGCGCAAATGCCGGGCGAGCTGCGTTCGCGTGCCGAGCGTATGCACACGTTCGCGGATTTGGCGGAAGTGGAAGCGACCCTCAAGGCCATGAGCGAGCTGACGCCACCGCTTGTCGTGCAGCTTCCACGCGAGGCGGGCGCACGCGCGGCGAAGTGGCAACACATGCTTTTCGGCGGCGAGGTTCCCGTCGGCGAAACCGCTACGTTGCCGCCATCGAAAGCGGATCGCGAATCGGCGCTCGCGGAACGCGTGACGTCGCTTGAAGCGAAGGTGGCTGATCTTGAAGACGCCTTACGCGCGCTACGCATGCAACTCGGCGAAACACCTAGTCCTTAGCCCATCATGTCATCACACCCAACACCCGACGCCAACGCCACCCGCAAACCCATCACGCTGCATCGCCTACGCGAGTTGTACGCGTCCGGCGAAAAACTCACGATGCTCACGGCGTACGACGCCACGTTTGCGCGTGTGGCCGACGAGGCGGGCGTCGAAATGCTGCTCGTCGGCGATTCGTTGGGTATGGTGTTGCAAGGTCGATCGAGCACGGTGCCGGTGACGCTTGACGAGATGGCGTATCACGTGCGTGCCGTAGTGGCAGGCAACAAAACGGCTTGGGTGATTGGGGATATGCCGTTCGGTAGTTATCAGCAGTCTCCCGCGCGAGCGATGGCCTCGGCCACCGTACTCATGCAAGCGGGTGCGCAGATGGTGAAGCTCGAAGGCGGCGGCTGGACGACAGAAACCGTACGTTTTCTCACCGATCGTGGGGTGCCGGTGTGCGCGCACCTCGGCCTCACGCCACAGTCGGTGCACGCGCTTGGCGGCTACCGTATTCAGGGCAAAACCGACGAGGCAGCGGCCACGCTGCGCCAGCACGCACACGCGCTCGCCGACGCTGGCGCGGCGATGATGGTGTTTGAACTCATGCCCTCCACTGTCGCAACGGAGATTACGCGTAGCTTGCCCATTCCAACCATCGGCATCGGCGCAGGCGTCGATTGTTCGGGCCAAGTACTCGTGCTCCCAGACATGCTCGGCCTTACGCGCGGCAAGCTACCGCGCTTCGTGAAGAACTTCGTGCAAGGCGCAACGAGCATCGACGAGGCGATCAAAACGTATGTTGCCGACGTGAAGGCGAAGCGTTTTCCGGACAATGCGTTGCACGGGTACTGATTGCCTCTAATGCTCGGTCCCCACTTCACCGTTCTCCCGCCTCTCTCGCTCTACATCCACATTCCGTGGTGCATTCGCAAGTGTCCTTATTGCGATTTCAATTCGCATGAACAGAGCGGCGCGGGCGGCGGCTTACCGGAGCAGGAATACATCAACGCGTTGATGTCTGACTTGGAGGTGCAGCTTCCGGAATTTTGGGGCCGCACGATTCATACAGTGTTTATCGGCGGCGGTACGCCGAGCTTGTTCTCGGCGAAAGCGATTGCGGATATTTTGGCGGGCGTGCGTGCGCGAACGCGGCTCTCGCCGCAAGCCGAAATCACGCTGGAGGCGAACCCCGGCACTTTTGAGATGCAGAAATTCGCAGAGTTCAAAGCGGCCGGCGTGACGCGGCTCTCGATTGGCATTCAGAGTTTCAATGACGCGCACTTGGCCGCGCTCGGGCGGGTGCACGACAGCAAGGAGGCGCGGCGGGCTGTTGAGATTGGGCTCGCTACGGTCGGCAACGTGAACCTTGATCTGATGTTCGCTTTGCCGGCTTCGCGCGCTGGAGGCACGGCGCAAACGATGATGGAGTGCGAACAAGACGTGCGCGAGGCCATCGCGTTTCACACGCCGCATTTGTCGTTCTATCAACTCACGCTTGAGCCGAACACGGTGTTCGCCAAGAAGCCGCCTCCCTTACCTGACCATGACCAAGCGGCGGACATGCAGGAGCGTGTGGAGGCGATGCTGCAAGAGGCGGGTTACGTGCATTACGAAACCTCGGCGTACGCGCAGCCTGGACGGCAGTGTCAGCACAATTTGAACTACTGGGGCTTTGGCGACTACGTGGCGATTGGCGCGGGCGCCCACGGCAAAATTTCTACGCCAGGCGGACATGGCGCAAACGCTGCGATCACGCGAACCGAACGGGTGAAGCCGCCGCGCGATTACATGCAAAAGGCGCTGTCGAGCGACCCGGCGAGTTGCGTTTTCGAGCGGCGGACTGTGAAGCGCGATGAAGTGGGCTTTGAGTTCATGCTCAATGCACTGCGCTTAAACGACGGCTTTCCCGTCGCGTGGTTTGCGGAGCGCACCGGCTACCCGATCTCGCTGGTCAGCCGCGCGCTCGACATTGCCGAGCAAGAAAAGCTCTTGGAGCGCACTCACGAGACGATCAAACCGACGGCGCTTGGGCAACGCTTTCTGAATCGAATGCTTGCATCGTTTCTTCAGTAACAGCTTTTTGCGTCTATCGACAGCCAATTGGCGGTTTAGCCGCTAAAAAGTTGTATATCGACAGTACTAAAAAAGCGAGTGAAATGACCGACTGGCTGTCGTTAGCGGCCAAAAGCTGTTGTTGTTACCGATTAGCCATCGTTTTCGCGAGGCGTCGCAAACTAGTTTGCATGTGCTCACTACGTAAGCGGTCGGCTGTGGTGCTCATTTCACGCTGCGTGGCCGCGTCCGGTAGCACGCGCGGGCGTTGCTTGGCGGGTACGCTCGATTGCGTTCTGACCAAAAGTTCGTTAAATTTCAATCCCTTACGGCCAAGATTTGCCAGCGTTTCATTGCTGAGCAGGCGCGCCATGTGCGCCGCCTCCACAGAACTGACCGTGAGAGACAGTGTGGATCCAGAGGCCGTGACCGATACGACGAAGCGCTTTAGACGCTGCGGCACCGCCTCGATCAACACATCGAATTGACGCGAGCCCTCACGGGCATGCATCAATGCCGCGCCTAGGGCCGGCATACGGTCCAAGTACTGGGCTAGCCCTTGCGGGCGGGGATACAGCGCCTTGTTGGCGCCCGAAGATTTGAGGAATTTCACGTGCAGATTATCGTTGTTTCGAGTGACTTTCGAACAAAGAAGACGCTTCATATTGGTGTGCCGCAGATCGTGGGTTTGGTGGTGGGCGGGCTCATTGCGCTCGCGCTGACTGCGACGCTCGCCAACTACCTCTCGCTTAAATATGCCGTCACCAGCGACCACCCGCTGATTCGCGGTGTCTTGCTCGCCGATCAGCACGCAGAGGCGAAGCAGCGTCAGCAGCAAATTCAAGACAACATCAACAACCTCGCCGTAAAACTCGGCGAGGTGCAGGCGCACATGCTTCGCCTAGACGGTTTGGGTGAAAAACTCGCGAAAGTGGCCGGTTTGAAGCCGCAAGAGCTACCCAGCGCTACAGCGAACGCGGGTCGCGGCGGTGCGGCGGCGGTCGGCTCGCCACTCTCGATCAATGAGTTTGCGAAGCAGCTGGGTGAATTGACCAAGAGCGTGGACGTGAAAGCGGATCAGCTCTCGGTGCTCGAGGCTCTGTTGGTGGAAGGCAGCGCACAGCGCAAATTCCTGCCCACACTGCCGCCCATTGAAAACATCAATTACACCTCGAACTTCGGTTACAGGATCGATCCGTTCACGGGCCACCAGACGTTCCACGAAGGCGTGGATTTCGCGGCCGAGACCGGAACGCCAATCAACGCGGCCGCCAGCGGCAAAGTTATTTATGCAGACACCCACGCAGCGTACGGAAAAAGCGTTGAAATTGACCACGGCAACGGCCTCGTCACGCGTTACGCGCACGGGTCGGAATTGCTGGTCAAAGAGGGCGATTTGGTTGTACGTGGCCAGCGAATTTCCCGCGTCGGCTCCACCGGCCGTTCCACCGGACCACACCTACATTTTGAAGTCCGCCTCAACGGCGCTGCGCAAAATCCGGCCCGCTTTCTCGCGGTCAACTAGTCATTTCGGCGCTCCGGCGCCGATTCTTCGGCTCTCCTGTTCGCCTACATTCGCGCAACAAGAGCCGCTCCGCTTAAAATCTAGGGTTTCGCCCGCTTCATCCTTGGCGCATGAACCATGCGCCGAAGATCGAGTGGGCCTTGCCACATTCGTCGCGTTCAAATAACGCGCGGTTCATCATCATGATCGATAAATTTCTAAAAACGATTTTCGGCAGTCGCAACGACCGCCTGCTCAAGCAGTACCGCGCCCAAGTCATCAAGATCAACGCGCTCGAAGACGGTATCAAAACCCTCTCCGATGACCAATTGCGCGGCAAAACGGCGGAATTCAAGGAGCGCATCGGCAAGGGCGAAACGCTTGACGCATTGCTGCCCGAGGCGTTTGCTGTGGTTCGCGAGGCGAGCCGTCGCGTGTTGGAAATGCGTCACTTTGACGTGCAACTCGTGGGCGGCATGGCGCTGCATCAAGGCAAGATTGCCGAGATGCGTACAGGCGAGGGCAAAACGCTCATGGCGACGCTGCCGGTCTACCTGAATGCGCTCGCAGGCAAAGGCGTGCACGTGGTGACGGTGAATGATTACCTCGCCAGTCGCGACGCAGACTGGATGGGGCGCGTTTACCGCTTCCTCGGGATGAGCGTTGGGACCATCTTGTCGCAACAAGATAACGCCTCAAAAATCGCCGCGTACGCCGCCGACATCACCTACGGCACTAACAACGAATTCGGCTTCGATTACCTGCGCGACAACATGGAATACGCGGTGGCGGATCGCCGCCAGCGCGGCCTCAATTACGCGATCGTCGACGAAGTTGATTCGATTTTGATTGACGAAGCGCGTACGCCGCTCATCATCTCCGGCCAAGCCGAAGACAACGTCGACGTTTACTACCAAATCAACGAGTTGGCGCCGAAGATGACGCGTCAGACTAGCGAAGATGCGGCGGGCGATTACCACGTTGACGAGAAGGGCCGTCAGGTTCATTTGTCGGAAGAAGGCCACGTACACGCTGAGCAATTGCTTGAGCAAATGGGTTTGTTGCCAAGCGGATCAAGTTTGTACGATGCAGCGAATATTTCCCTGATGCATCATGTGTACGCATCACTGCGGGCTCACGCGCTCTACAACCGCGACGAGCACTATGTGGTGCAAGACGGCGAAGTGGTGATCGTCGACGAGTTCACCGGACGTTTGATGTCTGGACGTCGTTGGAGCGATGGTTTGCATCAAGCCGTTGAGGCCAAAGAAGGCGTGCCGATTCAGCGCGAGAACCAAACGCTTGCGTCGATTACCTTCCAGAACTATTTCCGCATGTACGGCAAGCTCGCTGGCATGACCGGAACGGCTGACACTGAAGCCTACGAATTCCAGCAGATTTACAACTTAGAAACGGTCATCATTCCACCGAACCGCAACATGGTTCGCCGCGACGAAAACGATTTGTTCTATAAGTCGACGGCAGAAAAATACGCGGCTGCGGTTCATGATATTCGCGACTGCTACACGCGCGGTCAACCGGTGCTCGTCGGCACGACCTCGATTGAGAACTCTGAGCTTATCGCCGCGATGCTCACTAAGGAAAAGCTGCCGCATCAGGTTTTGAACGCGAAGCAGCACGAACGCGAAGCGCACATCGTGGCGCAGGCTGGCCTGCCGAAGATCATCACCATCGCTACCAACATGGCGGGCCGCGGTACGGACATCGTGCTAGGTGGCGCGCTCGAACCCCAGCTTCGCGCGATTCGTGAAGATGAGTCGCTCACGCCAGAGCAGCGCCAGAAGCGTATGTCGGAAGTACAGGCCGACTGGCAAAAACTTCACGACGAAGTGATTGCTGCTGGCGGATTGCGTATCGTGGGTACTGAGCGGCACGAGTCGCGCCGTATCGATAACCAGTTGCGTGGCCGCGCTGGACGGCAAGGCGATGCTGGATCGAGTCGCTTCTATCTGTCTGCTGAGGACCCGTTGATTCGTATCTTCGGCGGTGATCGGATGAAGAACATCATGACCCGTCTGCGCATTCCTGATGGCGAGCCGATTGAAGCGGGCATCATGACGCGTCAGATCGAAAAGGCGCAGCTCAAAGTCGAGTCCCGCAACTTTGACGTTCGTAAGCAACTCCTTGAGTACGACGACGTTGCCAACGATCAGCGTAAAGCGATCTACGAGCAACGTAACCACCTTTTGGAGCACGCGAACGTCAGCGATACCGTGCGTGACATGGTTGAAGGTTGGGTAGAAGACACCGTCAATCTTTACGTGCCCATCGAGAGCGTTGAAGAGCAATGGGACATTCCAGCACTCGAAGCGGCGCTGCACGACGTGCACGTTCATGCCCATGTGAGCGAATGGATCAAAGCCGAGCCGAATCTCGACGACAAAGACATTCGCGACCGTTGCAAAAAAGAAGCGCTTGATGCGTACAACGCGAAACGTGAAATTGCGGGCGATGCGGTGTTTAGCCAGTTCGAGCGCAATATTCTGTTGCAGATGATGGACACGCAGTGGCGCGAACATCTTTCGAACCTCGATCTGCTGCGCCAGGGCATTCACCTGCGCGGCTATGCGCAGAAAAACCCGAAGCAAGAATACAAACGCGAGTCGTTCGAAATGTTCGGCGGCATGCTGGATCGTTTCCGTGGCGACGTGGTGCGTGTGTTGCTCACCGTGCAGGTTCGAACCGAGGCCGATGCACAGGCCGTGGAGCCCACCCCCGTCGCGCAAAACGCGGCCTATCAGCACGCTGGCGTTGATGGTTTGACCGGCGAAGAGTCGGCGGACGAGGGTTCCTCCCGTGGCAATCAACCGACGGTGAATCAAGGTCCGAAGCTTGGGCGCAACGATCCGTGCTGGTGTGGCTCCGGGAAAAAGTACAAACATTGCCACGGGCAGCTCGACTAATTCTCTAGCCACGACAAACAAGGCCCGCGTAGCATGTGCAGCGGGCCTTTTTTCTTTCACGT
>DAINAJ010000053.1:0-16964 GCA_036733505.1 Casimicrobium sp.
AAGAAGCGACTCGCGCGCTCTTCACTTGTAACGTTGAGCGATTCGAGCAGCACTCAGAATCGTGGCCGCCGGACGTTCGCACGGAGGCGCGACGGTTAGCCCACATGGCATTCGCTGCCGAAACGCAAAAGACCGAATCCGCCGGAGCCACAACTTGAGCACAGCAACAAACGCCGCGCCGTCGACTGGAAAGCCACCAGCACCAGCGCCGGCGCAAGAGCAAAAGCAGCTGTGGCGCGTGTTTTTGGCCTTCGTCGGGCCGATGATTCTGAGCAATTTTTTGCAATCGCTCTCGGGCACAGCCAACAGCATTTACATCGGACAAATGCTTGGTGTGAAGGCGATGGCGGCTGCGTCATCGATGTTTCCCATCGTGTTTTTCCTCATCGCGTTCATCATCGGCTTGGGTGCGGGCGCGTCGGTGTTGATAGGACAAGCGTGGGGTGCGCGCAAGGTTGATCGCGTTCGGGCAGTCGTCGGCACGACGCTTGTCGCGGGATTGATTTTTGGGCTGACGGTAGCGGTGCTCGGTTTTGTGTTCGCGAGCAACATCATGCAGTTGCTCGGCACGCCCGCCGACATCGTTGCCGACGCGATTGCGTATGCGCGCGTGATCATGATCGCGGTACCGGGCATCTTTTTGTTTTTGCTGCTCACTTCGATGTTGCGCGGTGTGGGCGACACCGTATCACCACTCTTGGCGCTCATCATTTCAACGGCGCTCGGGCTCTTGATTACACCTGCGCTCATTCGCGGCTGGGGCGGCCTGCCGCAGATGGGGTTGACCAGCGCTGCGTGGGCTTCCATCATCGCCAACGCGGTGGCGATTACTTGGCTCGCGTGGCGTTTGTTGCGTCGACCGTACGCCAACGCGACGCATCCGATGGCACCGAACGCAGCCATGCGTCCGCATCTACGGATTGATCCCACCCTCTTCAAAGCCGTGCTGAAAATCGGCGTTCCGACGGGCGTGCAGATGATCGTGATCTCGCTCGCGGAAGTGGTGTTGCTCTCGCTAGTGAACGGTTACGGCTCACAAGCGATTGCGGCGTACGGGGCGGTGAATCAGATCGTGAACTATGTGCAATTCCCTGCAATATCCATCGCGATTACGTGTTCTATTTTGGGCGCGCAAGCCATTGGTGCTGGAAAGCCAGATCGCCTCGGTGCGATCACCAGAACGGGGCTCATGATGAATCTCGTGCTCACGGGAACGATGGTGCTTGTTGGCTACGCTTTGTCGCGCGTGATTATTCGACTTTTCATCGCCGATGAAGCGGTAGTGGACATCGCGCAAAACTTGTTGCATGTGATGCTTTGGAGCTTCCTGCTGATGGGCTCAGCGGGCGCGTTGTCAGGCATCATGCGCGCAAGCGGCTCGGTGATTGTTCCAACGGCGATCAGCATTTTGTGTATTGCACTGGTTGAAGTGCCGGTGGCGTACTTCCTGAGCAAAAGTATTGGGCTTTCTGGCATTTGGTTTGCCTACCCGGCTGCGTTTACCGCGATGCTGATCTTGCAAACGCTTTACTACCGTTTAGTTTGGGTCAAAAAACCGAAGGTTCGCTTGATTGACTAGCCAGGAGTGCGATGCGCGGGAGTATCTGCTCCCAGAGTGACTTTGCGCAACAAAGCGCAAACGCATCGGCGCATACTGAATGCAAGGGCGAACGCGTTGGTTTCGTCTAACGGACGTGTTGCATTCAGGAGTCCTGCAAGATGGAATTTAGGGACTACTACCAAATCCTCGGCGTCAGCAAAACTGCGGACGCGGATGAAATTAAAAAAGCGTTTCGCAAACTCGCGCGAAAGTATCACCCCGATGTGAGCAAAGAAGCTGACGCGGGCGCGCGGATGACGGAGCTTAACGAGGCCAACACGGTGCTCTCTGATCCGGAAAAGCGCGCAGCGTACGACGCACTCGGCGCTCGGCCACAAGGCGGGCAAGATTTCCGTCCGCCACCCGACTGGAATGCTGGCCGCGAATACTCGGGTGGTGGCATGAGCGACGCCGAGGCTGCGGGATTCAGCGATTTCTTCTCGAACCTGTTCGGAGAGTCGGCACGGCGTGCAGGCGGTACTGGCGGCGCGCACCGTGCAGAGCAGATGCGCGGCGAAGATCATCATGCGAAGGTAGTGATCGATTTGGCCGATGCGTACAACGGCGCAACGCGAGCGATCACATTACGAGCGGCAAAGCTTGATGCGTCGGGCCACGTGGTGAACGAAGAGCGCACGCTCAACGTGAACATTCCCAAAGGTCTCAAAGCTGGCCAACATATTCGCTTGAACGGCCAAGGGAGCGCGGGCTTCGGTGGCGCTCCTTCGGGCGATTTGTTTCTGGAAATCAGTTTCACGCCCGACGCGCGCTACCGCGTCGACGGACGCGACGTTATTGAGGCTATGCCGCTGGCGCCGTGGGAGGCCGCACTCGGCGCTTCGATTGAGATGCCGACACCATCGGGCACGGTGCAGGTGACGGTGCCGCCGGGCTCGCAGGCGGGCCGCAAGCTGCGTCTGCGCGGACGTGGAATTCCCGGTCAAGGCTCAAACGAGGCGGGCGACTTGTATCTCGAAATCAGCATCGTGTTGCCGCCGGCTAACACCGACGCCGCGCGCAAAATTTATGAAGACATGGCACGCGACATGGCGTTCAACCCGCGCGCGGCGAACGCAACATCCACCCAAGGAGCGAAGGCATGAGCACGATGAACATGACTATTTTCTCCGGCGTCATTGTCGACGACGCTACGTTGACAATTCAGGAGTTGGCGTGCGCCTGCTCAGTGGAAACCACGTGGGTGGTGCAACGCGTTTCAGACGGGCTGCTTCCGTGCGAGAACCCCGCACCCGCAACGGCCGAGACGAACTGGCGCTTCACGAGCGCTGCCCTCATTCGCGCGCGGCGGCTATTGAGCATCGAGCGCACATTTGACGCCAACGCTGAAGTCAGCGCGTTGGTGGTGGATTTGATGGAAGAAGTATCCGCCCTTCGCAGTCAGCTCCCCAAGCGTGCGGCGCAGGCAGCCAGCTAGCTAGCAAACTAGGGGCGATTGATTCAGCACATACAGCGGATAAACCCGACGCCCAACTTCGCCGCCACATGCTCTAATCTGCCCGCAATACACACAAATGAGCGCAAGCGGGACAGCCCAACGCCAGATTGGGAGTAACGCGGCGTTCAATTCGATTCGGAAATTGAAGGAGGATTTATGACCAACAACACGCTAATACTTGACCGCGTTTACGGACACGAGCGCGCCCACCCCGACAAACTTTTTTTGACGCAGCCCACCGGTGGCGGTGCCGTGGTGGATTACACCTGGCGGCAGATGATGGATCAGTCGCGGCGCATGGCGACGCACCTGCAAAGCCGCGGATTTCCGCGCGGCGCGCGGGTTGCGATTTTGTCGAAGAATTGCGCGCACTTTTTCATGGCGGAGCTTGCCATTTGGATGGCGGGTGGCACGACCGTCGCAATCTTCCCGACCGAGACGGCCGACACTGTGCGCTACGTGCTTGAGCACAGCGGCGCGAGCTTGCTGTTCTTGGGCAAGCTAGACACGTGGGAGCAGCAAGCGAGCGCGGTGTCGGCAGATCTTCCGTGCATCGCATTTCCGCTTGCGCCGGATGCGGTGCGAACCGCGTTTGATGGCTGGGACGACGTGATCGCTAAGTGCGAGCCCATCGCGGGCACGCCGTCTCGCGAGGGCGACGACATCGCGATCATGATGTACACCTCCGGTTCGACCGGGCGGCCGAAAGGCGTGATGCATCGCTTTGATCGCATCACAGCAGCCGCCGAAGGCATGGCGAAAAACATTCGTGACGCGATCGGCCCGAACGAGGAAGTGCGCATCATGTCGTACCTGCCGTTGGCGCACGTGTTTGAGCGCGCGTGGGTGGAATGTGCGGCGTTGGTCGATGGCAGCGGGCACATTTTCTTCGCGGAAACGTTAGATACGTTTGTGAAGGATTTGCAGCGCGCGCGGCCCACCGTGTTTATTTCGGTGCCGCGCCTTTGGCTGAAGTTTCAGCAAGGTGTTTTCCACAAAATGCCCGCGGAGAAACTCAACCGCCTGCTCTCGATTCCGATCATTGGAAAAATCGTCGGTCGCAAAGTACTCAAAGGACTGGGCCTCGACTCGGTCAAGCATGCGGGCAGCGGCTCTGCGCCGATTCCTGCCGCGTTGATCGCGTGGTATCGCAAGCTCGGCCTCAATCTCGTCGAGGGCTACGCGATGACGGAAGACTTCGCATACTCAAATACGTCGTCGCTTGCGCTCAACGCACCGGGCTACGTGGGCTCGCCGATGCCCGGCGTGAAAGTGCGCATCAGCGAGGAAGGCGAAGTTCTCATCAAGTCACCGGGTCAGCTAGCGGGCTACTACAAACAGCCGGAGCTCGACGCCGAGAGTTTCACCGAAGACGGGTTTTTCCGCACGGGCGATTTGGGCGAGCTGCGTGCCGATGGCATGTTGAAGCTCACGGGCCGCAAAAAAGAATTGTTCAAGACCGGCAAGGGCAAGTACATCGCGCCCGCGCCGATCGAAAACAAAATCAACGCCAATCCAATCATCGAAATGTCGATGGTCTCGGGCGTCGGGCAGCAAGCTGCGTACGCGATGGTGGTGCTCAACGAAGAGCTGCGCCCAACGGTCGGCGACCCGGCCGTTCGAGCCGATATCACCGAACAGCTCAAAGCCTTGCTCGCCTCCGTCAACGCGGAGATTGCGGACTACGAGCAAATTCGCATGATCGTAGTGGCGCGCGAACCGTGGTCTATCGAGCACGGCACGCTGACACCGACCATGAAGATCAAGCGCAGCCGTATTGAGGCGCAGGTCGAAGCCTCTGTCGCTGGTTGGTACAACACGCCCGGCTCGGTGATTTGGCTGTAGAGTGAAAGCGCGCGGCGGCAGCTTGCTGTCGCGCGAATCAGTGAGCCGTGCAGCAAACTCGACAGTGCCTTGACTTGCCTGCTTGTACGGCTCTCATCAGCTTTTTGGCTTCGGAGACCGCTGGGCGGTCGTTACCGGTCGATTTTCTCAATAGTCGACATAACGCATTAATCGCGCGTAAGCCATACACAGCAGTCGCCCGAGCCATAAAGCTGTTAAACCACGTTTTATCTGTGTGGGTTCGGCGCGCAAACCTGCTTCGCGCGCGAGCCACGCCGCTGCGCGCCACAAAAAGTCCGCGACGCAAGCGAAGTTCGCGCTTTCGGCACAGCGTTTGCTTACTATTGCACACTGATTGTGCACAACGCCTTAGTTCTGCGCGTGCACAATGTCCCCGTTCCGCGCACACTGCGCCGTACTTGCCCGTCACTCTTTGCGATTCGTAGCCCATGCACACCATCAAGCCGCCCCCCGCCTCCCACTACGACGAAATGCTTGCTTGGACGGGCGCAGGCCCGGCGGGCGTGCAAGTGCAGCGGCAGCTACAAAGCTCCGGCGGACAGGTGCAAACCCAGACGGCCACCGTCGGCCCGCGCGACCATTACGCGCCGTACAGCGATTGGCTGACCCGCACGGCGGAGCAATCGCTCACACAGCGACGTGCTCAGGCCGATTTGCTGTTTCGTCGCATCGGCATCACGTTCACCGTCTCCGGCGACGACAGCGGCACCGAGCGGCTGATTCCGTCGGACGTCATCCCGCGCATCATCACCGCCGACGAATGGTCGTACCTGGAGCGCGGACTCACGCAGCGCGTCACCGCGATCAACCATTTTTTGGCGGACATTTATCACGACCAAAAAATTCTCAAAGCGGGCTTAATTCCGCGCGAGCAAATCGAAGGCAACGCGCAGTTTCAGACCAAGATGATCGGCGTGAAAGTGCCGCATGACACCTACGTGTCGATCACCGGCGTAGACATCGTCCGTAACAACGACGGCAAGTACTACGTGCTGGAAGACAACCTTCGCGTGCCGTCCGGCGTGTCGTACATGCTGATGAACCGCAAGATGATGATGCGGCTCTTCCCTGAGTTGTTTCTCAAACAAACCGTACGCCCGGTGGAGCATTACCCCGCTCTCTTGCTGCAAACGCTGCGCGAAGCCACCGACATTGACAACCCGACGGTTGTGCTTCTAACGCCCGGTCGCTACAACAGCGCCTACTTCGAACATACGTTCCTCGCGCAGCAAATGGGCGTGCAATTGGTGGAAGGGCAAGACCTGTTTGTGAAGGACGATTTCGTCTACATGCGCACCACCAGCGGGCCGCAGCGCGTGGATGTGATGTATCGCCGCTTGGACGACAACTTCCTTGATCCGCTCGCCTTCCGCCCCGATTCGGCGCTCGGCGTGCCCGGTTTGTTCCAAGCGTATGCCAAGGGGAACGTGGTGATTTGCAATGCGGTTGGCACCGGCGTCGCCGACGACAAATCGATCTATCCGTACGTGCCGGACATGATTAAGTATTACCTCGACGAAGAGCCGATTTTGAACAACGTGACCACCTACCAATGCAGGAAGCCTGCGGACTTGTCGTACGTGCTCGCCAACATGAAAGATTTGGTAGTGAAGGAAGTTCACGGCGCGGGTGGTTACGGCATGTTGGTCGGCCCGGCCGCTACCGCGAAAGAAGTTGAAGAGTTTGCGGCAGTGGTGAAAGCAAACCCCAGCAATTACATCGCGCAGCCCACCCTTTCGCTCTCCAGTTGCCCAACGTTTGTGGAGTCCGGCATCGCGCCACGCCACATCGATTTGCGCCCATTCGTGCTCACCGGCCGTAGCGTACGCATGGTGCCCGGCGGGCTCACGCGCGTGGCGCTACGCGAAGGCTCGCTCGTTGTGAATTCGTCGCAAGGCGGCGGCACGAAAGACACTTGGGTCCTAGGCGACGAAGGCGATGGTGACGTAACAAGCAACATGGAGGGCAAGTAATCATGCTGAGCCGCGTTGCTTCACACCTCTACTGGATGAGCCGGTACCTTGAGCGCTCCGAAAACATGGCGCGCATCTTGGACGTCACGCAATCGCTCGCGATGCTTGATCGTTCCGCCGATTCCGGCGGCGCGATGACGCCCATCGTAATTACCGAAGCGCAAGCCGAATTCGCAGCGACAAATCTGCCTGCGACCTACGCAAACGTGATCGCTTTTTTAGCGTGGGACCGTCAGCATCCGTCCTCGATTCGCAATTGCATCGAAGCCACGCGCGAGAACGCGCGAGCAGTGCGCGGTTCGATCACCAGCGAGATGTGGGAAAACATCAACGACACGTGGATCGCGTTCCAAGAAAAACAAAAGAATATCGACCCGATGATGACGGGCAACGAGTTTTTTGAATGGGTGAAAGAGCGCAGCCACCTCTTCCGTGGTGTCACCTTTGCCACCGCGCGCCGCGACCAGCCGTATCACTTCACGCGCCTCGGCACGTTCATTGAGCGCGCCGACAACACCGCGCGTATTTTAAACGTGAAATACGCAGAGGAAGCGCCGGACAATTTCGAAGAAAAAGAACAAGATCGCGAAACGGATTACTACCGTCTGTCCGCAGTATTGCGCTCTGTTTCCGCGCTCGAAGCGTATCGCGACACCTACCGCGACGTGATCGATGCGCGACGCGTTGCTGAGATCATGATCTTCGACGCCAAGCTGCCGCGTTCGCTGCGCTACTGCATGGATGAAACCACGCTCGTGCTCGACGAATTGCCCGAATCCAGCGGCCGCAACGCGCGCCGGATCGCCGCCGAAATCAACGTGCGCTTGCGCTACGGCACCATCGACGAAGTGCTCGAATACGGCCTCAAACGCTACCTCGCAGACTTCTTGCTCGATATGGTGCGTTTGGGTAACGCCGTCAATGCCGCGTATATGGAATTGCACTAGGCTGACATCGTCGCGCTAGCCGGTCGCAGCGCGCACTTCTGCGCGCTGCCACTCTGCTATTTGATTGCGAAACGCACGGTACTTGGCTTTTTTCCTTCAAGCGTGATTTCCACAACGGCCTTTGTCCCGGAAGCGACGTTGAATTTGCCCTTCGCCTCCATGCGGCTATCACCGGCAGGAAGGAGCGTCGCCTCCGTTTTTTCGGCACCGGTCAGTAGCGTTATCTTGCCTTTTGCGCCCTTAGTTGCCATCGGCTTCCCATGATCGCCAACGTGAATGGTGATCAGATCGGGTTTAGCTACGAGCTCAGCGTCGAACGCCTTACCCTCGGCCACTACACCGCCGAATTTCGGTCCGTGGTCGTGGTTGCCAGCCGCAAATATGGGGGGACTATTCGCAAACGCTATCGTGATGGTGATGAACGCGAGTACTGAGGATCGTTTTTTCATGTGATTTCCTTTCGGGGGTTAAAAACTAGAGCGCTTCGGAATCGCTGTCCGCCGCTAGGCGTTCAGCGGGTTGACGACCGAACAGCCAGAACATGGCGGGCGTCAAAAACGTATCGAGCAGGGTCGAGCTGATGAGGCCCGAAAAGATGACGACCGCCACCGGATGCAAAATTTCGGTGCCCGGTTGCTCCGCCTCGAACAAGAGCGGCGCCAGCGCAAACGCCGTCACGAGTGCTGTCATCAACACCGGTGCCAGTCGCTCCAACGAGCCGCGCAGAATCATCTTATGATCGAAATCCTCTTTTTCGAAGCGCATCAGGTTGATGTAGTGGCTGACTTTCAAAATGCCATTGCGCACCGAGATGCCAGCCAGCGTGATGAACCCGATTAGTGCCGCAATCGACAGCGGTTGCCCTGACAGCCACAGTCCCAACACAGCGCCGACCAGCGCCAGCGGAATATTGGCCATGATGAGCAGCGCCAGTGTCGAACTTTTGTAACGGCTGTAGAGGACGACAAACATCAAAATTAGCGACACGATGGACAGCAATCCAACCAGACGTGAAGCTTCTTCCTGCGCCTGAAACTGGCCGCCGAGCGTCACGAAATAACCTTCCGGCAGCTTCGTTTCGTTGACCACTTTACGAATATCTTCAACGACCTCGGACAGCGCACGCCCCTGCGCGTTGGCCGACAGAACAATGCGTCGTTTGCCATCGTCACGACTGATCTGATTTGGTCCATCGCTATCCTCAATAGTCGCGATCTTCGACAGCGGAATGCGCCCGGTCGGAGTCTCGATCAGAATTTGACCAAGGCCCGCCATCGTGCGCGCAGATTCCGGTAGTTTCACGACCAGTGCAAAGCGGCGACCACCTTCAACAATCTGCGCAATCTTTTCGCCTTCAACTAGGCTTTGCAGCGTGGCCAGCACTTGTGGTGTCGGTACTCCGTATTGCGCCGCTGCCGCGTAGTCGACGCGCACCTTGATCTGCGGTGCGAGCACCTGCTTTTCGATCGCGAGATCGGCGAGTCCCGGAATCGCGGCGAGCTTCGCGCGCAATACATCTGCCTGTCCGCGCAGCACATCAAGATCGTCGCCGAACAGCTTGATCGCGATCTGCGAGCGCACACCGGAGAGCATGTGATCGATGCGGTGCGAGATCGGCTGCCCAATCTCGATGGCCGCTGGAAAATTCACGAGCTTTGATCGAATGTCGGCCTTGACGGCGTCCATGCTGCGCTTGAGCTCGCCCGCAGGCTTGAGTCCCACGTCTAGCTCGCTCACATGTACGCCTTCTGCATGCTCGTCTAGTTCCGCACGGCCGCTACGGCGGCCAACGTGCGTGACCTCCGGTACCTGTTTGATAAGCACTTCCGCCTGCCTAGCGAGCGCAGACGTTTCTGCAAGCGTCACACCGGGGTTGAGGCGAATTCCGATTAGAAGTGTGCCCTCATTAAATGGCGGCAGAAAAGTCGTGGCGAAGAACGGTACCGCGGCAGCGGCTACCAGAATGGTCGCCGCGCCAGTCGTCAGTGCAGCGCGTGGTCGCTCCAGCACGCCAATTAACGCGCGTTTGTAACTGCGCTTCAGCCACACCAGAAATTTAGTATCACCATGATCTAACGACTTCATGCGTGGCAGCAAGTAATACGAAAGCACCGGTGTGACTGTCACCGACACGATCAACGAGGCAAGAGTCGATACGATGAACGCAATGCCAAGCGGCACAAACAATCGACCTTCCATGCCCGGCAGCGCAAACAGAGGCACAAACACCAACACGATAATGATCGTCGCGTAAAGAATCGCCGAGCGCACTTCCATTGTGGCACGCGCGACGATCTCCACCGGGTTCATTCGATGCGCTGGATGTTTAATACGATCTTCTTTCAAACGTCGCAACACGTTCTCCACGCCAACCACTGCATCATCCACCAACCCGCCAATCGCAATGGCCAGTCCGCCCAGCGTCATCGTGTTGATCGATAGCCCGAAATACTTGAACACTAGCGCGGTGACGAAGATGGAAACCGGAATCGCGGTGAGCGCAATCACGGTGGTACGCACGGTGCCGAGGAACACAAAAAGAATCACAGCGACGAAAGCAGAGGCGGCGATCAGCTTGCCGTTCAAGTTGTTGATAGAGCTTTCGATAAACGTTGCCTGCCGGAACGTGACCTTTGGTTCGCTCAAACCCGCCGGAAGCGTCTTCTTCATTTCTGCAAGCGCGGTCTCGATGTTGCGCGTGAGACCGATGGTGTCCGCCGTAGGCTGCTTTTGAATGCCGAGGATGACCGCCGGTTTGCCCTCATACCCTGCGTCGCCGCGCTTAATGGCAGGCGCAAACGTCACGTCCGCGATTTGTCGCAAAAGAATCGGTTGCCCGTCTTTGGCGGTCATCGCGAGATTGCGCAAGTCATCGAGCTTTGAGGTGCGACCGATATTACGAATTAGATACTCGCGGCCATTGATTTCAAGAAAACCACCAGACGTGTTCGATGAATAGCCCTTGAGAGCGGCCTCCATCTGTTCGTGGGTAATGCCGAGTTGCGCCATACGTAGCGTGTTCGGCTGCACCTGATATTGCCGCACTTCGCCGCCAATTGGGATCACCTGCGCCACGCCGGGGATCGCCATTAATCGGGGCCGCAGCACCCAGTCGGCATACTCACGCACGGCCATCGGTGAAATTTTCGCCACATCAATCGGGATGGCCACTTGCATGATCTCGCCCATGATCGAGCTGATCGGCCCCATACGCGGAATCACGCCTGCGGGCAAGCCTTCTTCCATGGATGAGAGCCGCTCCGACACCATTTGTCGTGCACGAAAAATATCGGTGCTCCAATTGAAGGTGACGTAAATGAAAGAAAGCCCGGATCCGGAGGTCGAGCGCACGGTTTCTACACCGGGCAAACCGTTCATCGTAGTTTCCAGCGGGAAGGTGATGAGCTGCTCCACCTCTTCTGCGGCCATGCCGCCCGATTCGGTCATGATGGTGACTGTCGGTTTGTTCAAATCAGGGAACACATCCACCGGCATTTTTGACAGGGTGAATGCGCCGTACACCATAAGCACGACGCTGCTGATAATCACCAGCAAACGGTTGCTCAGGCTGCTTTTTAAGAGCCAGTTAAACATCGTGAATGACTCCGATCAACGCACTTGATTAATCAGCGTTGCACCGCGCGTGGCAACGCGATCACCGGCCTTCAATCCTGCGGTCACCGCCACCGACACGCCGTCCAGCGCCTCGGTCATCACCACGCGCGGCTCGAACTTCTCCGGTGCGGTTTTCACCCATACGATGGTCTGATTGGACGGGCTTTTCATAAGTGACGAAGCCGGAACCGCAATTGCATTCACTTTGGTTTTGCTCTGTACAAACACGCGTACCGGCTGCCCGATGGCGAGTGCTGATAGCGATGCATCATTGGCTTTGAACAACAGCGGCAGGGCCTGCTCGCGAAGTGATCGCGTTGCGCCTACGAACGTCAGCGCTGCCCGCTTGTCGCCGACGGCAATCGATGCTGCGCCAACGTCTGCGGCCATCGCGGGATCGAACGCCAGCGCTTCGATACGCAGGCGCGTCGGATCAATCACTTCAAACAACACCTCACGCGCATCGACGACCTGGCCGCTCACGACGCTCGCGGAAGCGATAACACCGCTGATAGGTGCCACCAGCGTATCGCGATTGCTGAGCCCGGTGCCCAGCGCATTTGCGCGTGCGGTCAAGCTGGCGATCTCATTCTCAGTCGCTTCGATTTCCTTGCGCGGAATGGTGTCAGCTAGTTCTTTCTGGCGCGCCAATCGCTTCTCGGCTAGCGCCTTATTGCCGCGTAACTCTGCGATAAGCGCGGTTTGGTTAGATCGCTCAATCTGGCCGGACGAAGGTGTGACATACGCCAGCACCTCCCCCTTGCGCACCGCTTGCCCAGGACTGGGCAGTCCGTGCGGGCCTGGCTCAATGCGGCCGGCAATCGTGGGCTGCACTTTACCGCCCGCATTCGGATCCATCATGACTTTGCCTGCTAACTCCGTCGTACGAGGCAAGTCTGCGGCTGCGGCTGGCATCGTGAGGACGCCAAGCTGCCGTTGGGCTGGCTTAGGTAGAAACACGCTGCCGTCGGCCTGACGCTGCGGCCCGTTGGCATTGGTCACCGGGCCACTGTCGCCGTGATCGTGCCCTTCGCCTGCTCTCAGTGGTGACGACATCATGACCAGCGTTGGCAGCGCGGCAATAGTCAATAAGTTACGCCAGTTCATGCTGCCACTCCCAAACGATTGCGATTGTTACGGCGGTTTGCCAGCATGCGGCGAGCGCCAAAGAACAACAGCAGCGTAGCGATAACGCCGCCGCCACCCCACTGCGCGGCGCGTTGCCAGCCGTGTGAGTGTGAGCCGGTCGTGGCGGTTGTAGCGGTGGGGTCGTGAACGTCCAAGTCTCCGGCGAGCAGATCGCTGTCCGCCCCGGCTTTTACCGTTAGCGTTATCGGATATTCCCCGGCCTTCGCAAACGGCTTCGCGTCAAAGCGATACTCACCGAGTTTCGCCTCGAATTTGCCTATCTGCTTGATGCCAGTGCTGGCAAGCTCAACCTCTGCATTGACCAGCGGTTCATTGGTAGCAGCGCGGTCGATATAGAGCACCAATTCATCCTTGCCGAGCACGCCCACGGCCTCAAACAAGTCCGACTGCACAGTGAAGCGCGGCAGTGCGGGGCCTGCTGCTGAGGGTTTCGCCTCGCCATGATTGTGGCCGTCACCGGCTACGGCGAATGTGACAAATAGTGCGCTGGCGGCTACCGCACAGCCTTTGATAACAAAAGAAAAAGTCATGGCAACAGTCCTAAAGATTGATTGACACGCGAGATCGCATGCATGAGTTCGATGCGCGCGCGGCTGAGCGCCAAACTGGCGTTCGCTCGCTCTCCTTCCGCACGAAGACGAGTAGGCAAATCCAGTTCGCCCAGCCGATACGCTTTGGCGTAAAGCGTTGCGACTTCATTGGCCAATCGGCCCCGCTCGGTCAGTACCTCAATGCGCCGTTCTGCGCTGACCATCGCGGCCTGCGCACTCATAGCGTCCGCTTCAAGCTGTCGACGCAAAAGCGGAACGCTCGCTTGTGCCTCGGCCAGCTCCGCGCCCGCCTGCGCAATGCGTGGCGCGGCGCGTTGCGTGCCACCAAACGGGAAGGAGATGCCGATCCGCGCCGTAGATGCATTGGCGCTGCCGTTGCTGCGCTCGTTCGTGAGCGCGAATGACACGGTAGGTGCACTGTTGGTAAGCGCGGACGCGTCATTCAACCTCGCACGCGCCAGTTGTTCCGTTTGACCGGCCAGACGTAGCGACGGATGATCGTTGAGTGCACGTGGCGCAACGTTGCCTCGCGGTTCAACCGTATCCGCAAGCCCACGATTTGCCGCCTCACCGATCAATCCGCGCAACACCTGCCGCGCGGCGTTCAATCGCTGCTCCGCTTCAACGCGCGTTGATCGCAGGGTCTGCACGGTCAGCTCGGCTTGCAGCGTGTCAACGCGCGCAGAGTCGCCAGCCGCAGTGCGGCGTGCCGAATCAGTGGCGACCTGTTCCGCGCGTTTGACTTCATCCTCTGCAAGCGTCAACTCGCCCGCAGCGAGTTGCACGGCCCAATAGGCATCACGAACTTCGCCTGCGAGTTTGAGTGCAAGTTGTGCAAGGTTGGCGGTGTAGGCGGCTGATTCACCGCGAACGCTCGCGACCTGAAGTGCTCGCCTTGAAGCGGTTGCAATCGGCGCGCTGATTTCAACTTCAAACTCACGCAAACCGTCGCGGTTGCCGGTTTTGAGGCCGGAAGCGATGGTCGGGCTATCAGCTAACCACGAATCAGCGAGCGCTTCACGCGATTGCTGTTCGCGTTGCCGCTCGCTCGCAGCGAGTGTCCACGGTTGTTGGGCTAACGCCAACTGGAATGACTCCGCTAGCGTGAGCAACGCGGAGGTTGCAGTAACCGCAGAACGTGATGTCGTGTTGATCTGCGCGCCAGCGGGCAAAACCGTCAGGCTAGTGAAAATCGCCAAAAACAGTATCGAGCGAGCACACAGGGGTGCTCGGTTAAAAAAGGACATATTCGGTTCTCCAAAATCAAAATAAGATCAGGCAGAAACCGACGAGGCATGCGCCGACACGATTGCGTCAGGCGGGAAATTAATTGCGTCCCCGTCGGCTAGACGAGGGCTGACCAGTTGGGACGCTCGGGACGAGCAGTAGTCGCGTTGCGATGGTGTGCATCGTGCCCATTTGGGTTAATGGAACCGGCGGTAATCGGGCGGTTGCATTCAACGCAGGTTCCGAGCATTGCAAAGCAATGAAATAAGTGGCAAACGCCGCATTCGCCGTGTGAGCGGGACGACGATTCATCTGCGTCAACGGTATCGGGCGCAGACTCGGACGTCGCCTCATGTAAATGCACCGTAGCGTGCAGATGATTCCCGCTACCTGCGTGCAAGCGCGCATCCACGCTTGCTGCCAAGGCGAACTGGAGCGGCAAAACGCAAAGTAAGAAAAGAAGGACTAGCCGGCGCATAGCTGATTAGTGTAACGATTTCGGTGAAAGTTCCGATGTTCGCAACAGCCGCAAACCATTGAACACCACCAACAAACTTGCGCCCATATCTGCAAACACAGCCATCCACATAGTTGCGTTACCGAACAACGCGAGGCCCATGAATAACAGCTTGATACCGAGAGCGAGCGTAATGTTTTGCCAAAGAATTCCGTGAGTGCGTTTGGATAGATGAATAGTTTCTGGGATTCGGCGTAGGTCGTCGTTCATCACTGCGATGTCAGCGGCCTCCATCGCAGTGTCAGTCCCAGCGCCGCCCATCGCGAAGCCAATATCAGCCTGGGCGAGCGCTGGGGCGTCATTGATGCCGTCGCCCGTCATAGCGGTCGCACCGTATTGCCGTTGCATGTCCTGAATGGCTTTGAGCTTGTCTTCGGGTAACAAGTTACCTCTGGCATCTGAAATACCGGCAATGCTCGCGACTGTGCTGGCGGTGGCTGCGTTGTCACCCGTCAACATCACGGGCTTCACACCCAACGCGATCAGTTCCGCCACCGCCTGCTGCGAAGACACCTTGATCGTGTCAGCAACCGCGAAGAGGGCGATCACTGCGTTGTCCGTCGCCAGTAACGTCACTGTACGGCCTTGATTTTCGTGGTCCTGTAACTTGGCTTCTATCGCTGGACTACAAATGCCGCGCTCTTCGATCAAGCGATGATTGCCGAACCAATACTGCGCACCGTCAATGTTCCCGCTGACGCCGCGACCGGCAATCGCTGCAAACGCTTCGACCGTTTGCGCTTGCGAGGTTCCATCGAGACCCGCAGCAACAGCTTTAGACACCGGGTGATCGGATTGCGCGGCGAGGCTGCGTGCTAGCGTTGCTGCAGCTTCACGCGAATGACTCTCCGCCAGCATTTCGAACCCAACCAGCTTGGGTTTGCCTTCCGTGATGGTTCCAGTTTTGTCGAGCGCGATCGCTTTGAGATTGCGCGCTTCTTCGAGGTACGTGCCGCCCTTGATCAGAATGCCGCGTCGCGCTGCTGCTGCGAGCGCGCTCACGACGGTGACCGGTGTTGAGATCACTAATGCGCACGGACAGGCAATCACCAGTAATACCAGCGCTTTGTACGCAGCGAGCGTCCATGTCCAACCAAGCAACCAAGGCGAGAGCAGCGCGACTGTCAGTGCAAGTGCAAAAACGGCTGGTGTGTAGATCGCAGCAAAGCGATCCACAAAGCGTTGCGTTGGCGCGCGCGTGCCTTGCGCTTGCTCAACGGCGTGGATGATGCGAGCCAAAGTGCTGTGGCTCGCCACGGCGGTGATCTTGATCTCAAGCGTTGCAGTCTCGTTGATCGTGCCTGCAAACACCGTATCACCCGGTCGCTTGTCGACCGGGATGCTCTCGCCGGTCACTGGGGCCTGATTGATCGCGCTGTTGCCACTAACGATCAAACCGTCCAGCGGGATCCGCTCGCCCGGTTTCACTCGCACGACCGCATCGAGCGGCACAGCGCTAGACAGCATGTGCGCATAACTTCCGTCCGCCTGCTTAACGTCTGATTCTTCCGGTGCGAGAGACATGAGGCTTTTGATGGCATTGCGCGCACGATCCACGGAGCGCGCTTCGATCAGTTCAGCTATCGCGTACAAAGCCATGACCATCGCAGCTTCCGGCCATTGGCCAATGAGGAAGGCACCCGTGACGGCGACCGTCATCAAGGCGTTAATGTTCAGTCTTCCGTGACGAAGCGCGCCTAAGCCTTTGCTGTACGTGGACAGTCCGGCCAACCCAATGGCGACGGCCGCGAGCACCATGCCGACAATTTTCCACGGAATGGCATCGGGCGCGAAAAACGACATCGCTTCTGCCGCGACGGCAAAGACGAGTGCTGCGACGTAGCGCACCACTTCCGACCAACCGCTTCCCGATTCACTACTGTGATCATGGTCGTGATGATCGTGGCCCTCATGCGACTCGTCGCTAGTGGCGCTCGCAGCGTCGGAGCGGCGAGTGTTGTCTGCAACCGGCTGCGGCGAAAAGCCAGCCCTGCGAATCGCCTCAAGTGCGGGTTGCAAGGCGACCGCGTCGGCATCAATCGCAAGTGTTCGCGCACCGAGCT
>DAINAJ010000054.1:0-16902 GCA_036733505.1 Casimicrobium sp.
GGCGCAAAGCAAAAAATTATCCAAGGCTCGGATCATGCGATTAGCGAGTTTGCCGTGTATGTGGATGAGGTGGCGGGGTTTTGTACTGGTGATGCGTGAGTGCGTTGTGCGACGTTCTAAGATTTTTCCTGAATTTAAGTGCAATTGACGAATGTGCATGACGATGGAATGTGAACTTCGTCTGGTGAGCTAGCATCAAAACACTACAAACCACGGGGTCAACAGATTATGAAACTTCTTTCCGCACTGGCGATCGTCGCCCTTTCGGCCACTTTCGGAGGATGCGCGACCTACACGCCAAGCCTCGCGAAAATTGACGCTACCGGCGCCGGCACTAGCAAGCAAGTCAATAACGGCATCACCGCGTTTGCGGATGATTACGCATCGAAGGCCAAATCCGAGAAGGTATTCGACATGGACCTTCGTGATGACGGTGTCCTACCTGTGCTGGTAACGCTTCAAAATGGCAATAAGTTCGCCGTGGATATGAAAACGATGGATATCGTGATGCGGGACGCCGCAGGAACGTTGAAGCTTCTAACGCCTGAAGAAGCCGCGACTAAAGCTAAGAAAAGCTCTGTCGGACGCGCGATTGGTTGGAGCCTGATCGTGCCGATCATTGGAATTCCGATCGCGGCCACTGCATCCGTCATGCACACGAACAAAGTGAACCGACAGATCCTTGAGGACTTCACGGCCAAGGCTTTGACGAGTGGAACGATTGCTGCGGGTAAAGAAGTTTCAGGCTTCCTCTACTTCGAAGTAGACAAGGTTCGCACCGAATTTCCGAGTCTCGCACTGGACGTAAAACTCACCGCGGAAGCAGGCGCAGCGCCTTTCACAGTTTCTGTGCCGCTGTCTGCAATCACGCTGGGCGCACCGGTCACTACGGCACCCGCATCGGCAGTTAAGTAACGTTTCTTCGACGCATCGCTGCCCGTTTTCCGGCGCGCGATGCGTCAGATGCGGAGCGCGGTATTCACCCGCGCGTCACCGCTAAATCCCGCGAGATTTCAATTGGCGCGAAGCCCGACGCGCGAACGCGCGCTTGGCCACCTTGATGTTTATCGCCGCACCATTGCGAGTAGCTGCAACCGTCGACACACCAAAGCCGCGGCGCATTTCGCGCCGGTAGTCAGTCTGGCGCGATGCAAGTTCGGTCGCGGCCATTTTGCTTGGCCGTGTACAGCGCGCCATCGGCGGCACGTAAGAGCGTTGCCAGCGGTGCCGCCGCCGGACCTGTTGCGATGCCTGCGCTAAGTGTGAGTTGCAAGGCTTGGCTCGCGCTCGACCAGTCGATGTGAGCGACCGCGCTTCGAAGTCGCTCCGCGATGAATTTCGCTTCGTCGCCAGTCGCATCGACGAGCAACACGACGAATTCTTCGCCGCCCCAGCGCGCCAGATGATCTCCGCCGCGGCAAGCCCCACGCAATGCCCCAGCGACAGCGCGAAGCGCCTCATCGCCGACGAGGTGGCCGTACACGTCGTTGACGCGCTTGAAGTGATCGACGTCGGCGACGATGACTGAAAGCATTTTCGCGCCAGCTTCGACTGCGCGTTCGACCGCTATCTCGAACCCCCGGCGGTTTGGTAGCCCGGTGAGCGTGTCGGTCTGTGCCAACTCGCGCAATCCCTCGGCCCGCTCTTGTAGCTGCCGCTGAATTTCACCGCTTTGCGCGATGGCGCTGCTGTGATCTAGCTGGTCGATACGCCGCAGCGCTTCGCCGTCCTGGATTTCGCGGTCGATTCGGCGCACGGCTTTTAGGTGCGAGAAAGCGCTCTGGATATCGCCGGTTCGCTCGTGGCACTCGACCAAGAGGTTACGTGCGTCGCGTTCTGATGGCAGATGTCCAAACTTCACCGCCAGCGACAAACTGCTTTGCGCAAATTCGCTCGCTTTTAGGGTGTCGTTCGCGTCGAGCCATGCGCCGGCCATGTGCAACAGCGCCTCGCATTCATCTTTCGGTGCGGGTAATTGATGAAATATGTCGATCGCACGACCGCAGTACGCAATCACGGCGGGCGTGTCGCCTAGGAGGCGATGCGCACGTCCCAGCTCGTTCAAACACATCCCTTCGAGACGTCTGCGACCTGTCTTCTCTGCGAGCACCTTTGATGCTTCGAGGAGGTTGATCGCGCCGCGCACAAGGCCGTCGCGGCGAGCGCCTGCCTCGGCCGACAAACTGTTGGCGATGCGAAGTTCGAGTACGCCTTGGCAGTGCAGGGTGTTGGCTGCGGCTGCGTCGTCACCGAGTTCGTTTTGAAGATTCAGCGCCTCAGCGTAGTTTCGGCGTGCACGCTCGTAATTTCCCACGCGCGCGCTGGCGATTCCGAGTCCGGTCAAGCATCGGCTTTGTAGGAGCGTTGCGTTCGCGCGACTCGCGAGCGTTGCAGCTTCGGCGAGAGCATCAATTGCGCTCACGTAGTCGCCGGTGTCGAGCGCCATTTGTCCGCGCTGCATGGCAACTTCCGATAAACCGAGATCGCTGCCGATGGATTTGAACTGCGCTTGCGCCAATGCCAATGCGTCGGCGGCGCGTAGATGCTGCGAGCCCATTCGGTAGAGCGAGCCGAGGCGCATCGCTGCATGTGCGACCGCGTTGCTGTCTCCCGAGGCTTGAGCCAAAGCCATTGCCTGTTGCGCGACGGCGATGCCCGCCTCGGACTCGCCGGCGAGCACATGGCGCTCTGCACTTTCAAGCAATTGTGCGACGGTGGTCGGGAGGGTCATGCGCGTGGATAGAGAGCGGGTTTCGACGTTCGCTGGATTATTTCAGAGCGGACCCGCAGCCTATCGCCATTTGCCAATCGTCACTCGCGGCATGTCGGCCAGGTCTCGCAACATGTCCACTTGAGTAAAGCCAGCGGCGCGAAAGAGCGCAGGAACGCTGTCGCCTTGATCGTATCCGTGCTCTACGACGAGCCAACCGCCGCTGTGCAGATGCTTGCCCGCGCCTCGCAGGAGCTGGCGATAACTTTCCAAACCATCTACGGCATCCGCGAGCGCGATGGCTGGTTCAAAGCGAAGATCGCCTTGTGAGAGGTGTGCGTCGCCGGGCACGATGTAGGGTGGATTGCTTACGATGAGATCAAACTGAGCGTCGTCAGCCAACGCGGCGAACCAAATGCTTTCGACGACTTCGAGGTTCGTTGCGCCAAGGCGCTGCGCGTTTTCGCGCGCGAGTGCGAGCGCGTCAGGCGAAACGTCGATTGCGGTGACGGACGCTTGCGGCCGTTCAAGCGCGAGCGTGATGGCGATGCATCCGGTACCGGTGCCGATGTCGAGGATGCGAACGGATTCGTTAGGCGCGATGCGCGTTAGCGCGACGTCGACGAGCAATTCCGTCTCCGGCCGCGGAATCAAAGCGGCGGGCGTGCAGCGGAAGTTGCGCCCGTAAAACTCGCGCTCACCAAGAAGGTAGGCGATGGGTTCACCAGCTACGCGGCGAGCGACGAGTGATTCAAACTGGGCCGCGACTGAGTCATCCAACGCGTCAAGATCATGCGCGATGAGCCACGCGTATTCGCGTTGCAAGACGTGGCCGAGCAGTATGCGCAGCTCAAGGCGCGGCAGGCGGCGGTCGGCGAGGGCGGTGCGGATGTTCATGCGGCACCGCAAGATGCTGTGTATGGCTTTTCTGCTTGAACGACAGCCCCATGGCGGTTTGAGGCTAAAAAAGCAGATAGTCGACTAATGGATAAATGCAGTTCAAACGACCGCCTGGTAGTCGTTAAGCGCAAAAAGCTGTATCTCCCATTCCGATCTGTCATTCCGGCGAACGCGGGAATCCAGACCGGCCGCGGTGGAGTTTCTCGGCGAGGCATGAAGTCGTTACGCGTTGGCGCTAAACCGACGCACCATCCGCGATCATCTGTTCGACCACGCCACGCGCGGCCCGCGCGAAATCGTCGCCGCTGCTGGCGTAGAGCACCGAGCGCGATGCGTTGATCACGAGGCCTGTGCCTTTGCTGTCGCGGCCCACAGCGACGGTTGCCTTCATGTCACCGCCTTGCGCGCCGACGCCGGGCACGAGAAGCGGCATATCGCCGACAGCCTTTCGCACATCGGCGATCACTTTCGGCACCGTTGCGCCAACGACGAGCGAAAGGTTCTTGTTGCCGTTCCACAGCGTCGCGGCTTTGCGCGCGACGTGCAGGTACAACGGCTCGCCGTCGATCAATTGCTCTTGCAAATCAGCGCCGCCGGGATTTGATGTGCGGCACAAGAGAATCGTGCCTTTGTCGGCGTACTTCGTGAACGGCGCAATCGAATCGCCGCCGAGGTACGGATTCACGGTCACCGCGTCGGCACGATAGCGCTCGAACGCTTCGACCGCGTAGAACTCGGCGGTGCTGCCGACGTCGCCGCGCTTGGCGTCGAGGATCACCGGCACGTGCGGGTAGCGATCATGGATGTAATCGATGGTCGCCGCGAGTTGATCTTCCGCGGCGACAGCGGCGTAATGCGCAAACTGCGGCTTGTACGCGCACACGATGTCGTGCGTGGCGTCAATGATCGCCTTATTGAACGCGAAGATCGCATCGGGTCGGTTGAACAAGCGCTCGGGAAAGCGCTTCTTTTCTGGGTCGAGCCCTACGCAGACAAGAGAACGGGAGGAGGCCCAGACGGCGGTCAGTTTTTTATGAAATGTCATTTGTTTGAAAAGTGAGTAGTGAGCGGTGAGTAGTGAACAGAGCAGAGACTGGGGCTACGCGCATCAATGAACGGCGCGACGCATCCGCGCACGTTTTTCTGTCGCGAAAACTGTTCACCGTTCACCGTTCACCGCTCACTGTTCACCATCTAAAGAGGCCATTTGCTCCGCCTGATGCTCGGAAATCAGCGCGTCGACCATGTCCCCGATCTCGCCGTCCATAATGAAATCGAGCTTGTACAGCGTGAGATTGATGCGATGGTCCGTCATGCGGCCCTGCGGGTAGTTATAGGTGCGAATGCGCTCGCTGCGATCACCCGAGCCGACGAGCGATTTGCGCAAGCCCGCTTCTTTCGCGTGCGCGGCTTCGCGTTCGCGTTCCAAAAGACGTGAGGCGAGCACTTCGAACGCACGTGCTTTGTTTTGATGCTGCGAGCGACCATCTTGGCACTCGACAACGACGCCGGTCGGGATGTGCACGATGCGCACCGCCGAGTCGGTCTTATTGATGTGCTGACCACCGGCGCCAGACGCACGGAACGTGTCGATGCGCAAGTCAGCCGGGTTGATCGTGATGTCCTTGATCGGGTCGGCTTCCGGAAGGATCGCCACGGTGCAGGCGCTCGTGTGGATGCGGCCCTGCGCTTCGGTTGCGGGCACACGCTGCACGCGATGCGTGCCCGATTCAAACTTTAATTTCGAATACGCGCCTTGACCCACGATGCGCGCGATCACCTCGCGGTAACCGCCTAGCTCGCTCTCGTTCGACGAAACGATTTCAACTTGCCAACGTTGACGCTCGGCAAAGCGCGTGTACATGCGGAGCAAGTCGCCCGCGAACAGCGCGGATTCATCGCCACCGGTGCCCGCGCGAATTTCGAGGAAGATATTTCGCTCATCCGCCGGATCTTTGGGAAGGAGCGCGAGTGTCAGTTCTTTCTCGATGCGCTCGATATCGGCCTTCGCGGTGTCGATTTCTTCCTGCGCCATGTCGCGCATTTCCGGGTCAGCGAGCATTTCTTGCGCGCCCACAGCGTCGGCTTCGCGCGCCTGAAACTGCGCAAACAACGCCGAGATCGGCTCGATGTCGCTTCTCTCCCGCGACAGCGCGCGGTAGCGATTCATGTCGTTCGTCACCGAGGGATCAGACAACAAGCTCTCCACCTCCACCAACCGGCGCGAGAGTTGTTCAAGCTTGATGCGAAAAGTATCTTTCATGGGTCTCTACAAATAGAAAAGCCACGCGCAACGCTGCTTCATCCAAAAAAGGACGTGGAAAGCAGGTGGACGTGGCTAAAGGTGCATTTGCCTTTATTTTAGGCGATTGCGCGGCAAAGGGGCGGTGAGCGGCGCATCAACCAGACGCTTAAGCCTTCGCAAACTCCACTCGATGCTTGATCCAGCGCGATAAGAACGCTGTTTTGTCGAACGACGCATCGGCCTCCAATCGCGTTGCAGCGTTGCGCGCGGCTTCGACTAAATCGATGTCTTCTTCGATGTTGGCGTACCGAAGCGACGGCAAACCCGATTGTCTTGGACCGAGGAGTTCGCCGGGGCCGCGAATGCGTAGATCCTCTCTGGCGATGACGAACCCGTCGGTGTTTTCGTAGATGACCTTAAGCCGCTCTTTGGCAGTTTGTGAAAGCTTGTCGGCGAATAAAAGGATGCAAGTGGACGCCGCAGCGCCGCGGCCGACGCGCCCGCGTAGTTGATGCAGTTGCGCCAAGCCAAACCGTTCCGAATGCTCGATCACCATCCAGCTTGCGTTCGGCACATCCACGCCCACTTCAATCACCGTCGTGGCTACGAGCACTTGAATTTGGTTGGCCGCAAACTCCTGCATGACAGCCGCCTTTTCGTCGGACTTCATGCGCCCGTGCAAAAGCGCGATGCGTGCGTTTGGCATCGCAGCGACTAGCTCTGCGTGGAGAGCCGTGGCGTTTTGCAGCTCGATGTCCTGCGACATCAGCTTTTCGCTCTCGTCGATCAGCGGACACACCCAATACGCTTGCGCGCCCGTCTGCACCGCGCTGTAGATGCGTGCGGCGACCTCGCTGCGGCGCGCTTCACCTACGAGTTTGGTTGTGATCGGTTGTCGGCCACCGGGCAATTCGTCGATCACCGAAACATCGAGATCAGCGTAGTAACTCATCGCCAGCGAACGTGGAATCGGCGTAGCGCTCATCATGAGCTGATGCGGCGCTAGCATGCGCGCGGTATCTTGCTGGCCCCGGCTGCGCAATTGCAATCGCTGTTCGACGCCGAAGCGATGTTGCTCATCGACCACGACAAGGCCCAGTCGCGCGAAGGACACCTTCTTTTGAAATAGCGCGTGGGTGCCGATTACGATGTGCGATTCGCCGCTGGCGCAAGCGGCTTGTGCGGCGCGCAGTTCGGCGGCGGGCAATGAGCCGGTGAGCCAAGTAATAGTGATCGGCAAATCCGCGAGCCAATGCGTGAGTTTATTGCGATGTTGCTCAGCGAGGAGTTCAGTGGGAGCCATGAACGCCACCTGCCAACCGGCTTCCACGGCGGCCAATGCAGCGAGCGCTGCGACCACTGTCTTCCCGCTGCCCACATCCCCTTGCAGGAGGCGCGTCATCGGAATCTCGCGCGACATATCTGCGAGTGCTTCACTAAGCGCGCGCTCCTGCGGCGCGGTCAGCTTGAATGGCAAGCGCTGCCGCAGCAGCGTGGAAATCAAACCCGTTGGTTGTAGCGCTGGCGCCTGCTCATGTGAAAGCAACGATTTCGCGTCGCGCAGGGCCAGTTGCTGCGCGAGCAATTCGTCGAACTTCACGCGCTGCCAGGCCGGATGCGAGCGAGTTTCGAGCGGTAAGATCGGTTCGCTGTTGGACGGCGCATGCAACACATCAAGCGCCGCTCGCCACGGCGGTAGTCCCACCGTTTCGGTTACTGTGCGCGGCAGCAGATCGCGCTGCCAATCGGCGACTTTGCGCGCCTTGCCGACCAGCGTGCGAATGGCGGCTTGCGCTACGCCCGCAGCGCTCGGGTAGACAGGCGTTAGTTTGGCGGCGGGCGCGGCTTCGTCGTTAAGGACGATCTCCGGCGTCGGCGCGGCTTCGGTGTCCGCTTTCTTGAAGATCGGGTGCACCATTTCCAACCCATAGCGGCCTTCGCGAATTTCGCCGAAGACGCGGGCTGTCGCCCCCACCTTGAGCGCCTGCGTGATGCTCGGATAGAAATTGAAGTATCGGAGCGTGAGCCGTGGCGAGAAATTGTTACCACCGTCGTCGCCCAATGCGCGCAGCAACGCCACGAACTGACGGCGTGGCCGGAACACGGTTTCGGCGTGCTCAACGACGCCTTCTACAACTACCGACTCCCCCACCGCTAGCTCGCCAATGGCGCGCACCCGTGTTTGGTCTTCATACCGCATCGGCAGGTGCAGCAACAGATCGCGCAAATGATGAATACCCAACTTTGCGAATTTTGGTCGCAAAGCGGGCGGCAAATACGTCTTATCGGCTTGTTCGGTGCTCACTTTTCACAGTGTATCGGCAGCGGGCGCACCCTTCGATGTATGTCGAATGGACAATTGCGTGACGTCGCCGAACACTGTAGAACAATGCTCTGAATTTCAATCGTCCCTTTTCTGAGAATCCTATGTCTCGTAAGCTCTTCGCTTCGCTGTTGTCCGCCCTTTCATTGTTCGCCGCGCAGGCCGCGGATTTGCCTGTCCTCGCCGAAACTAGGCCCGCGCACAAAGCCGTTGACATCGACGAGCAGCAGTCGTTTTTGTTCCGAGCCAAAGGCGCAGTGGACGCTAAGACGTTTATCGCTCATGTTTTCTGCGAAGTTGAAGGCGTGCGTTCTGTGGACACGGTTCGCGTGATTGGCGGCAATCGCAAGACGGAACTGCTTCGCGCGGCGGGCATCAGCAACGCAGAAAACTGGATTGCCTTCCGCTGTACGCAAAATTTCCCAAGCGGCGCGGATGTCACTATTCGCTGGGACTCCCCGACCGCGGCGAGCAAACAGGCGGTGGACACGCTGCGCTTTAAGGTGCGTTCGGGCGATTGGCTAAAGCTCTCATGCTCGCGCGAAAACAAGGCCGCGAATTGCAACCCGTTGTCTAGTGTTTATCTGTCGTACGACCGCGCCATTTCGCCGAAAGACGCCGCGCGGTTTCGCCTACGCGATGATGCAGGAAAGCTTTACTCGCCGAAGCCGACAGAAGACGAAGGTGACGGCGTTAGTTTCCACAAACTGCCGCCAGAAACGCGATTTACGCTCGTGCTGCCTGCGAATCTAAAAGAAGACGGTACCGGCACCCCACTGACGCTCGTGAAGCCACTCACGTTGCGTACCGCCGCGTATCCGCCGCTGGTGAAATTTGCGCGTAGCTTCGGCATTTTGGAGCGTCAAGCTGACCCGGCATTGCCGATTACGGTGCGCAATCTTGAGGCGGGTGCGGGCGGCGGTACAGCGGCCACGATTCGCAAGCTGAGGGTCAACTCCGACCAGGAGATGATTCGCTGGTATGCGCGCACGCTGGGTTTTCAGCAAAGAGATCAATCGCGCGACGACGACGAGTCCGATTACAGCGATTTCGGTGAGCGCCCGAAGGGTGAGGAGGACATGCGTGGCCGCTCCATGTTGAAGGGCGAATCAAAAGCGCAAGCGATGCCACTTCCGAAACCGGGTGGGCCAAAAGAATTTGAAGTCGTTGGCTTGCCGCTGCCCGAGCCCGGCTTGCATATCGTCGAAGCAGAGTCCACCGCGCTGGGCGCATCGCTCTTGGAGAAAAAGGGGGCGATGTTCGTGCGCACGTTGGCACTTGTTACGAATCTATCCGTGCATTCCAAATTGGGCTCGAGTGGCGCGTTTGTATGGGTAACGAAACTCGACGACGCCAGCGTCGTTGCCGACGCAGCTGTGCGGATTCGCGACTGCAAAGGCGTTGAGCTCGCGGCAGGAAAAACGGACAAGGACGGAACGGTGCGCCTCGCACCCAAGCGCGCGAAAAACGCCGACTCTTGCCCCATGTTTGTATTTGCGCAGAGCGGTGACGATCTTGCGTTTACTCGTACCGACTGGACTAAGGGTATCGAGCAGTGGCGCTTCAATTTGCCGTGGGATTACGAATACGACAGCGACAACACCGGCGCTGCGAAACAAGCGTTTCACACGATCCTCGCACGCAACTTGCTGCGGCCCGGTGAGACGGTGCACATGAAGCACTTTGCGCGGGAACTCAAACGTTTCGGCACTGGTGCGCCAGACGCCGCAAAGCTTCCGAAGACGCTCTCGGTCGTCAACGAAGGCAGCAATCAGCGCAGCACGCTAAACCTTGAGTGGAGCGCGCGCGGCAACGCGATCACAGAGCTTCGCTTGCCCGCGAACGCCAAGCGCGGACAGTATCGACTTGAAATTAACGGTCGCACGACAGGGCGCTTCACGGTGGCGGATTTCCGTTTGCCTGTGTACAAATCCGAAGTAAGTATTGCCGAGGCGAACATCGTCGGCGGTGACAAAGCCAACGTGGATGTGCGTCTGAGCTTCTTGTCGGGCGGCCCGGCCAGCGGTGATGTGGTGACGGTGCGCTCGCGCTTAGATGCGCGCACGTGGCCTGGCTTTGAGGCGTTGTCTGATTACTCTTTCAACCTGCCAACAGACGACGATGACAGCGGCAAACGCAAACGCCATGACAGCAAACAGCCGGAAGGCGACGATCAGTCACTCGCGCTTTCGACGGCGGGTGCCGCGCGCGTAGCGTTGCCGACACCGAACGTTGATCGACCGCATTCGCTAGTCGCCGACGTTGAATACAAAGACCCGAATGGTGAGATATACACATCGCAAGCGCGCACGACCGTGTGGCCCGCGTCGGTGCTCGTGGGCATCAAAACAGCCGATTGGGCGATGGCGCGTGAGAAGCTTGCCTACGACATCATCACGACCGATGTGACGGGTAAGGCTGTCGGTGGTGTGAAGTTCAAAGTGCGCGGCAAAAATCGCACGTGGGACGCGTATCGCAAGCGCAATATCGGTGGCTTCTACAGCTACGAATCTACAGAAAAGAAGAGCGATCTGGGTGTGTTGTGCGAAGGCACGTCGGATCGCAATGGGAAATTTAGCTGCACCAGCAGTGTGTCAGCGTCCGGCGAAATTCAATTGAGCGCTGAAGTTGCCGACAACGGCGGCCGCACAGCGAAAGCTGGCACGTCGATGTGGGCGTCGAACGGCGACGATTGGATGTTCCGTTCGGAAAGCTCGGATCGCATTGATTTGTTGCCGGAGAAGAAGCGTTACGAACCGGGCGAAAAAGCTCGATTCCAAGTGCGCATGCCCTTCCGCGACGCAACCGTTCTAGTGACCGTGGAGCGCGATGGGGCGGTGTTGTCGAGCTTTGTGACCAAGCTTTCGGGCAAGTCCGCCGTGATCGAAGTGCCAGTGAAAGAGGAGTGGGCACCGAACGCGTATGTGTCGGCGCTCTTGGTGCGTGGTCGCGTCGGTGCTCCCGCGCCCACCGCGATGGTGGATTTGGCAAAGCCAGCGTTCAAACTCGGCATCGCAAACATTGACGTGAACTGGCAGCGCTACGGCCTCAACGTTGCGGTGACCGCCGACAAGCCCGAATATCAAACGCGCGAAAAGTCGCAAGTCAAGGTGAAGGTCACACGCGCGAACAACAACCGCGCGGGCGACAACGCGGAACTGGTTGTGTTCGCCATTGATGAAGCGTTGCTCGAGCTGCAAGGCAACAACACATGGAAACTGTTAGAGGCGATGATGAAGCGCCGCGATTACGGCATCACTACTGCGACGGCGCAGATGCAAGTGATTGGCAAGCGCCACTTCGGCCGCAAGGCGCTGCCACCGGGCGGCTCCGGCGGTCGCGGTGCGGGTACGCGTGAGCTCTTCGACACATTAATTTTGTGGCAAGGCAATGTGATGACCGACGCCAATGGCGAAGCCACGGTTGAAGTGCCGCTCAACGATTCGCTCACGCGATTCCGCATTGTTGCGATCGCGGATGCGTACGGAGAACGCTTCGGCACTGGCGAAACGAGCATCCGCACTACGCGCGACTTGCAGCTCTTCTCTGGCCTTCCTGCGGTCACGCGTCACGGCGACGATTACCGTGCCGGTGTAACGCTGCGCAATTCAACGCAACGCGCGATCACGGCGGATGTGACCGCCGACATGAACGGCACCGCACTGCCCAAGCGCGAACAACGCGTCGGCGCTGGCGAAAGCGTCGTAGTGACGTGGGACGTGAAAGCGCCGGCAGACGGCAAGGAGGCAGTGTGGAATTTCGCCGCGATCGAAAAGGGCAAACCGCGCGGCGATGCGCTGCGCATTAAGCAGCAGTTGCAGACGCCGTTGCCGGTGCGCACTGTGGCCGATACGTCGGCGGAAGTGAAGGGCAAAGCCGCGATCACGTTGAAGCCCGACACAGCAACCAATAAAGGCGAAGTTACCGTTTCGCTCGCACGTACTTACGGTGCGGACACGAGTGGCATTCGCCACTACTTCGCCCGCTATCCGTTCGCCTGCCTTGAGCAGCGTATGACCAAAGCGATGGGGATGAAAGACGACGGCCTGTGGGAAATCATCGCGGGTTCGTTGCCGAACTATTTGTCGGGGTCGGGCCTCGCAAACTACTACCCTGGCGACACCAACGAAGGCAATCCGATTCTCACGGCGTTCGTGCTCGCAGGCGCGCATGAAGCCAAGTGGGAAATTCCGGAAGAGACCCGAAACAGCATGCTCCGCGCGTTGGAGCGCTACGTGGCGGGCGAAATAAAAACGCAGCGTTCGTGGCTGCCCAACGACAGCTATTACCTGCTCTCGGAAAAGCTCATCGCGCTGGAGGCGCTTTCGCGTTACGACCGTGCGTCGAAGCGTTTGCTTGATACGGTTCGCATCGATCCGGCGAAGCTCACGGCAGCCTCGCTCGCGGATTGGTTGGACATTCTCAATCGCGCGAAAGACGTACCGAATCGTGACGCGCAGCGCGCTGCCGCGATCAAGGAAATGCGCGACAACGTACGCGTGTCCGGCAGCGTGGCGACCATCACCCGGAGCGATGACCGCTGGTATTTCATGCGTAGCGATGACTACACAATGGCGCGTATGTTCCGTGCGAGTCTAGATACGCGCGAGATGTCCGAATACAAATTGCCTCTCCTCAAGGGACTCAACAACCGCATGCAGCGCGGCGGCTATTTCTGGAGCACACAAGCGAACCTGTGGGCCGCGTTCGCGTTGGAGCGCTACAGCAAACAAGCCGCAGCCGACGGCCGCACACGCATCACCTACAACGACGAAACGAAGGAAGTGGTGTGGGGCGCGAACGTGACCGAGGGCGAGGTGACCTTTGCATGGAACGGCAAATCCACCAACGTCGCCGTGGAGCATTTGGGCAAAGGCGAACCGTGGGCCCACGCGCAGTTGCGCGCTGCCGTACCGCTCGCTGGAAAGTCGGACAACGGCATCACGGTCAGCAAATTCATCAAGCCGGTTCAGCAAAAGCGAGCCGGTAAATACAGCGTTGGCGACATCATGCAAATCACCGTGACGGCAGAGAACAAAGCGGGCCTCGGATGGCTCGCGATTGATGACCCTGTGCCCGCAGGCAGCACGGTGCTCGGTGGCCTCGCTAAGCTCGCGAATTCGGCAGAAATGCCGCAGACGTGGCAAGGCTATCGCTACATCGAGCGGACTTTCACGTCCGTGCGCTCCTCGTTCGAATGGGCGCGCAAAGGCACGCACAGTTTCACCTACGAAATTCGCCTCACTACGCCGGGCAAATACGCGCTGCCGCCAACGCACGCTGAAGCGATGTATTCGCCGGAAGTGAACGGGCAGCTAGGTAATGCGGTGTTTGAGATTGAGCCGTGAACGTGTGGGAGGTAGGCGCGGCATTGACCGCGCCAAGCGATTACAGCTTTTCAGCGCCAAAGACTGCTCAGCGGTCATTGCAGGCAATATTCGACGTATGTCGACAATAGAGAAAAACGTACTTGCAGCGCCGCCGGGCGGTCGCTCAAGCGATAAAGTTGTTAGTACGTTGTTCGTAGCGCGCGCGCTGCCCGCGTCGCGCCCCACGCGAAGCGCAAACCGGACGGCCCTCGGTGTGGCATACGAGGCGGGCAGTGCCCGTCCGACGTACTTGGTTTGGCTCGGCTTGGCGGCGTGGGTCTTTGCTCTGTCTACTCTGTCGCTGTCAGCCTTCGCCGTCCCCACAAGCTTTGATGCCCTCCGGGCCGCGTACGCCCCCAGCGACCGCATCATCGTCGACCGCGATGGCGCGCCGCTGCAGCGCATTCGCGTGGACGACAAAGTGCGTCGCACGACGTGGACAACGCTCGACGAAATTTCGCCTGCGCTGATCGACGCAGTGCTCGCCTCCGAGGACAAGCGCTTTTTCGACCATGGCGGCGTGGACTTGCGCGCCGCTGCGGCGGCTGCGTTGGGTAACCTTCGCGCCGGCAGCGCGCAGCGTGGCGCGAGCAGCATTTCGATGCAGGTCGCTGCGATGCTCGACGCCTCGCTCACGCGTGCGAGCGATGGCCGCACGGTGAAGCAGAAAATCGATCAGGCGCAGGCCGCGTGGGCGTTGGAGCGCGCGTGGACGAAGCAACAGATTTTTGAGACGTATCTCAACACCGTGTACTTTCGTGGCGAAATTCAAGGCGTCGGAGCCGCAGCAGAGCAACTCTTCGGCAAAGCGCCACATGGATTAAATGCCATCGAATCGGCGCTGCTCGCCGCGCTGATTCGCGCACCACAAGCGCCGCGCGCGACGGTTGAGCGGCGTGCGTGTGAAGTGCTGAAAGGCCAAGATGCGAGCGCCGATTGCGCAGTGCTCGCGTATGCGATTGACCGTTGGGGCAGCGCCGCGAAGCTTCGCGACGAGGGCGAATTCATCGCGCCGCACATCGCGAAATACTTGCCGAAATCCACGGCGAAAGCGCAAAGCAGCACGCTCGACCGCAACCTGCAACTGGCCGCGCGCGACGCCATCGCCAAGCATTTGCAGCAGCTCGGTGGGCGCAACGCGCACGACGCGGCGGTCGTTGCCATCGAGAACGCCACCGGCGAAGTGCTGGCATACGTGGGTTCGTCAGGGCGATTGTCTGCCGCTGGCGAAGTTGACGCCGCGCGAGCGCCGCGACAAGCGGGCTCGACTTTGAAGCCATTCATTTACGGACTCGGTATCGAGAAAAATTTGTTCACCGCGGCGACGCTTCTGGACGATTCGCCGTTCTCCGTCGACGCGGGCGGCGGCGCATACACACCGCAAAACTATGCGCACGATTACGTTGGGCCGGTGAGCGTGCGCACTGCACTTGCATCCTCGCTCAACGTGCCAGCGATTCGCGCACTCACGTTAGTCGGCGTCGGATCGTCGCACGCGCTCCTCAAACGCGCGGGGCTCACGACACTCAACGACGATCCTGAGCACTACGGCTTTTCGCTTGCGCTGGGTAGCGCAGACGTATCGTTGCTCGAACTGACCAACGCCTATCGAGCGATTGCGAACGGAGGCGTTGTAACCGCCCCGAAATTCGCTGCATCGACCTCGACCGCTGCCCCGAGCACGAAGCTTTTCTCCAGCGCCACAGCGTGGATCGTCACCGATATGCTCGCTGATCGCGGTGCACGCTACGTCACATTCGGTTTCGACAATCCGCTCGCACTTTCGCATTGGTCCGCTGTGAAGACAGGCACCAGCAAAGACATGCGCGACAACTGGACGATTGGCTTCAACGCGCGCGTCACGGTGGGCGTTTGGGTGGGAAATGCTAGTGGCGAGTCAATGCACAACGTCACTGGAATTTCTGGCGCAGGTCCAATTTGGGCGGACGTTATGGAAGCCGCCGCTGTGCGCTTTGGCGCGGGACGCGAGCGGGCAGCGCCGAGTAATGTGGTCAAGCGTCGCGTGCAGTTTGCGAATGAAAACGGACGCGTTGAGGCCTCACGCGACGAATGGTTTGTGCGCGGCACCGAGCCGTCCACTGCGACGCAAACATGGATCGCCGCTCGCGCAGGCAACGCGGCAGGTGCGCGTATCGTGTCACCGACGGACGGCACAATCATCGCACTTGACCCTGATATTCCAGCCGCGCGTCAGCGCATCGCATTGACCAGTGGCGACGCCGCGCAGGCGGCGTGTTGGGAGGTCAACGGCGAGGCGCTCGGATGCAATTCGGAGGCTGCGTCGTGGCAGCCCGTCGCCGGAAACTTCACCGTGCGATTGCTTGACGAAAAAGGCGAAGAGCGTGATCGGGTAACACTGATTGTGCGTGGAAAGTTAAAGTCGTAGCGCTTCAGACAGAATTCGTGGGAGCGGTGGAAGCCCTGAATGACGGCCATTCGCGGTTTCCGCCGCTCCCACCGAGACGCGCGTCAGCCGATCACCGAAGCGCCCGCGAAACCTCTGCCAACACCGGCTCCCAGCGCCGTGCGGCGTCTTGCCGGAAGAGCTGCATCGTTGGCGACCAAGCGCACGAATCGCCATCAATGCCATAGCGCCAATCGCCCGCATGTCGCAGCAACACCCACGTTTGCGCGCCAAGCGCGGCGGCTAAATGCGCCGCACCGGTGTCGATAGAAATCACAATGTCCAGCGCATCGATGAGCGCTGCCATCTGCGTAAATTCAACCGTCTCTACGGTCCAATCAACGAGGTTCGCCGCACCAAGCGCCGGCGCGCCATGCTGCAATGACACCCAAGTGTGCTGCGGGTTCGCCTCAACAAATTGGCGCATCAAGCGCGGCGGAACGGAGCGATCTGCCATTTGATTGTCTTGCCCCGCGAACTGGCCTTGCCAGACGATGCCGATGCGCTTCTTCTGCGCGTTGTCGACGGCAAGCAACCGCGTTCGCCACTTCGCCACGTCCTCTTCGCGCGTTTGCAAAAAGCGCTTCGGTGCAGGCAAGTTTTCTAGTGTTACGCCCATCGCTGGCGGCAGTGACCAGAGCGCCGCCCAGTAATCAAAGGTCTTCGATTCGTGTTCACCGACGGCGACCACGCGAATGTCGGGGAACGACAACTGCATGAGCAAGACTTGCGAACGTTGTACCGCGAGCGTGACGTTCAACCCACGCGCCGCGACCATCGGCACAAAGCGCGCAAACATGAACGTGTCGCCGAGCCCTTGTTCGCACAACAGCAAAATCGATTTGCCGCTCGCTGCCTCGCCACGCCACATTGGCGCGTTCGGAATTTTTCCGCTTGGTTGCGTCTGCGGAAATTGCAATCGGAGTTCGT
>DAINAJ010000055.1:0-2839 GCA_036733505.1 Casimicrobium sp.
GGCAATTCGTTTTCGGCGGGCACGAACACTTCGTCCATTACGATTTCACCGGTCGTAGATGCGCGCAGACCCACTTTTCCCTTGATCGCGGGGGCGGAAAGGCCCTTCATGCCCTTCTCCAAAATGTACCCACGAATGCGGCCTTCATCGTTCTTCGCCCACACGACGAACACGTCCGCAAACGGCGAATTCGAGATCCACATCTTCGCGCCGCTCACCGAGAAGCCACCCGGCACGCTCTTGGCGCGCGTGATCATGCTCGCGGGGTCGGACCCGTGGTTCGGCTCGGTCAAACCGAAGCAACCGATCCATTCGCCCGTTGCAAGTTTCGGCAAATACTTTTGCTTTTGCGCTTCGGAGCCAAACTCAAAAATCGGCACCATCACCAGCGAACTCTGCACACTCATCATCGAGCGATAGCCCGAGTCCACCCGCTCAACTTCACGCGCGATCAAGCCGTATGCCACGTAGTTAAGGCCCGCACCACCGTATTGCTCGGGAATCGTTGGGCCGAGCAAACCGAGCGCGCCCATCTCACGAAAAATTTCGATGTCGGTGTGTTCGTTGCGAAACGCTTCGACCACGCGCGGCAGCAATTTGTCTTGAGAATACTGCTGCGCCGCGTCGCGAATCATGCGCTCGTCTTCGGTCAACTGCTGATCGAGCAGCAGCGGGTCTGCCCAGTTAAACGTTGCTTTTTGGGATGCTGCTGAGTTAGCCATGTGAATCCTTCGCGTCGAGAGTGGTGCGACGCAATCGTCGCTCTGCCGTAATGATAGTCAGGCAGGCGTTGGCAACCCATTCGATCGCAACCGATTCCAATCAAACGGCGATAACATCGCCATGCCTAACCGTTCCAACCCCACGCCATGAACGACAACCAGCTCCTGCGCTACAGCCGCCATATTCTGCTTCCGCAAATTGACGTGGACGGACAAGAGCGCCTGTTAGCGGCGCGCGCGCTCATCGTCGGAGCAGGCGGCCTAGGCTCGCCGGTGGCGCTGTATCTGGCGTCCGCAGGCGTAGGCACGCTAGTGCTCGCCGATGGCGACACGGTGGATTTGACCAATCTGCAACGCCAAATCCTGCATCGCAACGGCGCCGTCGGCCAACCAAAGGCACTCTCCGGGCGCGCGACTCTCGCCGACGTGAACCCCGAATGCAATGTCATTGCGATCAACGAGCGCTTAACGGGTGATGCGCTCGACGCGCAAGTCGCCGCCGTCGACATCGTGCTCGACTGCACCGACAATTTTGCGACGCGACATGCGATCAATCGTGCCTGCGTTGCGCACAAAAAGCCGCTAGTCTCCGGCGCAGCGATCGGCTTCGATGGCCAAGTCTCGGTGTTCGACCCGCGCGTTGAAGCGTCACCTTGTTACCACTGCGTTTACCCCGACGACCAAAACTTCGAAGAAACCAGCTGCGCGCTAATGGGCGTGTTCTCACCCATCGTAGGCATCATCGGCGCAACCCAAGCGGCGGAAGCGCTCAAAGTGCTCATCGGCTGCGGTGACCCGCTGGTGGGTCGGTTGCTGCTGCTTGACGGCTTGTCGATGGAATGGCAAACGATGCGCGTGAAGCGCAACACTGCGTGTGCAGTGTGCGGCGACGCTAGCGCGTAGTTAAGCTCACCATACGCTCGACGTAGCGCGCGATGGTGTCGATCTCGATGTTGACGCGGTGGCCGGGCGCGAGTTGCGAAAAATTCGTGACTTGAAACGTGTGAGGAATCACATTGATCTGAAAACGGCAGCCAGACTCAACGTCTTCGACAGCGTTGACCGTGAGGCTAACGCCATTGACGGTGACTGAGCCTTTTTTCGCGATGAATTTGCCGAATGCGGCAGGCACTTCGACCTCAAGAAGCCAACTCTCGGCGAGGTTCTTCCATTGGGTCACGAGGCCCGAGGTGTCTACGTGTCCGGTGACGAGGTGGCCACCGAGCTTATCGGCGAGCGTTGCGGATTTTTCTAGATTCACCAGCGCGCCGACTTCAAGGCCGGTGACGATCGTGAACGAGTGCGCCGACACGTCGGAGCGCAACACGCCGGGCGCTTTCTCGACGATCGTGAGGCAACACCCGGAGTGCGCAATCGAATCGCCAATGGCGATATCGTCAAGCGGCCAGTCGCCGCACGCGACAGAAATGCGCTGGCCATCGCCGATGGGTTGGTGTGCGGTAATGCGGCCTAAGCCTGTGATGATTCCAGTGAACATTTTTCGTTAAGGTGCGCGGTGAGTAGTTGGCGTCGTTTACTTTGCTCGCAGAATGATGCGTACGTCCTCGCCTAGACGCGCCACATCGTGCAGGTCGAACTGCGTGGCGTCGGCAAGCTTTAGCGGTTCCGCCATGGAGAACATTTCTCTGGCGTCACGGCCGAGCAATTTTGGCGCAAGGTACACCAGCAACTCGTCGACCAAACCTGCAGCGATCATCGGCCCCATTAACCGTGCGCCGGCTTCAACATGCAACTCGTTGACGCCGCGTTTGGCGATGTCTTTGAAGGCTGCGGGTAAGTCAATTTTTCCGGGGTTCGTTGCGTCGGGCAAGCTGACCAATTCAACATCCGGGCCGAGCCCTTGGGGCATTCGATTCGAGCCGTAAATCAACGCGCCGCCACGCAGCACTTTCGCCGAGGCAGACACCTCGCCGAGATGATCAAAAACGATGCGTAGCGGCTGCCGCAGCGGCAACGTTGTGCTGACGCCGCGCACGGTCATTTGTGGGTCGTCGTACTTCACGGTGCCGCTACCCGTAAGTATCGCGCACGCGCGCGCGCGCCAGCGATGCCCATCCTGCCGCGCCTCTTCGCCCGTGATCCATTGGCTTTCGCCA
>DAINAJ010000055.1:2939-4974 GCA_036733505.1 Casimicrobium sp.
GTTTTGCCGAAATGATTACAAGGTTCCAGCGTTACGTAGGCCGTGGCCCCAGTCAAACTCACGCCTTTGGCACGCGCATTCTTGATCGCGTGCGCTTCAGCATGTGGCTCACCCGGACGTTGTGTGAAACCTTCGGCGAGCACATGGCCATCGCGAGCGATCACGCAACCAACGCGCGGATTCGGCGTGGCATGATTCAACGCCTGCGCCGCAAGCTCCAGCGCGCGTCGCATGAATTGCTCGTCAGATGCGCTAAACATTCTTTGGTTTCTTCACCGCAGGTTTCTTAACGCTGGCCGGACGATCCACCTCGTGCAACGCCGAACGAAAATCTTCTACGTCTTGGAACGATTTGTAGACCGAAGCGAAGCGAATGTAGGCTACTTTATCGAGTTTGTAGAGCTCGGCCATGACCATTTCGCCAATGCTGCGTGACGGAATTTCGCGTTCACCCAGACTGTGAATATTGGCAACGATTCGAGCGATGGCCTGATCGACAAACTCCGTGGGCACAAAACGTTTGTGCAGTGCTCGGTTAAAACCGGTGCGAATTTTTTCGACGTTGAAATCGATGCGCGTGCTGTTGCCTTTGATGACTTGCGGCATGCGCATTTCAACGGTCTCAAACGTCGTGAAGCGTTTGTCGCAACTCAAACACTTACGGCGACGGCGAATTGCATCGCCGGTTTCGGAGACGCGCGAATCGATCACTTGAGTGTCGAGGGATCCGCAGAAAGGGCACTTCATTTTCGGTCGTAGGGATTCAAGAAAGTGTTCGAAGCGAACGTTTGCGAGAGTATAGGCGGCGACACGAATTCGCGAGCGGCAGCGGTCTAGCCTCGTGCCGCTAGGCGATGCAAAACGAAGTTCACGCTTTGCTCGCGCACGCTATTCCGGTCGCCCGCGAAGTATTGCGTCGCGGTAAAGACATCATCGGCTGTAGCGAAACCAAAGCACACCATGCCTACCGGCTTACTCGCGGTTCCGCCCGTCGGCCCGGCCACGCCCGTGACTGAATACGCAATCGACGCGCCACTGCGCGAAAGAGCACCACGCGCCATCTCACGCGCAGTTTCTTCGCTCACCGCGCCGTAGGTCTCGAGCGTTCCGGGCAAGACGCCCAGCAGTTCCATTTTGGCTTCATTGCTGTAGGTCACAAAGCCACGATCCACCCACGCGGATGAACCGCTTACGCTGGTCAGCACTGCTGAAATCAAGCCCCCAGTGCAACTCTCTGCGCCCGCTATCACCCTCTTTTCGGCGATACAGACTCGCCCGATGTGCGTCGCTAACTTGAGCCATTCGTCATAGAGCGCATGCATGCTTAAGCGACCGTCCGAATCAATATTAAGGTTCTAAAAATTGCGAATCCAGAGCGCGAAGATAAGCAGCGTGAGCGCGGCGGCAATCAAATCATCAAGCATTACGCCGAATGCGCCCTTTACATTGCGATCCGCCCAGCCGATGGGCCCCGGTTTCCAGATGTCGAGCAAACGAAAGAGTAGAAAAGCCCATAGCTGCTTCCACGCAGCCCCAGGCAACATGGCTGTGATGAGTGCCATTGCGATCACTTCGTCAGAGACGATAGATCCGTGATCACTTTCGCCTAGCGCGCGACCCGTCACGCCGGCGGCCCACACGCTTAACGCAAACGCCACAGCGAGCCCTAGAAAAAATATCGTGTCACCGACCATTGGCTGCAGCCAACGCGCGGCGAACAGGCCTACCAAAGTACCGAACGTTCCGGGCGCAAAAGGCGCCAACCCGGAGCCAAAGCCTAGGGAAATGACGTGCGCGGGATGCGAGAGCATGAAGCGCAATGTCGGTCGCTTGACGCCGACTGAAGCCACGGCAGAAGACGCAATGTTCTCAGTCATGAGCGAAATGATCCCAGCCCCAGGTGGCGACGTTTACGGTTCGTGATTGTGCATCTAGTACGCGAACTTTTGCATTCGCGTGGGTGTCGCTAGCTGCGCTGGCGCCGGTGACGCGTCCAATGCAGGCGCCGTCAAGCGATAGGCTCTTGAGGACAGTG
>DAINAJ010000055.1:5074-16900 GCA_036733505.1 Casimicrobium sp.
GCCGGTGACGCGTCCAATGCAGGCGCCGTCAAGCGATAGGCTCTTGAGGACAGTGGCGATGTGCTCATGCTGCGACGAAGGCGCGGTAAACAACAGTTCATAAGCGTCTCCGGTGGCAAGCAGGCAATGCTGCGCTTGACGTGCGAAATTAGCTGAAGAGAGGGCGTCGCCGAGACCTGTCGGAATGGCGGCAAGATCAATGTCGATACCTACATTCGACGCGCTCGCGATGTGCTGCGCTTCGCTCAGCAGTCCATCGGAAATATCAATGCAACTTGTCGCTAGGCCACGCAGCGCAAGGCCAAGCGCAACGCGCGCTGTCGGGCATTCGTAACGAGCGATTTGCCCCGCTGAGGCCTCAGCTTTGATGTCGCCCAACATGCAGTACAACGCCCAGCCGGCGTCACCGAGCGGGCCGCTTACCCAAAGCTCATCGCCGGTCTTCGCGCCACTACGCAAGAGCGCTTGTCTGGGGTCTACGTCACCAAACGCGGTGATTGCAATCGCGAGGGGGCCACGTGTGGTGTTGCCCCCGACTAACTCCACACCAAATTCGTCTAGCGCGCTCCATAGTCCGTCAGCGAAGCGCGAAACCCATGTTTCATCAATGCGGGGCAATGTCAACGAGAGCAGCACGTAACGCGGCTGCGCACCCATCGCCGCTAAATCGCTCAAATTCACATGCACCACGCGGCGACCCAGCTTCCACGGGTCTAAGGTCGGCAGAAAGTGTCGGCCTTCCACGAGCGTGTCAGTGGTCACCGCAAACGCATTACCCGCGGATGGCGCGATGACCGCGCAATCGTCGCCATTCCCAACAACCGCCGACTCAGAGCGTCGCGTGAAGAATCGCCCGATCAGCTCGAACTCATTCATGGTTTGGAAGCCTCACCACACGTGGCAACCGTGCTGACCGCGCAGCGCGCCTAGCGACGCTGGCGTGGAGCCGCGGCCACTTCGTCTGCGCGCAGTATCGGTGCGAGTTTGTCGAGTACGCCATTGACCCACTTATGGCCATCAGTACCGCCAAAGCTTTTTGCCAACTCAACCGATTCGTTGATCGCAACGCGATATGGGATGTCGAGCCTTGATTGCAATTCCCAAGCGCCAATGAGGATGATGCTGCGCTCAATCGGGCTGATCTGCGCAAACGGGCGATCTACATAGGTCTGCACGAGTGCTTCGAGCTGCGTTCGGCCTTCGGACAACCCGGTCCAAAGTTCGCGGAAAAAGTCTTTGTCCGCACGCTTGAAATTTTCGTCGCCTTCCGTGCGAATGCGAATGGTGCCAGGATCGTGATCAGCCACGAAAAGCTCATACGCCGCCTGCAGCGCGAATTCACGCGCCCAGCGACGCGCCGATTTTGGCTTTGCTTTCGCCACCGGGGCGGTGGCCGCAACGGCAGCGGGAGAATCAGGCGTTTGAGGAGCGGTCATGCGATTTAAGTATTTTTATTCTGTAGGAGCGGCTTGCCGCAATGAAAACGAGGGCGCGCGAGGGGTTAGTCTTCGCTGAAATTTGAATGCGCCCATTCTTGAAGCAATGCCATTTCAACCGCAGCCTGCGCGGCTTCGAATCCCTTTTGTTCGGCACGACTGATCGCCTGCTCATCGGTATAGGTGGTCAACACCCCATTGCCAATAGCGATATCGAGGTCCAGCCCCACACGCGTGATGGCGGCAGCGGATTCGTTACACACGACCTCAAAATGGTAGGTGTCGCCCTTCACGACGCAGCCTAACGCGATTAACGCATCGAACTGCTCAGTCGTGCCAAACGCCTGTAGGGCGAGGGCAATTTCTAGCGCGCCGGGCACCGTAACTTCGGCGATATCGCTCCCGTCAACGCCCATTTCAGCCAGCGCTTTCTTCGCGCCTGCTAGGAGTTTTTCGCAAATCGGAGCATTAAATCGCGCGGTGACAATACCAACGCGCAATCCAGCGCCGCGAAGTTGCATCAGGGGTTTTAGGGGCATTTTTTATCCAACGTTAAGAAGTGTTCTTGTGTGACAGTCTCAAGGCCGCTAGCGTTCTTCGTAAGCAACCACTTCAAGATCAAAGCCCGTCATCGACGGCATGCGCCGCGGCTTGGCTAGAACGCGCATTTTCCCGACGCAGAGCGCACGCAAAATTTGCGCGCCGATACCGTAGGTGCGCAAATCCATTTTGTGTGCGTTGAGCGGCTTCACGTTGAGTGCACGATCACGTAGATCGTCCGCCGATTCGGTTTGGTGCAACAAGACCAACACGCCAGCGTCCGCGCGCTGCAAACGCTCAAGCGCATTGGGCACGCTCCAAGAATGGACGGCACTGGCTGCGTCAAGCATGTCGATCACCGACAGCGGTTCATGTACGCGAACGACGGTTTCAGCATCCGGCGTCGGCGTGCCTTTAACGATCGCGAGGTGAGTCGCAGCGGTGAGTTTTTCGCGGAATACCTTAAGCGTAAATTCGCCTTGCGCGGTGTGCAACGGACGTTCGCCGACGCACTCCACCAAATTTTCTTGCGCTGCGCGGAACTGAATCAAATCGGTAATCGCGCCGATTTTGAGGTTGTGATCTTTCGCGAAAACGAGCAAGTCCGGCAACCGCGCCATCGTCCCATCGTCTTTCATCACTTCACAAATCACAGCGGCGGGGGTTAGACCGGCCATACGTGTGAGATCACAGCCTGCCTCAGTGTGCCCCGCACGCATCAACACGCCGCCGGGCTGCGCCATGATTGGAAAAATGTGGCCGGGCTGCACGATGTCGGATGGCTTCGCATTAAAGGCCACGGCAGTCTTGACGGTATGCGCACGGTCCGCAGCAGAGATGCCGCTGGTGACGCCCTCAGCCGCTTCGATCGATTGCGTGAAATTAGTGCCGAAACCGGAGCGATTGCTCGATGTCATCAGCGGAATATTGAGCTGCGCGCAGCGCTCTTGCGTGAGCGTGAGGCAAATCAGCCCTCGCCCATGTTTCGCCATGAAATTGATCGCGTCCGGCGTGACGAATTCGGCGGCGAGCACCAAATCACCCTCGTTTTCGCGGTCTTCTTCGTCCACTAGGATGACCATGCGACCGGCCTTAAGGTCAGCGATGATTTCTGGCACGGATGAGAGCACCGACGTCGTATGCGAGGGCACAGCGGCTAGCGCTGGTTTGGAGGACGACGAGGCGGGGTTGGCAGAAGTGGCCATGAGAAAGAGCAATCTCTTGAGGAGAAGCGGCTATTTTAAGCCGCCTTCGGCACTGAGGACGAATGCAGCGCGCGCAGATAACGGCCAGTACGCGCTTTGCGGCGACAATAGCGGCTTAAATCGTCACTGCTACGCGCTCTCGCCCGACATGTCCGAACTGCTGATTTCTGAACAAAATGGTTACCGCACGCTTCACTTTGGCTCCGAATGGGTGCAGGGGCGCATGCGCATCAGCAAGCCCGCGGAACTTATTTTGGGCTACGCGCAGGACATGTGCGCCGCCATGCTTTTCGCGCCGCCGCCGAAACATGTTTATGTAGCCGGGCTTGGAGTCGGCTCCCTGCCACGCTGGGGAATCGCGAATTGGGCCGAATCGCTCAAGCGCATGGAGATTGTGGAGCTACGCGCCGACGTGATGGCACTTACGCGCTCGGCCTTTCCCATTCCCCAGGACGACGAACGCGTGGTGCTCACGTTGGGCGACGCAGCGAAGGTCATCACCGAACGACCCGCTTCAAGCGTGGATTGGATGTGGGTTGACTGCTACGACGGTCGCGGGCGTGTAGGCGCGCTCGAATCAGCCGAGTTTTACGCCGCGGCACACGCTTCGCTAAAAGCCAAGGGCGTGTTCGTAGCGAACATGTGGAGCAGCGTTACCCGTTATCGCGGCGGACTTCGCCGTTTACGCGCCGTGTTTGGCGACAACAACATCGTGTTGTTACCCGCCATTGCCACAGAAAACGTCACGGTTATCGCCTGCAAGTCACCACTGCCAGATCTTGCCAGTCGCGCGCTACAAGCGCGCGCTCGAGCGCTGCACGCTGAGTACAAATTGCCGTTTGAGCGCTGGTTGAAGGCGATTGTGCCCGTGTCGACGGCGCTGTAGTCGCAGTACGCGAACGACATCTTGGAAGCAGAAAAAAGCCCGCGGGCGAATGAACGCGGCGCGGGCTGAAGGGTTCCCTCCTCCTCGAGGAAATCAGTGCAGATTATAGGGTCTTCTAGAGGACTTGCAAGACTTATCTTGTGCGATTTTCACTTTTTTGGTGCTCTTCGCCCTATTTCACCGCTTCAAATTCTTGGGCTGCTCGAAAGCAGCCCGGCGACCGAAAGTTAATTCAGTCGCTTGGAGCAAACGACGGATTAGTCGTTCTGACCCACAGCCAATTTCAACGCTGGCTTCTTGTCGTCGAAGAACTGCTCGTCTTCGGTCGAACCGTGCAGTGCGGTCGTTGAGCTTTGGCCGCCTTGGATCACTTGGGTCACAGCGTCAAAGTAGCCTGTGCCGACTTCGCGTTGATGCTTAACTGCCGTGAAGCCTTTGTCTGCTGCGGCGAATTCAGCTTCTTGCAATTCAACGAATGCGCTCATGTTGTTGCGAGCGTAGCCGTGGGCGAGGTTGAACATCGAGTAGTTGAGGCTGTGGAAGCCAGCCAACGTGATGAACTGGAACTTGTAGCCCATCGCGCCGAGTTCGCGTTGGAATTTGGCAATCGTCGATTCGTCGAGATTTTTCTTCCAGTTAAACGACGGCGAGCAGTTGTACGCCAGCATCTTGCCTGGGTATTGCTTCTGAATGCCTTCGGCGAACTTGCGGGCAAATTCGAGGTCAGGTTTACCAGTTTCACACCAAATCAAGTCAGCAACCGCCGAGTAAGCGAGGCCGCGCGAAAGCGCTTGCTCGAAGCCCGGCTTGGTTTTGTAGAAACCTTCAACCGTGCGCTCGCCGGTGCAATGCGGACGATCGATTTCGTCAACGTCGCTGGTCAGCAAGTCAGCGGCTTCTGCGTCCGTACGTGCGAGCAACACGGTAGGCGTGCCCATGACGTCCGCAGCGAAGCGCGCAGCGTAGAGCTTTTCAACGGCTTCACGCGTTGGCACTAGAACTTTGCCGCCCATGTGGCCGCATTTCTTAACGCTTGCGAGTTGATCTTCGAAGTGAACGCCAGCAGCGCCCGCGTCAATCATCGATTTCATCAGTTCGAACGCGTTCAACACGCCGCCGAAGCCAGCTTCAGCGTCGGCGACGATTGGCTGCATGTAATCAACGTCGTCTTTGCCTTCCATCCACTGGATTTGGTCAGCGCGCAGCAACGTGTTGTTGATGCGTTTGACGACAGCTGGCACCGAATTCACTGGGTACAGCGATTGGTCAGGATACATCTCACCGGCGAGGTTGGCGTCGCCCGCGACCTGCCAGCCTGACAGATAAATGGCCTTCAAGCCCGCTTTGACTTGCTGCATCGCTTGGTTACCGGTCAACGCGCCTAGCGAGTTGACGAACGGTTCGGTGTGCAGCGAATTCCACAATTTTTCTGCGCCGTTTTTGGCGAGCGTGTGCTCAACGCCTGCAGTGCCACGAAGACGTACGACATCAGCTGCGCTGTAGTTGCGCTTGACGCCTTTCCAGCGTGGGTTAGTCGCCCAGTCCTTTTCGAGAGCGGCGGTAGCGGCGGCCATTTGGGCCTGAACTTTGGAAGATTGAGTCATGGTGGGTTGCCTTTCAACGGTGTCCTGAAAACGTTCCTCACTTTTTTACGCCCCGATCCGGTTTCCACCTGACGGAAGCGCGCAAAGCATCTTGTTGTTGCTTCGCAGCATAGAGCATTTTTATGGAATCTGCATCTCAACTTCTAAAAAAGCTCATTAAAACAACGGTTTGCAATGCGTTTTCATTCCACGAAAGATTCCACATCGTGAAAGTATTTTTTGTTTCCCGCGTTGCACCAATTGAAATTCGGTTCCGCACCGCTGCACAATTGGAAAAAGCGTTGGAAATTCAATCGACTCCGATGAGGTGTTGAAGTGCGCGCGTAAAGTTCGGTGCCGAGCCACTGGCGCGAACGGCCACGAACGTCCGCCGTACCCAAAACTGGTTGAGCACGCAACGCAGATTCTGCGGTGTCGTATCCGTGCAACAAAAAAGCCCGACACTCGCGTGTTCGGGCTTTTTTTGCTGCTGGCTCACTCGGTTTGGTCGACTGAGCCTAACGCGATGCGGGCGCGTATCAGGTGAGCATGTCTGCCCAGATGTTTTTCGCCCAGCTGTTGGCGTATACGCCCTCCGCGAGGTTCGGCGATGGCGACAAGCCGCCGGCGCCAGCCACTGTGACCATCGTTTTCTGTGCCGCGTCATAGCGATGCACCGAAGCGACGTGAACCACGTTTTTGTCATCGATGAAGCTGTAGCAAGTGTTCGCAACCATCGGCGTGGTGTTGACCACGTCCCCCGTTAGCAATGCGATAACAGCCGCCGCGCAGACTTTGCCATGCTGGTTGGCCATGTGGCCCGACTTCGGCATCAGCGGCGCAATTTGCAGCGCATCACCGAGGATGTGCACGTTTTTCACGGCCGTGGATTCGTAGGTGAGCCAATCAATTTGGCACCAGCGCTTATTGGAGTTGTTCAAGCCGTTCTGAGTTGCGATGTTGCCCGCTCGCATCGGTGGCAGCACGTTCAATACGTCGGCGCGCAAGTCATCACCGAAAGTCATTTTGAGCGTGTTGGTTTTGGCGTCAACGTCCTGAATTTCTTGATTGTTGCGATATTCCACAACGCCCTTGAACTTTCCGTTCCACGCAGCCATGAAGAGGCCCTTCTTCGAGACAACGTCTTCGTTGGCGTCGAGAATGAGAACTTTCGATTTCGGCTTCGCCTGCTGGAAATACCACGCGACCTGGCAGGCGCGCTCGTACGGCCCTGGTGGGCAGCGGAAGGGTGCCTTGGGAATGTGGATAGCGAAAACGCCGCCATCTTTCATCGCTGTCAATTGGTTACGCAGCGCGACGGTTTCCGGACCCGCCTTCCATGCTGCAAGCACCTTGCCGCGCGCCTCAGCGCCGGCCAAGCCCGGCAGCGACTCAAGCATGAAGTCAATGCCCGGCGAGAGAATCAATCGGTCGTAGGGCAGACGCGTGCCATCGGCCAAGGCGAGCACTTTTTTATCCGCGTCAAAACCCGTGGCTTCGCCTTGCACGCGTTTGATGCCGTATTTGTCCAGCCCGCCGTACGCAACGGAAATATCGCCAATGGATTTCGATCCACCGAGCACAAGGTTCGACAGCGGGCACGAGACGAACGCGCTGCCACGCTCCACGAGCGTGACGTCAATCTTGCCTTCGCTCCACATGGCGATGTATTTCGCGGCCGTAGCGCCGCCGAAGCCGCCGCCCACGATGACTACTTTGGGTTTAGCCGCGCCGCCTACGCTCGCGCAGCCGGAAAGTCCGACGCCGGCGGTTGCACCTGCGATTGAGATCGCGCCAGCCGATTTAACGAAGTCGCGACGATTGAATGAGTTCATGGTTCGCTCCTTGGTTATTTGGCTTGTTTAGAGAAGTAATCAGCAATCAATGCAATTTGCTCATTGCTGTAGCCCTTCGCGAGCTGATGCATGATGGTGCCAGGCATTTTTCCGTCTCGATAGTCGGTCATTTTTTTGATGGTATCGATCGCACGAGCACCAGCAAGCGACGGTACGTCGCTCACGCTATTGCCATTGGTGCCGTGGCAGTTCGCGCACTGCGCTGCGAGGTTTCTCGCAAGATGTTTGCTAACGGGTGCTTGGGCGAACGCGCCGGGCGCGGCTGCCAGCAGCACGCTGGCAAGAGTCAGCGCGAGCGCGCGAACACGAAATCGAGATTGAAAATGCATGGGGTGGCCTCCAAAGTACGTCGTTGATATTAGTCACGATCAAAGACGATTCTAGGACCGGACTGGCTGCCAAAATTAAGAAATTTCGAGCTATACATATGCGAAAACTGCCTGACACCTGCATACGTGACATGGCGACGGCGGCCGCACTTACCCGATCAGAGCATTCGGACAATCGGCGCAGATACCGTCGGTTAATGACCAACAGCTTTTAGGCTTTTCCGACAGCTACACGGTATATACAGGCAGTATTTTATAAAAGTCGATAAGTGACGAAATTCGCCTGCAATCAAGACGTGCCTGTCGTTTTTGCTAAAAGCTGATGGAGGCTTCCTTGAGCACCAACCACGCGGAGAGCTCAGGGGAACTTTCTCGTCACGGAATGGCCAACGTTCTAGGTCGCTAAAATAACGCGTCGTGATTGACTCGTATTCGATTGGCCCCAGATTGTCAGAATTGCGGTGAACGTCCATTTGAATAGGGCGGTTTCTGCCCGCAAAACTGCGAGCACCGCGCTCCAACCGCGACTAACCATGGGCAGCGCTCCACTGCACCGGAATGAACATGATCGATATACCCTTGACGCTACGCCGCGTTATACGCATCCCGACGCTCGTTGTACTAGCCGTCGCCGCGGTGGCGACGCTCTCCGCATGTGCTTCGCTCGATACCTTTCAGCGACAAGCGATATTTCGCCCGAGCAAGGACGTCGGCCGCACGCCCGCGGAGTTCAATGCACCGTTCGAAGACGTGTGGCTACAGGTAGGCAACGGCAACGAAAATCGCGTTCACGCATGGTGGATTCCGTCTCCGGCGGGCGCCACTAAATCCGCACCGGCTGCTCTCTACTTACACGGCGCAGGCTTCGGCATTTCGGCAAATCTGCCGCGCATCATGAAGCTTCGCGATGAAGGCTTTTCAGTACTCGCCATTGACTACCGAGGCTTTGGCAAGAGCGACGGGCAGTTGCCTTCGGAACAGTCAGCCGCTGAGGACGCCAGCGCGGCGTGGACCGAGCTGACGCGGCGAGCACCCAACAGCAAGCGATACATCTACGGTCATTCACTCGGTGGCGCGATTGCGATTGATCTTGCGGCGAAACCCGAAGCCAAAAACGCGGCGGGTCTGGTAGTGGAAAGCTCGTTCACAAGCGTGCGCGAAATGCAGCAGTTCACAGCCTACAAGTGGATACCGCTGGCGGCAGTACAAACGCAGTATTTCGATTCAATCGCCAAGGCGCCTACGCTTTGCATGCCCACGCTCTTCATGCACGGCAGTAACGACTACCGCATCCCAACTGACGTCGCAAAAAAACTTTTCGACGCGGCGCCCGAACCCAAGCGATGGCTGCTGGTTGATGGTGCACGCCACATCGATATTCCCACGCGCTTCACCTCGCAATGGTCTGCTGCATTGAACGATTTCTTGAAGCTCGGCGCGACCACGACCGCGCAGTCGCGCACGACGTGCCAGCGTAACGCGTAGCGCTTCGAAAACTCACACCGCGTTTGAAATTGACGCCCCCACGCAACGCCGATATAGTGCGTCGCATCAGTGCAAAAGGGGGACGTCGAGCGATGCACGCATCAGGGAGGATGCGGTCGAATCGCTGGCGAATTGATACTGTTCCTTTTGACGTTGATTCGCGCACTGCAACGGTGTGCGGCCTGAGTTTTCATCGTCACAGATCTACTAAGGGGAGCAGTTATGAAACTGGGATCATGGTGCTGGCGCAAATGCGTATTCGGGTTTGCCATCGTGGGTTTGGGCATTGCGGCGCTCGCGCATGCGACCAACTATTCGTTGTGGGTGAATGGCCGCACCGGCGGCGGGCAAGTGGGCAATCACGCTGATTTCGCCTATTGGGGACCTGCCGCAACGGCCGCTGGCGTCAACAAAAAATCTGTGAACTGGGACGGCTACAACACCATCGCCTCCACCAACGGCGGCGTGCGCGACGCGCTCGATTGCTATTGCACGGGCAACAACTGGTGCTACGTCGCCGCACACAGCGCAGGCAATCTGCAAGTGGGCTACGCGCTCTCCCTTTACGGTGGCTCCACACGCACCAAGAAAAACGGCGTACCCAATAGTGGAGGAGTGTGCGGCAGCGCAGGAACCGGTACGCAAACAGGCTGGAATATCAAATGGGTCGACGTGGCCGGTGGTGCGGGTGGTGGCTCCGAACTCGCCAACGCAGGTAGCTGGGCGCTTTCTGAACCACTGGTCGGTGACCTAAAAACAGCGACAGCACGCGCGATGTACAACCACAACACGACACGCGGCGCGACCTTCTACATGTTCGCCGGCGCAAGCGGCACGCTCTATTCCGCCATCCTTCCGGGACAGGATGACGAAGCCATCGCGTACCACTCAAGCGGCGGCGTGTCGGGCACAGGCGGCGCGAGCTACTGCAATGGCTCGGATTGGTTCTGCAACGACTTGACGATGGGCACAGCCGCAAACGAAGGCGGTCGTGCGAAATGGACAAATCACAACGTGAAGTTCCGGGACAACAACGAGTCGTACAACCACTATACCAATGGCAACTGGGGCGGCATTGTGTCGCGTGCGGTCGCTGATATGGTGGTGAATGCCCAATAAATCCGACGACGAAGTATCGCCACGCGCGCGCGCCACGCGTGGGCGCTGGCCGCTTGTAATCGCGCTACTCATCGTGGCGGGCGCGTGCGGCAGTTGGTGGGTGTCGGGCATGGGCAACGACAACGCGACGAACGGTGCAGACGCGCAACGGAGCGCAGCGCTCAACGCGTCAGCCGACGCCAAAGCCGCTGCCAATGGCGTCGGCCTCACTCCGCGCCAACCGGGAGTAGTAGCTGTTGGTGGATCAAAAGCCGACGCGCTTGACCTAGCCGCCAGCACCGATCCCAAAGCACAACTCGCGCTCTGGTCACAGCGGCTCGCGCGCGCCGAAGAAGTGCTCGAAAACTATCGCAAACAAACCATCTATCCGTTTGAATCACGCCCGGCGCGCGAGCATTTGGATCAGATGTACCCGAACCGTTTCGTGAACGAGGAGCGACGCCTCACCAATCCGGGCCAAAAGCCCTCCGCAGGCGTGCGAATACGTACCTCGCAGGAACGCATTTACGTGGTCGGCAGCGAGACGGTGTTGTTCACAGTGTCGGCGCTTGACTGGGACGGCAACATCCTTCCGCTATCCGTCACGCGCGCCATAGCCGAAGATCCACCGCTTGATGGCAAACCGTCAAAGCGAAACTCGGTCGCCCTTGGATTCAACGACGACGGCGCAGCCGGTGACGTTGTCGCGGGCGACGGCGTCGTGAGCGTTCGCCTAAGCCCTGAAACGCAAGGCTTCTCCGGACACGCAGGCACGATTCGCGTGTCCGTCAATCTCAAAGTGAGCGAAGAGACGGGCTTCGCCTTTTTCGATATTTTCTACACACCGAACCCACCTGCTATTTGGGCAACGGGCAACTTCGTTCGCGAAGCAGTGGAAGCCGGATCACTCAATTTTTATCTGAAGGCACAAGTGCACGAAGCTGGTCGCTACGTTGTCACCGGCCGCATTGATGACGCCAAGGGACAACCGTTCGCGCTTATTTCTTTTAATGATGAAGTCGCGGCAGGTCCACGCGAATTCAAGCTCAACTTATTCGGCAAATTGCTCGTTGACGAAAAACCTGTGTTCCCGCTCACGTTACGCGACGTTGATGCTTTCTTGCTAAAGCCCGACGTAGATCCCGACCGCGCGCTCATGCCACGGCTACCCGGCAAAGTGCTAGTGAGCAAGAGCTACCCGCTCAGCGCGTTCTCAGAAGCCGAATGGAACAGCGAAGAGCGCGAACGCTACCTCGCCGAATACGGACGTGACGTCGAATCCGCACGCGCGCATTTGGAGCACATCCGCAAGACGATGGGGCCGTGACGCGTTCGTAGCGTGAAGCGACTTGGCCGTAGATACCGTCTTGAAAGTCAACAGCTAGATCACGAGAGTGATCGGGCTGTG
>DAINAJ010000056.1:0-1345 GCA_036733505.1 Casimicrobium sp.
GGGGTACTCATTCATCCAAAGACGCAAACAACGGCGAAGCCCGACATAGCGCAGCGCGCTTATGCCGCGTCCGGCGGTGCGGTGCCGAGCGCCTGGGACAACAGCACCCGCGCCTTGGCGATTTCGCGATTGATAGTGCGTTCGGTCACGCCAAGTTCGGTGGCGATTTCAGCGCAAGTCAGCCCTGAGAACAAATGCATTTCGACGATTTGGTACATGCGTTCGTCCAGTGATTTCAGGTCTTGCATCGCGACGTCAAGGTGCGCGAGATCGGCATTGTCGAGCCACGGAACCGGCGCCGCACCAACGTGGGAAAGCGTTAGCAGCGTGACGCCGCCGCCGCGCTTTTCGGCGTTGCGCTCTCGTACAAAATCAATCACGATAGAGCGAAGCACTTTGCCGATGTAGGCGAAAAAATGCACGCGCGATGAACCTTGCAGGCCCTCGCGCTCGGCCATACGCATGAAGCCTTCGTGCACCAGCGCCGTCGCGTTAAGCCCAGTCACGCCGCCCACCAACGCGAGCCGCGAGCGCGCCATGCGTTTGATGTCTGGGTAGAGCCGAGAGAAAACTTCGCGCATCGCTTCCCCATCGCCGCTGGAGGCTCGGCGAACCAATTCGGTTGGGGTTTGGTTGGCGGGCGTATTGGTGGAATTCACGTCCGTATTGTGCACGGAAAGTCGCGCTAGACAATGCGCTTGTCACGCGCCACACAACCGCCAAAGCATAGGTACAACTTTTTGCCTCGAACGACTGCCTGATGGACGTTTCAGAGGGAAAAACAGATATATCGATAATACGTAAAAATAGCCCGCAACGACCGCCTGGCAGTCGTTTGAACGTAAAAGCTGTATCACTTCAACAACGCAGTGAGATCCGCCGCGATCGCGTCCACGCCCGCCTCATGGCGAATCATCAAACGAATACGCCCGGCCGTGTCGAACGCATACATCTGCGTCGAGTGATCCATGAGATACGTGTTCTCATCTTTCACTTGCGCCTTTTGATAAATGATTTTGAATTCTTTAGCAGCCGCAGCCGTTTGTTCGTCGGTGCCGTATAGCGCAGCAAAGCTCGGATTAAACGCGCGCACGTATTCGGTGAGCGCTTTGGGTTGATCGCGTTTTGGATCAACCGTGACAAACACCACTTGCACGCGCGCAGCGTCGTCTGGCTTCATCTTGCTTAGCGCCGCGTTGAGCGTGGTCATCGTCGTGGGGCAGTAGTCCGGACAAAACATGTAGCCGAAAAAGACCACCGTCACTTTGCCTTTGAAGCTCTCCAGCGTGCGCGGCTGTTGCGTCGCGGCGTCGTTGAGCGTCAGTGACTTGCCGAACGACGCGCC
>DAINAJ010000056.1:1445-8652 GCA_036733505.1 Casimicrobium sp.
AACGTCATAAACGCTGCGCCATTCTTCACAGCCGACGGCGTCGCGCGCGCCCACGCGTGATCAATGCTGATGTTGCCCACTTTGTAGTCCGCCGCGAACGCCGAGGACGCGACCAACGAAGACAGGAGCGAGAGGAGAGCGAATTGCTTTTTCATACTGGAATACAGGTGAAGTTGAATCAATACAAACGCGTGGACGATGAGATTCGACGACAGTGATCGTGACGAACTACTTCGCCCGTGGCACACGTCCCATCAAATAAAACTCGTGGTTGGGCTGCATGCTGCTCATGTTGGCTAACCGATTACTCATGCCGAAGAACGCTGTGATTGCGCCGACGTCCCAAATGTCGTCATCGGTGAATCCGTGCGCGCGCAGCGCAGCGAAATCAGCTTCGTCCACCGCGTTGGAATGCAGGCAAATCTTTAGAGCGAAATCGAGCATCGCACGCTGCGCTGGAGTAATTTCCGCCTTGCGATGATTGATCGCCACTTGATCTGCGATGCGCGGATTCTTCGTGTACACGCGAAGGATTGCGCCGTGCGCTACCACGCAATAGACGCAATCGTTCGCGCCACTGGTGGTCACCACGATCATCTCGCGATCCGATTTGGAGAGTGCAGGCGTGTCTTTGAGCATCAACGCATCGTGATATGCGAAGAATGCGCGGCACTCGTCGGGTCGATGCGCGAGCGCGAAAAAAACGTTTGGAATGAATCCCGCCTTCGCTTGCACTTCAAGCATGCGCGAACGAATGTCCTCGGGGATATTAGCGAGTTCGGGCACAGGGAAACGGGAGATTGGATTCATATTGACCGATGAGCGAGTGAGCGGTGAACGGCGTGTGGCGTAGCGTGAGAAGTCGAACGGTGGCAGCAAATACTACTCACCGCTCACTGCTCACCGTTAGGCCGGAGGCGGCACGTATCCGCTCGCCGTCTCGCCTCCACCTGTGAAGAAGTACTTATCCATTTGCTCGGCCAGATACTTGCGCGCGCGAGGATCAGCGAGGCCGAGGCGGTTTTCGTTGATGAGCATCGTTTGATGTTTCAGCCACGCGGCCCATGCTTCTTTGCTCACATTTTCAAAAATGCGCTTCCCCAAGTCACCGGGGTAAGGTGGATAGTCCAAGCCCTCGGCTTCGCGGCCAAGCTTGATGCAGTTAACGGTGCGTGCCATGTGTGTTCTCCAAAAAATGCGGTTCTAAATCTGTTTAACGTAAACCTGCGAAGCGCGCTCAAAGTTGTAAAGCGCCTGTTTCTTCTCAGGCAAATCAGTGACTTTCGCAGGCGAAAAACCGCGCTCAATGAACCACGCTGCGGTGCGTGTAGTGAGCACGAAAAGCGTGTTGATGCCCTGCTCCTTGGCCGCTTTTTGCACTGCGGTCATGAGGCGCTCGCCGTAGCCTTCGCGCCGGTAGTCGGGGTTCACCGCAAGGCAAGCCAGCTCAGCTTTGTTGGCCTCGGGGAACGGATACAACGCGGCGCAACCAATGATCTGTCCGTCGTGTTCCGCGAGGAAGAAACGTTCGACTTCCCGCTCGATCATCGCGCGCGGACGCGCCACCAAAATGCCTTGGCGCTCTAGCGGCTCAATGATCGAGAGCAACGCGCCAACATCTTCAATTTTCGCGGGGCGCAAATTGTCGAGGCTATCGACCGAGATCATGGTGCCGATACCGTCGCGCGTGAAAAGCTCCTGCAAAATCGCACCGTCAAGCTTGCGGCCGATCAAGTGTGCGCGTGCAACACCTTTCTGACACGCGCGCACGGCCGCGGACAAAAAGAACTGCACGTCAGACGCCTGAGGCGCTTTGTTCGCGATGTCGGCGGCCTCGCGCGTGTAGAGCGTCGAAATCACCGCGCCCGCCGCGTCAAGGACGCCCGGTGTATCGAGCAAAAAGATGAGCTTCTGTGCTTTGAGCGCGATGGCCGTTTGTGTGGCAACTTCTTCGACGGTGAGGTTAAACGTGTCGCCTGAGGTCGAGTGCCCCAGCGTCGACATCAGCACGATATCACCATCTTTAAGGCAATCGTTAATAGCCTGTGCATCAACGCGACGTACTTCGCCGCTGTATTTCATGTCGACACCATCGACTACACCAATCGGCTTCGCGACGACAAAGTTGCCGCCAGTCACGCGATTGTGAATTGGGGTGACCGCAGCGGTGCGCGGTGCCATCGACAGTGCCGCCTCGATGCGCGCACGTGCTCGCGCGCTCGCGCCGATGACGCTACCAAGCTGAGACTCGTCGGTGACGCGAATCCCTCTGTGATATCGACTCTCCATGCCACGTTGCTCTAAGAGCTTTTCCACCTGCGGCCGCGCGCCATGCACCAGGACGAGGCGAATGCCCAAGCTCGCCAACAAATTCAAGTCGGCGATGAAATTGGGGAAGGTATCGTCGGCGACCACTTCACCGCCGAACGCGACGACAAACGTCTTGCCGCGAAACGCGTGAATGTAGGGAGCAGAGCCGCGAAACGACGGTACAAACGCGGAAAGTTCGGTGTTGGGCGCTGCGGTAGTCATAGCCGGAGTGGCGGGGGGTTCAGATTCGGTAGGCATGATCGCGATTCTATCGGCGTACCCCGCCACTGGGCACACAGGCCCGCTTCCGCCGCATTTTTGCTGGAATTCGGGCTACATTGAGCGTCATGATGAGATTTTTGCTTCGCCTCGTTCAATTGCCGCTCGCGCTCGTGGTCATGTTCTACGAGTGGGGCTGGGAATCGCTCGGGCACGTTTTTGCCTGGCTTGCCAAACGCCCGATTTGGGGGCTCATGGAGCGCGCGATTCGCCGATTGCCGCCTTGGGCAGCGTTGATGGTGTTTCTGCTCCCTTCGGTGCTGCTGTTTCCGGTGAAGTTATTGGCGCTGTGGTTGGTGGCCAGCGGACAAAAAATCGCGGGAATCGCACTCATTCTCATCGCCAAAGTTGTTGGCACCGCCATTGTCGCGCGGCTCTTTACGCTTACGCAGCCTGCGCTGCTTCAGCTCGAATGGTTTGCACGGTTGTACCGGTGGTTGGTCCCATGGAAGGACGCGTGGATGGACGCGATACGCGTTAGCTGGCCGTGGCGCGTCGGCCGAGTTATCAAGCGGCGCGCCAAGCGGGCGGCATCGGAGGCGATGCGCGTAATTCGTGCTTGGTTCGTCGCCAGATAGCACCGCTGTCTTTAAAATCAGGGGATGACGTCCAAGCTCCTCGCGAACCTTAACGAACCGCAACTCACGGCGGTTACCCTTCCACACACTTCTGCGCTGATTCTCGCGGGCGCAGGCTCGGGCAAAACGCGTGTGCTGACCACGCGCATCGCGTGGCTCTTGTCGACCGGACAGGTGAGCCCTTCCGGCGTGCTCGCCGTAACGTTTACCAACAAGGCTGCCAAAGAGATGCTCACACGGCTCTCGTCAATGGTGCCGGTGAACGTGCGGGCGATGTGGATTGGAACGTTTCACGGGCTTTGCAACCGTTTCTTGCGCATGCACTGGCGCGAGGCCGGTTTGCCGCAGACGTTCACCATCATGGACACGCAAGATCAGCTCTCGCTCATCAAGCGCATTCTGAAACAAAACAATATCGACGACGAAAAATTCCCTGCCAAGCAATTGGCGTGGTTCATCGGCAGCGCCAAAGAAGAAGGCTTGCGCCCCAACGCGGTGGAAGCGTTTGACGATTACACACGAAAGCAGGTTGAGCTGTATCAGCTCTACGAGGCGACCTGTCAACGCGAAGGTGTCGTCGACTTCGCCGAGCTGCTGCTGCGCTCGTATGAAGTACTGAGCAAGTTCGAAGCGTTACGCGAACATTACAACGCGCGTTTCCGGCATATGTTGGTGGATGAATTTCAAGACACCAATACGCTGCAATACAAGTGGCTACGTCTGCTCGCAGGCCGCGATACAGCGGTGCTTGCGGTCGGAGACGACGATCAGTCGATATACGCGTTTCGCGGCGCGAAGGTCGCGAACATGCAGCGCTTCGAGCACGACTTCGCCCCGGCGAAGATCATCAAGCTCGAACAAAACTACCGAAGCCACGGCAGCATTCTGGATGCCGCGAACGCGCTGATTCGCAACAACAATGGCCGCTTAGGCAAAGAGCTGTGGACAGACCAAGGGCACGGCGAGCCGATTCGCGTGTTCCAAGGTTACAGCGACGGCGAAGAAGCCTCGTTCGTCATCGACACGGTGAAAGCCGCGATGAGCGACGGTGTGCCACTAGATGAAATCGCGATTCTGTATCGCTCGAATGCGCAGTCACGCATGTTTGAGCATGGCCTCTTCAACGCGCGCATCCCTTACCGTGTCTATGGCGGATTGCGCTTTTTTGAGCGCGCCGAGATTAAGCATGCCATGGCGTATTTGCGGCTGATCAACAATCCGGAAGACGACAACGCGTTCTTACGCGTTGTAAATTTTCCCGCGCGTGGCATTGGCGCAAAGTCGATTGAGAATTTGCAGCAAGTCGCGCAAGGTACCGGCGTGACGCTGTGGCAAGCCGCATGTAGTGGCGGTGCCGGGGGCCGCGCAGCAGTCGCAATGGCGCAGTTCATTGGTGTGATCGAAGGGATGCGCATTGCCACCAAAGGCCAAGCGCTGCCCGAAATCGTGCGTCATTTACTCGACGCGAGCACGCTCAAAGCGCATTACGCCGCCGAGAAAGACGGGCAAGATCGCGTCGAAAACTTAGAAGAATTGATCAACGCCGCGGACAATTTTTTACGCGAAACAGGCGGCGTCGTACACGTTGAAAATCTCGATGGCACGATGTCGGAGAGCGACGATCCGGTGACGGCGTTTTTGTCGCACGCATCGCTTGAAGCAGGCGACACGCAGGCCGCTGAAGGCCGCGCGGCATTGCAGATGATGACGGTGCACTCCGCCAAAGGGCTCGAGTTTGAATACGTGTTCATGACGGGTCTTGAGGAAGGGTTGTTTCCGCACGACAACTCGCTCAACGACGATGGCGGACTCGAAGAGGAACGCCGCTTGATGTACGTCGCGATTACGCGCGCAAAGAAGCGCTTGCATTTCAGCTACGCACAGATGCGCATGCTGCATGGACAAACACGCTACAACGTGCCGTCGCGATTCCTTGACGAGGTGCCGGCAGAACTTCTGAAGTGGCTCTCAGCCAAGCCGAAAAATCTTCTGGCGATGGAGCCGCACGAGCCGTTTTCTGACGATGGCTCAAGCAACGCCAATCTCTCGAAATTCGCCGCCTCCATCGGCAGCAATACGCGCACCGATTCGGGGTTTCGCATCGGGCAGCAGGTGTCGCACACGAAGTTCGGCCAAGGCGTGATTATCAACGCCGACGGCAGCGGGAAGAACGTACAAGTCGAGGTGAATTTCCGCGACCACGGCATCAAGCGCTTGGCACTTGAGTATGCGAAATTGACGGCGATTTGATGGGTGCTGTCGCGGGCGTACGGCGGGCAATGCACGCCTGCTGACGTTGCGGGCTGCGGGCTAGTTCGCGCCTGCGATTTTTTCTACTCGCTCGTCACGATGAAAAATGCGGCGATAGCTGACATAGTCGCTGATCATCTGAACCGCTGTCATTGGCACGACCATCATGAGCACTACGACGATCTTGAGCGTCGGGCTGAGCATGTAGAGAATCGGCGACATCACCAGCGTAGCCAACAACAAGAAACCGAACATTGACAGCGCGTACACAATCATCGCAAAGATGTTCTGGAAACACGCTTTCGCGGAAATGACAAGCGACTGTAAGAAGCTGGCATCTGAGAACACGATGAGCGCCGGTGAGAACCATAGCGCGGCAGTCAGCGGGAGCGTCAGCGCGATGGTGACGAGCATGAACTGCATGACCGCGTCCGGCGGCAACGCTGCGGCTTCCTGAGCATTTTTAAGTTGCTCCATCGTTAGACCAGAGGTGGTCAGCCCGATGGCCGCAGCAAGCATCACACCGACTAAATAAACCCCGCCCAATGGAATCAGCGCGCGAAGATTGGATTTGAAGCCTGCGAACAGATGGCGTATCTCTGGGATTTCGCCGCGCTCGTGGTGCCACGCCGCCGCAAGAAAACCGACCGACAAGATCGGCTTGATGAACATAAAGAGCAAGCCGCCTGTGAGCAGCGACGACATTTGCAGAATCAGCAAGAACATCGACGCCAACGCTACATAGCGCTGCCAGTGCGTGCGAAAAATCTGCAGCGAGAGTTTCACCCATTCAAGGCCCTCGCGGGCGGGCACGGGAGCGAAGAACGAAATCATGAGGCGGCGTCGTTTATCTCGGCAATGGGCCAGAAGCAGGTCTGCTCGATGCGTAGGCGCAGGATACGCTCGAACACGGAAGGATCGTGCGGCGTGTTGAGTTCAGCTGCGCGCGGCAGATGCAGGTCATACAAGCGCGAAAGCCAGAAGCGAATCGCGGCAGCGCGCAGGAGCGCAGGCCAAGCCATTTGCTCTGCCTCGGACAGGGGACGCTCCGCGACATACGCTTTCAAGAATGCGACGAGTCGTACGTTGTCAAATTCACCACCTGGAATCACGCACCAATCGTTAGCGGTGATCGCGAGATCGTAGGCAAACTCGTCGGTGGCCGCGAAACCAAAGTCAATCAGGCCGCTTAGGTTGTCCCCATCGAAGAGCACGTTGTCGCGAAACAAATCGGCGTGAATCGCACCGTTGGGCAGGCGCGTTTGGCGACGTTCACGCTGAAACTTGATCTCGTTTTCGATCAACGCATTCTGATCAGCTGTGACGAAAGCTCGCACGGCGCGTGAGGTCGCGAGCGTCCACGCCGGACCGCGCTTGTTGCTGATGCGGGTGCGAAAATTACGGCTAGCGTTGTGCAGGCGCCCGAGTTCTCGGCCGACGGCAATGCAGTGCACGACCGACGGCTGCATCTGCGGGCGGCCATTGATGCGCTGGGTGAGCGCAGCGGGGCGCCCATTGAGAATCGAGAACAAGCCGCCAGTGCGATCCGCAATCGGCGTCGGCACGGCCACGCCGGACTTCGCCAAATGCGCGGTGAAATTCAAGTAGAACGGCAAGTCTTCTGCGGGGACGCGCTCGTAGAGGGTGAGCACATACTCGCCCTCTGTCGTGCTCAGAAAGTAATTGGTGTTTTCAATGCCTTCGGAAATTGGCGTGAGCGAGCGCACGGCGCCCACTGAAAAGCGCGTGAGCCACGCAGACACTTCGCTCTCGGTAACTCGGGTGAATAC
>DAINAJ010000056.1:8752-14519 GCA_036733505.1 Casimicrobium sp.
CTGAAAAGCGCGTGAGCCACGCAGACACTTCGCTCTCGGTAACTCGGGTGAATACAGACATGCCAACAGATACGGGAAATTTGCAGAAAGTCGGCGACGCGTGACACGAAATCAGGCGCACCGGCGAATGGGTCTCGAAGGATCAAGGCCACGCGAAGCAGAATCAGAAACGGTTAGAAGCGCAACAGCTCCCAGAGCGATGGGGAGACACGCTTGCCGGCGTTGTCAGCTTGCCGGTCGTTTCGACCAACAGCGGGGTCTACCACGGTATAGCTCTTGCCGCCGCCCACGCTGACCTTCGCGCTCGCTAAGCGCCCTTGTATGCGCTCTTCGTCAACGGTGACCGCAGAATCCGACGACCGGCCAACAGCCGTCGACGTGTTGCTGATCGAGGGTTCTTTGGCGAGCTGTGGCGCGCCATCAGGCGCGTCGACCCGAGCAGGCGTCGGTGCGGGCGCGGGCGATTGTGCGGGCTGAGCAAATGCGCACGAAGCGGACAGCGCGACCAACAGCGCCGCAGCAACGCGTGTGCGCTTCGTGCTGCGGGAAAAGCGGTTCATGTCATCGTTCATAGTGGGATCATTGTAACGGTGTGGTCGCGTCTGCTTCGAGTGCCGAGCGGAGATTTCCGCGGGCGCAAATATCAGAGCGAAGCGCAGATTTTTAACGTTTACAGCTTTTGCGCCGTAGCGACTGCCCAGTGGTCAATTGCGGGGATTTTCTACCTTAGTCGACTACAGACAAAAATTGGCTAAAAGCGCCACCCAGCTGTCGATAGCGACATGAAGCTGTTTCGCCCAACCTGATGGAGAGCGGGGAAGTCCGCGACGAGTTTGCGTTGGCGCGTCAAATCGCCATCAACAAAGCGCACGCTTGCGCCGCGATGCCTTCGCCGCGCCCAGTAAAGCCGAGCTGCTCGGTTGTCGTGGCTTTTACGCTGACGCGAACGAGCGCAATACCGCAATCGTCGGCGATGTTGGCGCGCATTTGCGCGATGTGCGGTGCCATCTTGGGCGCTTGCGCGATGATCGTGGCGTCGATGTTGCCAACCTCGTAGCCTGTCTCTCGAACGCGCGCAACGACGCTGCGCAGAAGCACGCGGCTGTCGGCCCCCTTATACGCAGGGTCGTTGTCCGGGAAATGTTTGCCAATGTCACCCAGCGCCACCGCGCCAAGAAGCGCGTCAGCAATCGCATGCAGCAACACGTCGGCGTCGGAGTGGCCAAGCAAGCCACGCTCGTACGGGATCGTGACGCCGCCCATGACGAGCGCACGGCCGGCAACTAATTGGTGAACATCGAAGCCAGTTCCGATGCGAAATGGCAGTTGACTCATGCTTTATCCGGCGAAGAACGTGACAAATAAAACGCCGCGAGCGCCGCGTCTTCAGGTTGTGTAATTTTGATGTTGCGCGCGCTGCCCTCCACGATGAGCGGCGACATGCCCAGCGCTTCAATCGCCTGCGCCTCATCGGTCACGTCGGGCGAGCACGCCAGTGCATGCACCAACGTTTCATAGCGAAACATCTGCGGCGTCTGCGCGCGCCACATGTCGGCGCGCGGCACTGTTTCCGCCACTTCGTTTTCACGCGTCGCTCGCTTCAAAGTGTCGGTCACGGGTGAGGCCAGCAGGCCGCCCACCGCATGCGCCCCCACACGCGCAACCAAGCGCGCGACATCACTCGCCAACACACAGGGCCGCGCCGCATCATGCACGAGCACCCACGCATCGCGCTTCACCCGTTTGCCCATCGCTTGCAGCGCGTTTTGCACGGTCTCGGCACGCGTGGCGCCCGCATTTCGCAGAAACGTGACACTCGGAAACGTAGTCGCCGTATCGTCTATGTGCGCGTCGTCATGTTGCACGTTGACGACGACGTGTTCTATCTCGGGGCACGCGAGCAACGCGGCCAGCGTGTGATCAATCACCTTGCGTCCTGCAATCACGCTGTATTGCTTCGGCAGCGGCGCGCCGAAGCGCGAACCGCTGCCGCCAGAAGGAACAATGGCAATGCAGCCGAAGCGAATGCTCGGCGCTTCGGTCAACTCACCACCTTGATCGACGGGAATTTCGCCGAGTGATCTTCGCTCTTTTGCGCAACGAAAATCGCCACTTTGCGCGCGATTTCACGGTACGTCGCGGCGACCGCGCCGTCGGGGTTGGCAACGACCGTCGGGCGACCGCTGTCGGACTGCGCGCGAATCGAACCATCGAGCGGCAAACCACCGAGGAACGGAACGTTGTAATCACGGCACATCGCCTTGCCACCGCCTTCGCCGAAGATAGGTTCGATGTGGCCGCAGTTTGAACACACATGTGTGCTCATGTTCTCAACGATGCCGACAATCGGAATGCCCACTTTGTCGAACATCTTGAGGCCTTTGCGCGCATCAATCACCGCGATCTCTTGCGGCGTCGTCACAATGACCGCACCAGTGACCGGCACTTTCTGCGAGAGCGTGAGCTGGATGTCTCCCGTGCCCGGCGGCATATCGATCACCAAATAATCTAGATCGCGCCAATTGGTGTCTGAGAGCAATTGTTCCAACGCCTGCGTGACCATCGGGCCGCGCCACACCATCGGCGTGTCCGTATCAATCAAGAAACCAATCGACATCGCTTGGATGCCGTGCGCTTCCATCGGCTCAAGCGTTTTGCCGTCGGCGCTTTCGGGACGGCCGGTAATGCCAAGCATTTGGGGTTGCGACGGACCGTAAATGTCGGCATCAAGAATGCCCACGTTTGCGCCCTCAGCGGCAAGCGCCAGCGCAAGGTTCACGGCCGTCGTACTTTTGCCCACGCCGCCTTTTCCGGACGCCACAGCGATGATGTTCTTGATGCCGGGTTTGAGCTTCACGCCGCGCTGAACTGCGTGCGAAACGACGCGGTGCGAAACGGTGACCGCCACTTTCCCAACGCCATCGAGCGCGCGCACGTGTTGCGTCACAACTTGGCGAATCGCGTCGTACTGGCTTTTCGCCGGGTAGCCGACGACGACTTCGATGGTCACGTCGTTGCCGTCAACCGCAACGCGTTTGATCGACTTGTCCTTGATGAAGTCGCGGCCCGTGTTCGGGTCAAGACAGGTCGCGAGATGGGAGAGCACAATTGATTCATTCATAGCCACGAAGTTTAGCGGGTGCGCTCCTTTCGAGGGCCTCGGATTTGCTACTATTCCCTTGTATTTCCTAGGGTTTTCGACCCTGCCAGACCTCTCCCAGTAAGCACTTATGACCGCCGCCAACACCGTTCCGGCCAAACGCCGCATCTTCGTCACGACCGCACTGCCCTACGCCAACGGCAAGTTTCATCTCGGCCACATGATGGAGTACATCCAGGCCGACATTTGGGTGCGGTTCCAGCGGATGCGCGGACACGAGGTGCATTGGGTCTGCGCGGACGACACGCATGGCGCGCCGATCATGATCGCCGCCGAAAAAGCGGGCAAAACGCCGCAAGAATTTGTCGCCGAAATCGCAGCCACGCGCAAAGAGTATCTCGACGGATTCAACCTCTCGCTCGACAACTGGCACTCAACCGATTCACCGGAGAATGTGGAGCTGGCGCAGGATATCTATCGGAAGTTGCGCGACTTCGTGCGCGACGGCAAACCCGCGTCATTCATCGAACGTCGCTCCATCGAGCAGTTCTACGACCCGGTCAAAGGCATGTTCCTACCGGATCGCTACATCAAGGGCGAGTGCCCGAAGTGCGGCGCGAAAGATCAATACGGCGATTCGTGTGAGGTGTGTAGCGCCGTCTACGCACCGACCGATCTGAAAAATCCGTATTCAGTGCTCTCCGGCGCAGCCCCCGAGATGCGGTCAAGCGAGCACTTCTTTTTCCGTCTGTCCGACCCAAGCTGCGTCGAGTTTTTGCGGGAGTGGACCGAGGGCTTGGATCGCCACGGAAAAAAGCGCCTGCAATCCGAAGTCATCGCCAAGACGAAAGAATGGTTGGGCGCGGATGGCAAGATGGGCGATTGGGACATTTCGCGCGACGCGCCGTATTTCGGCATCCCGATTCCAGACGAGCCGGGCAAGTACTTTTACGTCTGGCTAGACGCGCCGATTGGCTACCTCGCGTCGCTGAAAAACTACTTCGACTCCGGTAAGGCTGCGGCCAACGGCGAGAAGCGAAGCTTCACCGAGTTCATGGCCGCCGACGACACCGAGCAGATTCATTTCATCGGCAAAGACATCGTGTACTTTCACGTACTGTTCTGGCCCGCAACGCTGAAGTTTTCCGGCTATAAAGTGCCGGACAGCGTGAACGTGCACGGCTTCATTACGGTCGGTGGCGAGAAGATGAGTAAGAGCCGCGGCACCGGCATTGATCCGCTGAAGTATTTGCAGATCGGCATGAACCCCGAATGGCTGCGCTACTACATCGCGGCCAAGCTCAATGCCAACGTCGAAGACGTCGACTTCACGGCCGAAGATTTCATGGCGCGTGTGAATTCGGATTTGATTGGCAAGTTTGTGAATATTGCTAGTCGGTGCGCTGGTTTTATTGCTAAGAAGTTTGATGGCGTGCTTAGCGTCGAGGAAGACGACGAGAGCATGAGTTTGAAAAATTCAACATATGGCGCGCTCACCGAAATTGCTGACTTGTACTCAGCGCGCGAGTTCGGCAAGGCAATTCGCAAGATTATGGAGTTGGCGGACGAGGCTAACCAATACGTCGATCGCCATGCGCCTTGGACGCTTGCTAAAGATGAAACGAAGTCGCGCGAATTGCACATAGTCTGTACGACGGCGCTGGGCCTGTTCCGCAACCTGACCGTCATGCTCGCGCCTGTGCTTCCGGCACTCGCCAAGCAGGCGAGCGAATTGCTCAACATTCCGCTGGATCGTTGGGACGCGATAACCGTGAATTTGCCAGCGAATCACAAAATTCGTCCGTACAAACACCTCATGACCCGCGTCGAAGAAAAGCAACTCGACGAGCTTTTCGGTCTGTTGCCGGACGTCGCAAACAAGTCGGCAGCAGCTGCGCAGTCGGCAGTCGCCGCGCCAACAAAGCATGCCGCAAAATCCAAAGCCCACGAGCCCACGCCCGAGGGTTGCATCAGCATCGACGATTTCACGAAAGTAGATTTGCGCATCGCCAAAATCGTTAATGCCGAGCACGTTGAAGGCAGCGACAAATTGCTTCGCCTCACGCTCGACGTGGGTGAGACGGATGAGGCCGGTCAACCGAAGACGCGTAACGTTTTCTCAGGCATCAGGTCGGCGTACAAGCCCGAGGATCTGATCGGTCAACACACCGTGCTTGTTGCCAATCTGGCTCCGCGCAAAATGAAGTTTGGTATTTCCGAAGGCATGGTGCTTGCTGCATCGGCCAAAGATGATAAGAATGACACCGGGCTCTATATTCTCAACCCGCACAGCGGCGCCCGAGCGGGAATGAAAGTAACGTAGCTTTATGTTTGGAACACGCACCGTCTTCGAGCAGGATAAATACAAAGTCCGCATGGCCAGTTCGCGCGATGCGCCAGTAGTGTCCGCGTTAACTAAGGGCGATTGGTCCGAGCGCGTCGCGATCTCGCAGCGCCGCCGAAACGACAACCCCACGCAGATTGCGGACGATCTGCGGGCGGGCGGCGGCTTGGTGCTCTATCGCGGCAGCCTACCTGTGGCGGCGCTGTCCTACGTGCCCGCGCGCGACGGAAGCTGGGAACTGCGCCGCCTCGGCGTCACGCGCACGTTCTCGGGACGTGGTTTCACCACATTATTGGTAAGCACGCTTGAGAATCTCGCGAGAA
>DAINAJ010000056.1:14619-16786 GCA_036733505.1 Casimicrobium sp.
TCGGGACGTGGTTTCACCACATTATTGGTAAGCACGCTTGAGAATCTCGCGAGAAAAGCCGAAGTTCGCTCCATCCGAATCCCAGTCGACACGTACGCGCCGCAGTACAAGGCCTACTTCGAAAAAATCGGGTTCAGCGTTGAGGCCGATCGTACATTCTCGACCGTATTCGCAGCGGCGATGCAGCCCATCCTGATGCGCAAATTGGTCGCGTAAGGAAAGACTCAGATCGCGATGCTCAGTCTGGCGTTTCGACCCCGACTCGCGAAGGAGCTTGCACAGTATTCGTCCGATAAATTTCGTGCTGATGCACTCGCCGGCCTCACAGTGGGCATCGTCGCCGTGCCCTTGGCGATGGCGTTCGCTATCGCCAGCGGCGTCTCCCCAGAACAAGGGTTAATTACAGCGGTCATCGCTGGCCTGATCATCTCCGCGCTTGGTGGCACGCGACTCTGCATCGGTGGCCCAACGGGTGCGTTCATCGTCGTTCTCTATTCGATCCTCAGCAAATACGGCTGGGCGAACTTGATGATCTGCACGATGATGGCGGGCGTAATTTTGGTCATCATGGGTATGGCCAAGCTTGGTGTACTGATTCGATTTGTGCCCAACTCGGTCATCATAGGTTTCACCAATGGCATTGCTGTGCTCATCGCACTTTCGCAAATCAAAGACTTCTTCGGTTTGCCAATTGCGAAAATGCCCGGCGAATTTTTCGGTATCGTAAAGGCTCTTGCCAGCGCATTGCCACAAATGCATTGGCCGTCGTTGCTGCTCGCGCTCGCATGTTTTGCATTTCTAAAGTTGTGGCCAGCGCGCTTGTCGCGTTACGTTCCATCGCCTTTTCTGGTGCTGATTTTTTCGACGGTAATTACTCTAGCGTCTGACACCGGAATTGCGACCATCGGCTCCAAGTTCGGCGAAATCAAGGCATCGTTGCCGATGCCGCAAATGCCCACGATCACGCTGGAGCAGATTGGCAGCCTGATACCGCCAGCGCTCACTATCGCGCTGCTCGCCGCAATTGAATCATTGCTCTGCGCGGTTGTGGCGGACAAGCAAACCAATGATCGCGCCGACCCCAATCAAGAACTCGTCGCTCAGGGCTTGGCGAATATCGTGTCGCCGCTGTTCGGCGGCTTAGCCGCAACCAGCGCCATGGCACGCACTAGCGCCAACATCAAGAACGGCGCGGCCACCCCTGTCTCGGGCTGCATCCACGCGGTGACGGTTTTGCTGGTGCTCTTAGTCGCGAGCCCGCTCGCGAAACACGTACCGCTACCGGCGCTCGCTGCGATCTTAATGTGGGTCGCACTCAACATGGGCGATTGGCACGAATTCGCGTCGATGCGGAGATACACGCCGCTGCGAAACGCGACGCTCATCAGCACCTTTTTACTCACAGTTCTGTTTGATCTCACTATCGCCGTTGAAGTCGGCATGGTGCTCGCAACGTTGCTGCTGATTAAGCGCCTCACAGAAGCCGCAACGGTGCAAACCATCGACAATCTTGCAAAAGATGCCGACGCGCCACCTATGCTGCTACCGGCCGGCACCACCGCGCTTCGGTTGCGCGGCGCGCTGTTCTTCGGTGTAGTGGATCGGCTTGAAGCAGGCTTCGACGCGCTACCGAAAGCGTCCGTCGTCGTGCTCGATTTTCTGGAGGTAATTTACCTCGATTCCACGGCCTTAGAATCTATTCGACGCTTCGGGGAAACGTGCCGTGCGCGCAATGTCGAAGTGATTCTTTTTGGTCTCGGTGCACAACCACGTTCATTGTTTGAGCGCACTGGGCTGGACCAAGCGTTCGGTGTTGAGCATGTCGTGGAGACGCGTCGACAAGCGCTTGATCTAGTGATTTGGCGCAATATTCAGCAACAAATTCAACCGGTGAAGGCTGGCGACTCCAGTACGAATTGACCGGTCACGAGTGGGGTCGCAACACGGCTTTTCAAGCGTGGCGCGCCAAAAAAATAGATGCGGTCGCTTGCTTGAAACTCCTCCACGGGCACTCACTTTCGGTGGTATGAGCGCTGCACACTTTCAGCGCAACCACCCTTGGAAGGAAACATACTATGACTGGTTTTATTCGCTTGAATGGCGTTCCCACCGCGCGCTGGACACCTTTTGCTTCTCACGTTCGTAACGCCGCTGAGATTGAGCGAGC
>DAINAJ010000057.1:0-12657 GCA_036733505.1 Casimicrobium sp.
GGCACCACACAAAGCGCGATACCAACCGCGATAAGCCATATTGTGCTCGGCACGAAATACGGATACACCATCAGCGCGATGCCGCAAACCAACGGCGCGACGCGCTGCTGCTTCTTCCCGTACATGAAAAACGCAAGACCGACGCTGCCGAACAAGAAAGTCCAAAGAATCTGAGTTTGCGTCACGCCGTGTTCGTTTTTCGCCATGCCGACGCGCGATGCGCACCCATTCGGCATGCGAGATCAAAAGCGTTTTTCATCGCGCCAACGTTGGCAACACCACGCCCCGTGATGTCGTACGCCGTACCGTGTGCCGGCGTCGTCACCGGAATCGGTAAGCCGCCCTGCACCGTAACGCCTCGCTCAAAGCCCATGAGCTTCATCGCGATTTGGCCTTGGTCGTGATACATCGTGACGATGCCGTCATATTGACCGTTTTTTGCGCGCACAAAAATCGTGTCCGCTGGAAACGGACCGTCCAACGCGTAACCGCGCGCTCGCGCCAGCGCGATGCCTGGCTCGATGACGTCGATTTCTTCGCGACCGTAATTACCGCCATCACCGTTGTGCGGATTCAAGCCACACACACCGATGCGCGGCATCGCTTTGCCAGACGCTTGTAGAGACTCCGTGATGAGTTTCGCAGCGTCGGCCACGCCCGCGGGCGAGAGCAATGCGCTCACGTCCTTAAGTGCAACGTGCGAGGTTACGCGCGACGTCCACAGCGTGTCGAGCACATTTAGCTCGCCGGTGTAAGTGTGGCAGCCGAGCAAGTCCTCGAACCAGCGCAATTCGTCCGCCTGCTGCATACCGCCGAGGCGTAGCGCGCCTTTGTTGAGCGGCGCGAAGCAAAGCGCGTGCGTTTTACGGTCACGCGTGAGCGTTGCGCCTAGCGTGAGCATGTCGAGCATGAACGCCCCATTGTCGGCTGTCGCTTGCCCTATCGCAAATGTCGGCGCGGCGAGACCCGCCCATTCCAGCATCACGGGCTGCGAGAAGTCGCGTGTGCCGATAGCACTTTGCGAAACGACGTCGATGTTGAGCGAGTGTCCGACAGCGCGTGCTGCGTCGGCTAGCGTTGCGCGATTGCCGATCACAAAGATATTGGCTTGCGCACCCGCGCCTTCATCCGCGAGCAACTTAACAATCAACTCAGGCCCCACGCCCGCTGGATCGCCGATGACTAGTGCAATGTTGGGTTTCATCAATCCAGCTTTACGTTAGCGTCTCGAATGAGTTTTCCGAAGCGCTCAAACTCGGCCTTGTTGAGCGCCGCAAATTGCTCCACGCTCATGCCACCAGGTTCGCCGCCGAGGCTGCGCAGGCGCGCTTGTACATCCGGCAGACGAAGAATCTTGTTGGTTTCATCGACGAGACGCGCGACCACGTCTTTCGGCGTGCCCGTCGTCACGAAGAGGCCATACCAAGTGGTCATTTCAAAACCCGGAATGCCCGCCTCAGCCAGTGTCGGCACATCCGGAAGCTCAGGAGAGCGCTTCGAGGAAGTAACGGCGAGCGGCTTGAGTTTTCCCGATTTGATGTGCCCCATCGCAGAAGACGTGGTGTCAAACATCATCTGCACGCTACCGGAAATTAGGTCAAGATGTGCCTGCGAACTGCCCTTGTACGGCACATGCGTCATCTGGGCGCCGGTTGCCAACTTGAAGCCCTCGCCCGCAAGATGCTGTGTACTGCCCACACCGGACGAGGCGTAGGTGAACGGTGAGGCGCGAGCCTTCATCATCGCCACCAAATCTTTTGCGTCTTTTGCGCCGACTTGCTGGTTGACCACCAGCACATTCGGTACCGTGACCACCAGTGCGATGGGCGTTAGGTCCTTAATCGGATCAAAACTGAGTTTGATGAGATGCGGCGCTATCGCTTGTCCGGTGTTGGTAGCCACGAGCAGCGTGTGGCCATCTTGCGTCGCTTTAGCGGTAACGTCGGCCGCGATGGTATTGGACGCGCCGGGGCGGTTCTCGACAACGAAAGGCTGTTTGAACGCGTCACTGAATTTTTCAGCGAGCATGCGCGCCACGATATCGGTGCCGCCGCCGGCCGACGCACCGACCATAACTTTTACGGGCCTTGTCGGATACTGCGTTTGCGCGGCTGCGGTGGCGCCTGTGCACGCTACGAGGCCTAGAAGCATCGCGTTAACAAAAATTTTTGTCGGTTGCATGTGTTAATTTCCTTCGACCAAAGAAGTGACTGTTTGTATAAAAATTAACGGAACGCTACTTTGCACCCGTAAGCGGCGCAACTATGGCACCCTTGATGCCGTGTCGGTCAAGCGCAGCCGCAACGAAGCCCGAAGCCTTCATCTCCTCGACGAACGCGCGAACATACTCAGCCGCCGCTGCGCGAGCCACTGGCATTCCGACCGCTTGATTGATGACCATGAAACGGCCCGGCAGCAGTCGCACGCCGCCCAAACGCTGCGCATCTGCCTGAAGTTGTTGCTTCACGCCGGCTGCGACTTCTAGATTTTTCTCAAGGAATACGTCCGCGACTAGCGGCGAAGTCGGAGCCTTCACGAGCGTCGCGTTCTTTATTTCACGTGTCAAATACAAGTCATAGGCGCTGCCCGCACCCACTACGATTCGGGTTCCAGCCCGGTCAACCTCATCGTTACTGCGGAGCGGCGAGTTTTCGCGGACCAGATACGCACCTTCGATTACGACGTAAGGTGCGCTGTAGGTAGTTGTGGCCGCGCGCACCGGATCAATTGCTACGAATGCGATGGCAACTTCGTTCGCAGTCACGGCTTCGACCACCTTCCCCGCTGAAGTAAACGTCACTAACTCCACCGGCACGCCAAGACGTTTGCCCAATTCGTTCGCGAGATCAACAGAGACGCCAAAAGGTGCGCCGGTCTTCGCGTCTTTGTTGGCGAGAATTGGATTTCCAAAATTGATCGCCACCCGCAACGTGCCGGTTGGGGCAAGCGCGCGCGAAGCGGTTGCCCGCGACTCATTAAAGCCGTGCAGAGATTGACTCGCGCACCCAGATAGCACCAGCGCGAGCAGCAGCAACTTGGTCAGAGCAAGGATTCTCATAGGGGTTCATTCAACGGTTAGTTTTCTAGCAAATCGCGGCCGCGCTACTCGACTTTGCCGATTCGTTGCACCGCATCGGCCATCGTCTTGGCGTCCGCGTCCCAATACGCCTTAAACGCAGGGGCATCGAGATACGCAAGTGGCGTTTGCAGGGTAACGAAGGTCTGCTTGAACGCGGTGTCATCTTGCGCTTCTCGCGCTGCTTTGCGCAGCAAACTGACGACGTTCTCTGGTGTGCCCGCTGGGGCGAACAAGCCAGCCCATTGCGCAAACTCAACTGCAACGCCTAATTCGCGCAATGTCGGCACCTCCGGTAGCGCGGGATGCCGCACAGGCCCCCAATTGGCGAGCACCCGCAGCTTGCCCGCTTTGACGTGCTGCACCACCGTTGAGGGCCCCGAGGCCACCGCCTCAATCGAACCACCCAGCAACGCGGTCACCGCAGGCGCGGCCCCAGTGAAAGGCACATGCGTGAACTTCGCGCCAGTGGCAGACGCCAACATTTCCATCGGTACATGCATCGTTCCGTAGTTGCCCGAAGAACCGTAATTCACTTTGCGTGGATTCGCGCGCGCAAACGCGGCAAATTCAGCGAACGTCTTCCATGGCGAATCGGCCCGAACCGCGAGCACGACCGGGTCAGCAGTAAACCGTGCAATCGGAATCAGTTGATCCAACTGAAACATCGGCGCGCGCCCGAGCACTTTATCCGCCTCGGGAATGATGGAGATTGAGGACAGCGCCAAGAGCAGCGTGTAACCGTCTGCCTTTGACTTGGCCACCGTGGCCATACCAATGCCGCCACCTGCGCCGGGTTTGTTTTCGATCACTACGGACTGCCCAAGTTGCTTGCCAAGCGCAACTGAGACCGGGCGAGCAACGTTGTCGGCCACACCACCGGGTGGAAAAGGCACCACTAAGGTCACGCTGCGCGCCGGGTAATCCTGCGCCATCGTCAGGGTTGCGAAGGTCGCCAGCCAACATAAACCCACCGCCAGCGCCACGCGAAATGCTTGTGAAGTTTGCCGCATAAAACACCTGCCAATTACGTCAGAATGATCCTTATAGCCGACGCCTGCGAATTGACCCGACCGTTGGCTCGCTAATAACCGTTAGCCGGTCACGGACAAGTCTGGCATTCGCTGAGACGCTCATTTGACAAAGACGGGCGCAAGATCGTGCGATCACTCGCTAACGCAAATGTCGCAAAACGCTAAACTCCTCCGTCTTTTCAAGCTGTAGGTGTCGGTTTTGTTGCCGCACCACGATTTAGCCCACTTTCGAGGACGCCATGAAACGAATCGCCCTTTTATTTTCGCTACTGACGGTTTGTGCCGGCACCGCTTTCGCTCAGCTTCCTAAGCTCAATTCCGAGCCCGGAAAGTGGAGCTACAGCACGCGCACGGAGATTCCGGGCATGGGCAGTATCCCGATGAGCTTTGAGCAGTGCGTCACACAGAAAGACGTAGATGAAGGCCGCAATCTCGCCGCGCAAAAAGATGCGGGCATGGACTGCAAGTACTCCGATCTGAAACATACGGGCAACCGCTACCAGTTCACCGCCACCTGTACAGGAAAAAATTTGCCCGAGCCCATGGTTATGACTTACGACATGACGGCAACGTCGACGCAGTTTGACTCAAAAATGACGATGACGGGCGGCAACACGAAAGCGATGGGCGGCAAAATGAACATGAGCATGAGCGCCAAGCGTTTGGGTGGATGCTAGTTCGCGGCGCGCTCACCTACGTAACGCTTCTGGCAAGCGCGAGCGCGGTAGCGCAGACGCCGGGCGAATGGAAATACACCATCGCGACCGATCTGACGAAAATTCCGGCGGATATGCGCGTGAATTTTCCGACGATCTCGTTTGCAGTCTGTCGGACAGACGCGGACTTTGCGTCGGGTCGCGCTTTTGCGCTGCAAACGCTCGCCAGCAGCGAAGCCCGCTGTCCAAGTACGCAGTTTGAGCGCATCCCCAACAAAAACGGCAGATTCGATTCGTTGCAATTCGCATACGCCTGCGACGGCGGCAGCACGTTATCCGGCCGCGCGTCGGGTCGGGTCGAAGCATCGAAGTTTTCTCTGGCTCTTGAGTCGAAGCACTCCCCGGCTGTCAATGGCGTTGAAACGATCTCGCAGACGATGAAGGCGACGCGTGTTGGACCGTGCAAAGTGAAGCACGACAGCGATTTGCTCAAGGTTCAGTAGCCGTTGCTGCGTGTGTAAGGATCGGAAAGCGAACTGCGACTACATTTAGGTTGCTTTTCGCTTAAAGAAGTTCTTCATGCACGCTGTACTCCCCCGCCTCGATAGCCAACGCACTACGTTCCCAGCGCTGCGCCGCCGCAGTGTGAGCACTCTGCAGGTGAACCTCGGCTACAAATGCAATCAATCCTGCGTGCATTGCCACGTTGCGGCCAGTCCGCAGCGCACCGAGATGATGGACAGCGAAACCATTGATCTGGTCATTGACACGCTGAAGCACACCGGAGCCAAAACGCTTGACCTCACGGGCGGTGCCCCTGAGTTGAATCTCTACTTTCGCGCGCTCGTGCAAGAAGCGCGTGCGCTTGGCTGCAAGGTGATTGACCGTTGCAATCTCACCATCTTGTTTGAACCAGGCCAAGAAACACTCGCCCAGTTTTTGGCGGACAACAAAGTCGCCATCACGGCCTCACTCCCCTGCTACTCCGTTGACAATGTCGACAAGCAGCGCGGCAACGGCGTGTTTGACCAAAGTATTCGGGCGCTTCAACTCTTGAACTCACTAGGCTACGGCGACGATTCAGGCGAGTTGGAGTTAAATCTCGTCTACAACCCGCAAGGCGCTTCGCTGCCGCCGCCGCAGGCCGCTCTGCAAGCCGACTACAAACGCATTCTCGGCGAGACGTTTGGCATTCGCTTCAATCATCTGTTCACCATCACCAACATGCCGATTCAGCGCTTTGGTTCTACCCTGATTTCCAAAGGCACGTTCGACGGCTACATGACGGTCCTTAAGAACGCGCATCGCGACGAAAACTTAGACGGCGTGATGTGCCGCGATCAGATCAGCATTGATTGGCAGGGTTATGTGTACGACTGCGATTTCAACCAGATGTTGGGGTTACCTACTCGCGCGGAGGGTCGCGCCAAGACGCATCTGCGCGACATGCTCGCTGCGCCAGGTGACGCATTAAACGGCGGCGCGATTATCGTGCGAGACCATTGCTTTGGCTGCACCGCCGGGCAAGGCAGTAGCTGCGGTGGCGCGTTGGAATAGATCCACCGAATAGACTGGGCGGCAGATAATTTGTGGGAGCGGGCGCGCCCGCGATTGGCGTTAACTTTAGGCAAGCGTCCAGTTAATCACAGCTGGAATTTGATCGTTTAGACCGGGCGAGCCCGCCCCACGAAACGCGCCAGACCTTCCATTCCGTGATCTCAATCATCATTCCGACTCTGAACGAATCTGCTTGCATCGCTGCCGCGCTTGGCGCACTCGCGTCGTTGCGGGAGCGCGGCGCGGAAATCATCGTAGTTGACGGTGGGAGCAGCGACGAAACTGTCACCTTGGCCAAAGCACATGGCGCAATCATCATCACGTCAGCCGCCGGTCGCGCACGCCAGCAAAACGCCGGGGCGGCGGCCGCACACGGCGATATCCTCCTGTTTCTGCACGTCGATACGCAACTGCCAAGCACCGCACACGACGATATTGAACGCGCGCTTGCGAACTCCACCGCCGCATGGGGTCGTTTCGACGTCACCCTACGCGCTAATCCCATGCCGGGCCCTGCGATGCTGCGCGTCGTCGCCAGCATGATGAACCTGCGCTCGCGGCTCACAGGCATCGCTACGGGAGACCAAGCGATCTTTGTTCGTAAATCGGCGTTTGAGCGCGTCGGTGGTTTTCCTGAAATCGCTTTGATGGAAGACATCGCACTCTCTCGATTGCTGAAGAAGACTGCGCTACCCGTTTGCGTTCATAGTCGTGTCGAAACGTCGGCGCGGCGATGGCAAACGCAAGGGGTGTGGAAAACGATTGCGCTCATGTGGGCGCTACGCTTGGGATACTGGTGCGGTGTTTCGCCCGAGACACTTTCGCGTTGGTATCGAACTGTGCGTTGACTTTCTCAGGATTCAAATTCGTTGAAGTACGCTGATACCCACATCGCGATCTTTTGCAAAGCGCCCGTCGCGGGCCGCGTAAAGACGCGCCTGATCGAAGCGTACGGCGCGACCGGTGCGACAGATATCTACGTCGCGCTCGTTGAAAAAACGTTCGCGACGGTCAACGCCGCGTGCGAGGCTTCCGGCATGAGTGCGTCGTTGTGGGTCGCGGAAGACCTTCGTCACGAGACAGTGCAACGATGGGCCACAGACAACGCGCTGGCAACCTACACGCAGCAGGGCGAAGACCTCGGCGCGCGCATGCTGCATTGCCTGCAAACGAAGTTGCACGCAGGCCATCAACGCGTGCTGCTCATCGGTACCGATTGCCCCACGTTTACGCCAAAGCACTTGGGCGCTGCCGCGGCAGCATTGAACGCCGAATGCGCGTGGGTGTTCACGCCCGCTGAGGACGGCGGCTATGTACTCGTGGGCACCAACGCAGCCGATGCCGCGGCGTTCGCGGGCATCGCATGGAGCACCGATGCGGTGATGCAGCAAACACGCGAAGCATTGCGCTCCAATGGGCTGCGTTGGGCGGAGACGGCAACGCTGTGGGACGTTGATGTTGAGGCGGACGTTGAACGCGCGCGGCGCGCCGGGCTAATTTGATCGCGTCATTCAGACCAAAGCCACCGATACAGCTTTTGCCTTCCGTCGACAGCTATACGGCCATTCATGCCACTTTTTATTCAATGTCGACTTATATAGAAATTTGTCTTTAACCGTTACCCGGCATTCGTTCTCGCTCAAAAGCTGTTAACGAACAGCAGGCGACAAAATCCGTCGTCCGCTCGCTACACTTCCACGCATGTTCGCAAACACCTCCCTCCATCGCATTGCCGCCAACGGCATCACGCTCAACGCTCGTATCTCGGATGAGCGCAACAAGCCGCCGCTCTTGCTGCTGCACGGTCATCCGCAAACGCACTTGATTTGGCATCGAGTCGCGCCAAAGCTCGCCGAGCATTTCACGTTGGTCGCGGTGGATTTGCGTGGTTATGGCGATAGCGACAAACCAGCCTCTGACGCCAGTGTGAACCATGCGCCGTACAGCAAACGCGTGATGGCACAAGACATGGTGAGCGTCATGCAAACGCTCGGTTTCGCACGTTTCACAGTGCTCGCGCATGATCGCGGCGCGCGCGTAACGCATCGCATGTTGGTCGATCATCCGACGGTCGTCGAACGCGCGACGCTCTTAGATATTTCGCCGACACTCGCGATGTACGAACAGACGAACATGGAGTTCGCGCGGGCGTATTTTCATTGGTTTTTTCTCATTCAACGTGAGCCCCTGCCCGAGACGATGATCGAGGCGAACCCTGAATTTTTCATCGAGAAAATGATGGGTAATCGCCACGCCGGACTCGCTGCATTTGCGCCGGAAGCCCTCGCCGAATACCGCCGCTGCATTCACTTGCCTGGCATCGCTCACGCAATCTGCGAGGACTATCGCGCCGCAGCCACAATTGACCTGGAGCACGATCGCGCCGACCGCGATGTGGGTCGCAAAGTGATGCAGCCGTTGCAAGTGCTCTGGGGCGAAAACGGCATCATCGAAAAGTGCTTCAAGCCACTTGAAGACTGGTCACGCGTAGCGGTTAACGTGCGTGGCGGCTCGGTGCCCTGCGGTCACTACATTCCAGAAGAAGCGCCGGAGGCATTGCTTGCAGCGGCGTTGCCGTTCTTGTTGGGCAAGTAACGGTATGTGCAGGTGTTAGGCAACTATTTGGCGCCGCAGGTTGCCACGCGCGCGCGGCCAAGTCCGCGCCCACGATGGGTTCGGATGTAGGCGACGACTTGGCGTCGCTCCGCGCGACGGCTGCGCGGCTGAGTATGCGCCTACAACGCCCGCTGCCGACTCGCCAAGAGCGCGCCAATCGCCAACGCGACAGCCGAAAACAGCAGGCCGCGCGCGAGCGAATCGGCATTGCTCATCGCCGAGCCGTCGGCGATCAAACCCACGATCACCGGCCCCACGATCTGCCCGGCGGCAAACACGGTGGTGAACGCGCTGATACCTCCAGCCCATTGATGCGCGGGCAGATTGTGCCGCACCAATGCGGTGGTAGACGCAACGACCGACAGGAAAACTCCGCCGAACAAAACGCCGGAGAGAAGCACAATCGGAAACGAATTTGTGAGCGCAGGCAACAACACAGCTAACGCCAACAACGCATTTAACGTAGCCAACGCTTGGCCATTTTTGTGCCGGTCCAACAAGCCGGCCCAGATGCGTGACGACGCCATCACCGCCACGCCGAGAATCGCGTAAAACCCCGTCACCTGCGCATCCGACGCACCCTGCTCACGCAGCAGCGCGATCACAAACGTCATGTACCCGATGTAGCCCACACCAAACATCGCGTACCCCGCGAGCGAATACGCAAACGCCGACACCCGAAAGCTGCGATCCTGTGCGCTGCTGTTGCCCGCTGCGCTCATCAACGGTTGCATCACGCGTGCTGGCCACGCGAGGAGCACGCTCGCGAACACGCACACGAACGCCAGCGCCCACCATGCCCACGCCCAGCCCGCAAAGCCCAGCCAGCGCGCATTCGCCGCGTACGCAAGCAGCGCTGGCACAATAAGCGCCGACAGCACGATGCCAATGCCCGTGCCGCCGTAATAAATGCCAAGTAACAAACCGCCTCGCTTCGGGTCCGTCGCACCTAGCCTCGCGGCAAGCACACCGCCGCAAACAAACACGAGCGCACTCGCAATGCCAGCCAATGCGCGTTGAGCGAGCAGCCACACGCTATCGGTAAAGAAGCCACTGAGCGCCATGAACACGCTCGCGAGCAGCGAGCCGATCACCAACACCGAACCTGCTCCGAAACGCCGCAACAGCGCCGGCGCCATCAATGCGCCTATGAAATATCCAAACGCATTGCTAGTGTTCATACTGCCCGCGAGCGTGTAAGACCACCCCAGATCTGCGCGCATCGGCGGCAGTAGCAAACCATACGCAAAGCGCGTGATACCAAGCGACACCGCAGCGCCCAACGACAGCACAAGCGCCACCACGATCGGTGACGCGGACAAACCGTGCGCGTGACTTGTGTTCGAAGAAGAATCAGCCACGCAAACTCAGTAGCAAGCGCCCTCCGAAGAGTGTCATCACGGTGCCGGTGACGAGAAGCAATACGGGCTTCGCACGCATGTACGCACGCTGCGCAGGCGCCGTCGAAAATACATAAGCGAGCGCAATGTGCCATGCAAATCCCATCATACCCACCATCATCACGGCCGCAATTCGTGTGGCGATTGTCGCGTTAGGATCGATACTCACGACCGCCACACTCGTCCAGAACGCGAGCGACTTGGGGTTGGTTAGATTGGTGAGCAAGCCGCGGCGGTAATGTGTGAAGCGTGCCTCTTGCACCGAGCTGGGTTGCGCTGAGTCCGGGGCCAGATCCGCGACCGCGTTGGCGTTAACGCCAACGCGCGAGAGCCACAACATACGAAACATGCCAAATGCAAGGTAGAGCAAATATGCGCCGCCCACCACTTTGAGCGCAAACTGCAACGTCGGTACTGCTGCAAAAATTTGCTGCACCCCAAACACCGCCACCGCAACCCAAAGAAACGTCCCAGTCGTAATTCCGAGCGCTACGCCCAGCGCCGCCCGACGCGACGAGGACGCGGCCGTGTGCGTCAACAACAACAAATTCGGACCGGGAATGATGAGCGCCGCGAGGTACAGGAGCGCTAGGGTGACGAGGGTGGAGGCCATGTGGATCAGATATTGCGCGAGTACATCATTTTGTCACTGCGTGTGGGGTGCCGTTGACCGGCACCCATTCGTCGCCTACAGGCCGCCGACCCGCGCGTCTTTCGGGTAGCTCACTTTGTAATCCGCCGTGAACTTCGCGCTCTTGCCGGGGGCAAGCGTTTGCGTCCATGCGACTACGCCGCGCTTGTCTTTCCATGCTTTTTCGGTGGGCTGCGGGCTAAAGGATTGTTCGACTTTAATGTCCGCATCGGTACCAACAGGTGTGGATTCGAGCACTTCAATGTTTGCGACCGTTTTGCGCAGGTTTTCAACTGTGTAGCCGCGATGCCATTCGCGCTCTTGGCGATTACCGATGAAACCCGCCGTCGCGCTTTGCGTCTTTTGCGGTTCGACACGGACACGTAACGATTCATCGCGACCAAACGCGAGCGTGACGCTTTGTTCGTCACCCACGTTCCACACGGTCTTGCCGACCAGCGCGTTGTCGCGCAAAAGTTGCATATCGCCACGCGGCCACACGCCTTCTGGACGTGACACCTCAGCCATCACAAATGCCTCGCTCGAAACATTCGGCACGACGCGGCTGAACACTTTCGCGGTGACCGTCTGACTTCCGAGCGGCAAGGTGATGCGCTGCCCGTTCGACGCGAGATCGACAATACCGGGCACTTCGAATTCGGTGCTGTACGTACCTTGGAATACTGACGCATCAAACGTTGGCGGCGCATCCGCAGCGCTCGCCGCACGCGCCTTCATCATCGGCGCACCCGGCACAGGTGCCGCCATTACGGACATAACACGCTCCGCCATCGGCGGCAGAATGCTAATTTCCCAAGGCCGCGGCAGCGGCGGAGTTGCGTTGTTACGCGGTTGTGCCGTCGACAAGCGAAGCTGCACGCCGCGCCAGTCTTCTCCGCTCGACTGCGCGACAACGGCGAGGCGATCAAGCTTCACCGCGCCAGTCGCCGAATCAAGTGCCGCGCGATACGCTGGCGTCCAACCAGGGCCGTTGACTTGATAGACCAAACGCAGCTCACCGCCCTTACCGCCGGCGACACGCACGCTCACTTCACGATATTCCTCGGCCTTCGGCCCGCCTGCTTCGCTTTCTGCTGTCAGCGCAGCAATTTGTTGCTCTAGCAACTCCTTTTGCCGTGCCAGTTTTTGTTGCTTCACGAGCGTCGTGCTGACTGCGCGGCGCACGCTCTCGATGGTCGTGTCTAGCGTGCCAACAGGAGAGGCCGCGCGCGCAGCACCACCCTCCGGCGCGTTGAGCGCTTTGATGTAGGCGAGCACTGCTTCGTTGGCTGAAACATCCGCGTCCAGCGCCGCGCGTTGGTCTTCCAGTTCACGAATCTTGGCGTCGTTGCTACCCAAATTGCAGCGCGTCGCGAGCGCCTTCGGCACTGTCTTCACGCTCACGTCGCCCACACGAATACCGGAGTCCGCCTCCACGCGAATCGTATTGGTATCAAACGTCGTCGGCAGGCACGTCATACGCACTTCGCTCGCATTCGCTGCCACGGTCGCCACGCGCTCAACGGCTGCAACGCCGGGATAAAGCGTCACGCGCGTGATAACGCTGTCGGCGGCGTTGGCGTGCCCGAGCGCGGCAAAGCATGCCGCAGCAAGCGTAAGTTTCGGGAAGTAAGTCATGGCTGTAGTCCTTTGCTGATGAGGTAAGACTACATGAACGAACCACGCA
>DAINAJ010000057.1:12757-16708 GCA_036733505.1 Casimicrobium sp.
TGAGCACTTTGTAGTGACGCGTTGCAATTAGCGCGTTTTGGTAAGCGTCGGGGCCGAGAAGCTTGCGAAGCTCGGTGCTCGCTTCGACAAGAAGCGCGTTGGCCTCCGCAAACCGGTTTTGCGCTCCGATGGCTTCGGCGAGTTGTGCTTGCGCAAACCACGCTTGACCTGATCGCAGGCCACCGATTTGCTTCCTCAAGCGTACCGTTTCGCGCAGGTCAGGCTCTGCCTTAGCGGGCTCATCCAATTCCAGATACGTCCCACCGCGCGCACCCAGAATCTGCGCGCGCAGCGCGATTTCACCTTCTGGAGCTGCCCGCTCCGCCGCGAGTAACGCGGGAATAGCTCGGCTGGGGTTACCAGCATCACGCTCGACGATGGCGAGCATCGAATACGCATCCGCAACCAGAAAATGATTCTCGCCCATTTCCTTGCGCGCAATGGCGATGGCGCGGTCGAGAGCGTTGCGCGAGCGCTCGAACTCGCGCTGCCGTCGCGCGAGTTCACCGCGCGTTTTCAAAACGCGAATCAAACGCGCGTCACTTGCACCGTATCGCGCCTCAATCAGTGCAACCGCTTCGTCGCTTGAACGACGCGCTGCCGCGTCGTCTCGAAGTTGCTCCTGAACCGACGCCAAATTCACCAACGCCGCAATTGCCTCGGGGTGGTTAGGACCGAACTTGGTGCTGAGCACGCGATGCGCATCTTCGATTGAGGCCTTCGCGTCCTTAAACTTCGAAACGACAACCAGCGACAGCGCACGCTGCATTTGCAGGCGAGCCACCGTCACACTGTCTGCACCGTGAGTCGACCGCGATCGCTCAATCGCGCTGTTAAATAAACGATCCGCGTCCTCGTAACGAAGCTCACGCAGCGCGAGCGCCGCGCGCAGCCCTTCGATTTCAGCGTGTAGCGGTACCCGCTCGCTGAGGCGCGCTTCCTGACTCTTTTGTTGCGCGAGCGAGAGTGTTTCTTTCGCGGCACTCACGTCCGACAAATTGAGTTGCGCCTCGCCAAGTACCCGCAGGAGTTGCGCTTGACTAAGCGGATCGTCAGTAAGCTCGCGATCGACGCTGCGAACGGCGTCCGCAATGAGCGCCGTGGCGGGCCGGGCGGCGCTTCCCGCGCGGCTGATAGGGTCCTGCTCGCGAAACACCGTCGCCAGCAATCCGGAAACTCGCTCGGCGCGCGCAAGCTCTCGCCGCGCGAGCGCCGCCTCGGCTTCTGCACGTTCGCGAAACCTGTCAGCGACCAGTGCATGTTCGTTGGCGCGATGAGCGCTTGCATCCGCGAGCGAACGCGCTTCGCTCGCCAACCGCTCGGACTGCGCTGCGAGCGTTGCTTGTTCGCGGGCGGCGCGCTCGCCTCGTTGCGCGCGTTCGGCCTCAGCGCGCGCGTTGCGCTCAAACGCGACCGCGCGTGCTGCGTTTTGCTCGGCAACAACGGACGCTTCTCGCGCGGCGTTCGCCTGCCAGAGCGTGCCCAACACGCCCGCGAGGACTGCGCCCGCAATGGCGACGCTCGCCGCGACGCCCACACGGTGGCGACGCACAAACTTCCCGAGGCGATACGACGTGCTGTCGGCGCGGGCGGTGATGGGCTGATTGGCCAAATACCGCGCAAGATCGTCACGAAAATCCGCGACGCTTCGGTAGCGCTCTTCTGGCGCGATTTTTAGCGCCTTCGCGATGATGGTGTCTAGGTCGCCGCGAAGTTGCGTTCGTAACCGATCTGCCTGAGTGCCCCGCTGTGACGCGATTTTTTCAATGTCTTGCATCGACGGCTTTTGCGCACGCTGCGTCATCGTCAGCTTTTCGCTCATGCGCGGCGATTCGGCTTCGAGCACACGCTTCATGTAACTCGTAGTGTTGCTCGCCGCGCCGCTGTGCGGCGAGACACCGACGAGCAATCGAAACAAAAGTACACCCAACGAATAAACATCGGTTTGCGTTGAAACCGAATCGCCGCGAATCTGCTCGGGTGCTGCAAATTCCGGCGTAAACGCACGTCCCGCGAACTCCGTTAAATCGCTCGATTCCGCCCCTTCGCCTGCGATGGCATCCAGTCGATCTTCGATGAGTTTCGCGATACCGAAGTCGAGCACTTTAGCCGTACCATCGCCCGCCACCAAAATATTGGAGGGCTTCAAATCTCGATGCACAACCAAGTTCGCATGCGCATGAGAAATCGCGTCACAGACCGGCAAGAACCGAGCAACACGCTCGCGAAGCGACAAGCGCTTCTCATCGAACGCTCGGTCAATTCGCTCGCCCGCAACATACTCGAGCACCAAGTAAAGCTGCCCGTTGCCCATCGCGCCCGCGTCTAGGAGACGCGCAATGTTCGGATGCTGCAAACGGCCAAGGAGCTGCCCCTCTCGCTCAAAGCGCTGCGCGGTGTGTTGATCGCCGAACGCGCGCAACAGCTTGATCGCCACTTGTCCACTGAAGCGACCGTCGGCGCGCTCCGCGAGCCACACCTGCCCCATCCCACCAACGCCGAGCGGCCGAACAAAACGATAAGCTGCAACCACCTGCCCCGAGAGGTCAGCGACATCGTCGAAACCACCCACCGCAGCGCTGCGCGTCGATGCCAGTTCAGCCAAAGGCTCACGGTTCAAGTAGTCTGCCGACTCGGCCTCCTGATCTGCCGCCAGCAATGCCAAAACACGCGGATAAATGTCGGGCGACTCGGCACGAATTTTCGCGAGTTCAGCCTCGCGCTCGGCGTCCTGCACGGCAATGACGCGCTCGAACGCGGCCAATATCTCACGCCATCGCGCGGTACTTTCGCCCGTCGAGCGTGGCTCGCCAGATTCGCTCATAACTGCGACCGTGAACTACCGAGCACTTCGAACAAATACGCACGCGCTTTCTGCCAGTCGCGTTTCACGGTCATCGACGAAACTCCGCGAACCTCTGCAATATCTTCCAAAGTCAGGCCGCCGAAATAGCGCATTTCCACCACGTCGTGAAGGCGCGCGTCAATTCGCTTGAGCTGCTCTAGAGCCTCATGCAGTGCGCTGATCTCTTCGGCCACAAACACATCACTAGCAAGACCAGTCACCAGCGTGTCAAAGCCCATATCGCCGCCGCGCTTTTGCGCCCCGCGTTCGCGAACGTAATCGACGATGACGCTGCGCATCACAGCCGAGGCATAAGCAAAAAACGCGTTGCGATTGGCCGCGCTTAATGCGCCTCGTTGGGTCAAGCGCAAATACGCCTCATGCACCAACGCCGGTGCATCAAGATGCGTGAGCGTTGCCTGCCGACGCAAATGACTCCGAGCCAACCGCCGCAACTCGTCGTAAACCAATGGATAGAACTGATCGCCCGCCTCCGGCTTACCCGCGGCGAGCGAATCGAGCAGTTGCGTGATGTCGTCCATGCCCATTGTTGCGAAGTGTTCTTTCAAAACTATTGCCGTGTCTCGCTTCGACGGCCATGTGCATAGACGTTTTTGCCAACCAGAGTGCGCCAGAGAAGGAGCCTTCTGTCGCCGACTACCGTGCGGTTCCAAACCTCAGCGACCTAATGTTCGACTGTCCGAGCGATTCCCGTTTTAAGCGATGTTGACAGGATTTTGCAATGGTTCAACTACTTTTTAAGGGGTTCGCTCGTGTCTACTTTCTTTAGTTACTTCTTTGCGCTCCGTCGCGGTGTCACCATCCTCCGGTGCGCTGCGGCGATGGCGTTCGCACTTATCGCAACGACGGGCGCCGTCTATGCGCAGGCAGGCTTCGCGTCCGGTTGCGGGCCGTTCTTCAGCGGCAACCCTAACGTCGCGAACTTTCCCTCCGGAAATCAGCTCGCGCACAACCTTGCCCTGCCGCGCCCCCTCAACTTCGCTCCGGCGACACAGCCGTCAAACTGCGTCGCCTACAACGCGGTTCGGGTGAAACCGGCGCAGACATTACCCGCCGGAATGTCCGTGGCGCTGGTGATGAACGGG
>DAINAJ010000058.1:0-8707 GCA_036733505.1 Casimicrobium sp.
GGGTGACCCTCTTAGGGTGGGTTTTAAGCCGCCACAAATGGATACACGGCAACGTCGATTGAAGCGTGACGATTGCGCTACAACAGTTCGGCCTGAGCTTGGCGAAGGGTTTGACGGCATGAAGCTTGTTCTTTGCTTCGAGCGCGCTCCATGGCCGCGCGGGCCTAATAGCCACCCAGTCGGGGGTTGCCCGACAGCAAGTCACTTTCTTCTGCGTCGCCAGAAGAAAGTAACCAAAGAAGAGGCGACCCCAATATTCGCCCTGATCCTGCGGTGCTCACAACGCGCGGTCGTAGACCCGCACAAATCGCCCGATGGCGCGCTAACCGCGCGCGGTGGGCTCATGGTGCGGGTCTACGACCGCGCGTTGCTCCGCTCCTCGGGGTCGAATACACGGGGACCCCGTCGGACGGATTCTTGATCGCTGCGCGATGGGGTTTACGCGAGCTAGGATGCGACCATCTCCTTGGCAATTTTCGGCGTGCGAGAAAATAGGTCACTGCGTAAAAAGATTGGCAACAAAGTGATTACAAAAAAGAAGGTCGAGATAGAGCTTCGCTTTCAGGGTTCCGGCAAGCTTGAAAGCTCAGCCGCTGGCTCATATAGCGGTGGAATACCTGCGCCTCGTCTGCAGCATGATGTCGAATTTTCCATCCATCGACAAGTTGTGGACAAGAACGGAATTCTCAACCCTGTAGTTGGCGAAGATTCGGTTCAGGGCAGCTTTCAAATTAATCTCTCGGCGACAACGAAAGGATATCGAGAGCTAGGCCGCTACTTGCTCGCGCTGGCGGAATTAGATACGCGCCGCGATGAGGATTTCCACGAGCATCATGACCACCTTATGAGTGCTGATGATCGCTCCCACGTCCACCTGATCGTACGCAAGCACGTAAGACGCAAACGACACGCCGAGACTCAGGGATAGCGTGAGCAGCCCGGACGCTCGCAGCCGGGTTCCCGCCCCGCCCAATCGCGAAGCGATCATTTGTTGCTCTTAACGCCCCGTCACCCCGCGCCGAGGAGCGGAGCAACGGGCGGTCGTAGGCCCGCACCATGAGCCCACTGGTTGCGCGTTAGCGCAACTTTCGGGCGATTTGTGCGGGTCCCGCCCGTTGCGAGCACCACAGGGAACAGCGGGGTTCGGGGCTAGCCTCTTTGCCTACTTTCTGGGCAATGCCAGAAAGTAGGTCGGCCGCCGGGCCGAGACCCGGCTTGGTTGCTCCGGAGTAGCGTACTTGTTCGTATCAATTTGTGGCGCAATGAGATTGCGCCCTACAGAGTTACCCACTACATTGCAACCAACCCAACCCAACACATCATTCTCTTTCCATGCGCATTGCAATCGGCGGCTTCCAACACGAGACCAACACCTTTGCTCCTTCGAGGGCGACGTATGAACGCTTTGTGCAAGGCGGCGGATGGCCGCCGGTTTCAATCGGCGATGAGATTTTCGAACGGTTTCAGAACCAAAATATCCCGATCTCGGGCTTCATGACCGAGATGAATGCCGCGCATACGTTGATTCCGACCGCGTGGGCGGCGGCGAGCCCTAGCGCCCAGGTGACCGATGACGCGTTTGAGCGGATTGCGGGCGCGATTTGTGATGGCATTCGCAAGGCGAACGCTGAGATGGTCTACCTTGATCTGCACGGTGCAATGGTGACCGATTCGCATCCCGACGGCGAAGGCGAATTGCTGCGCCGCGTGCGCGCGATTGTGGGTCCGAAGGTGCCGATTGCGGTGAGCTTAGATTTGCATTCAAACTCTACGCCCGCGATGTTTGCGAACTGCGAAATGTTGGTCGCGTATCGCACCTATCCCCACGTCGACATGGCCGAGACCGGCGCACGCGCGGCGTTTTATCTGAAGCAACGAATCAACGGCATGGCCGCACCTGCATTGGCCAGTCGCACGCTGCCGTATCTCATTCCGATCACTGCGCAATGCACGGATTTATTTCCGGGGAACGACATCTATTCGCTCGTGGGTCAACTTGAATCGCGTGACGTGCCCAGCGCTTCATTCACGCCGGGTTTTCCGGCAGCCGATTTTGACGGCTGCGCACCTGTGGTGTGGGCGTATGGCGTGAACCAAGCAGCGGCGAATGCGGCGGCAGACAAACTTGAGCGACGCGTGCTCGCGGCGGAGGGCGAATGGGACGCACGCGTGTTGACCGCGGTGGAGGCGGTGCGCGAAGCTCAGCTCATCGCAACGACGGCCAAGAAACCCGTCGTGATCGCCGACACGCAAGACAACCCCGGCGCAGGCGGCGACAGCGACACCATGGGTATGGTGCGTGCGTTGCTCGAATGTCGCGCCGAGCGCGCTGCGACGGGGCTCATCGTCGACGGTGCGGCGGCGAAAGCTGCGCACGAAGTGGGTGTGGGCAAAACGCTTAACTTTGCGCTGGGTGGCAAGAGCCGAATTCCCGGCGATTCGTCGCTCGAATTGCCGTGGATCGTTGAGGCGATTCAAGACGGAAATTTTGCGGCGACAGGTCCTTTTTATCGCGGCATGAAAATGCGCCTTGGGCCTTCTGCGTGCTTGCGTTATCAGGGCGTACGCATCGTGGTAGCAACGTATAAAACGCAACTAGCTGACCAAGCGATGTATCGCTACGTTGGCATTGAACCCACGGAGCAAGCGATCCTCGTCAACAAAAGTTCAGTGCATTTCCGCGCCGATTTCACGCCGATTGCCGAGAAAATTTTGGTGGCGAAAGCGCCCGGACCGATGGCTGCTGACCCTGCTGATCTACCGTGGAAGCATTTGCGCAAGGGCATTCGCTTGCATCCGTTTGGTAAAGCGTTTTAGCGCCGCAAGCAACAACTAGCGCGACCAACCATTGAAGCCTCATGCGACGCAAAGGCGCGAGTAACCGCTATTTGCCAGCACTAAATTTGTTGAACGCCATCTTGTAGTCGACGTTCGTTTCGTTCTGCCAACGGCACGCGCGCTCAGCGAAGGTTTGCATCGATTGCAACACTTTTTTGAATGCAGGATTTTCTGCAGACTTCTTGCGCGCGATTTCATCCCACGCGTCAAGCTGTGCCTGCAAAATCGCGTCTGGCGTCTTGTAAAACTTAATGCCGCTCTTCTGCAAATTGATGTAATCCTGCGAGTAGCGATCAATCGCCTTCCAGCTCATTTCAGCGGACGCGGCCTGCACTGCGTTTTGAATAATTGCTTGTAGATCTCGCGAGAGCGTGTTGAATTTCGCGCGATTAAACAGAATTTCAAACTGCTCCGAGCACTGGTGAAACGACTGCAACATGCAGACTTTGGAAACGTCGGGGAAGCCGAGAGTCTTGTCGGAGGTCGTGTTGTTGAACTCAGCCGCATCGAGTTGTCCGCGATCCATTGCCGCAACAATTTCCCCGCTGGGAAGAGCGTTCACGGCCGCGCCCAGCGCTGAAAAGAGCTCAATCGAGAGCCCGACAGTTCGGTATTTCAGCCCCTTGAAATCTTCGACCTTGGTGATCGGCTTTTTGAACCATCCTAACGGCTGCGTCGGCATCGGGCCGTAGAGGAACGACATGACATCAAGCTTTAGCGATTTGTAAATTTCGGCGAGTAGTGCTTTGCCGCCGCCGAACTCATGCCATGCGAGCACCGTGTTGGCATCCATACCAAACGCTGGGCCTGAGCCCCACAGCGCAATCGCTGAGTTCTTGCCGTACCAGTACGCAGTCACGCCGTGTCCACCGTCAAGCGCGCCGCGCGACACGGCGTCAATCAAATCAAACGGCTTCACCACCGCGCCCGCGGGCAATACGTCGATGCGCAACCGCTTGCCCGACATGTCGTTAACCTTGCGGGCAAAGTCGAGCGCATACTCGTGAAAAATATCCTTGACGGGCCAAGTAGATTGCCAGCGAAATGAAATCGGCGTCGGGGTGACAGCGGCCATCGGCGCTGCGCTCACGACTGCACCGCCGACGATAGTGGCGGTTTTTAGGAACTGGCGACGTTGGGTGTCGGGAATGTTTGGCACGTTGCTTAGAGGTGTTACGTGTACGACACGGCAGAGCCCTACCAGTGCATTCACCATTCTTGTGCGCGGCGTTTGCTGACGTGTCAGGGGTAACCCGTGGGCGCTTTCTTTATGCTGCTTTTTTGTGCAACCTGCGCGCGGCATCACCGATAGTCGCCGTAGGTCGGCGTTACCGCGATGCTGTTAATGAAAATCGTGCGAGACCACCATCAAGTCAGCTAGCAAGTGCGAGGCGTCTTGCATGTGATTAGCCACAAGGTGAGTGATTGGCCCTTGATGTTCTAGCGTGCCATGCACGATCATCAAACGAGACGCAATAAGCGCGCGCCTCTCACGCTCCGCCAAGTCACGCCACACGACGACGTTGGTGTTGCCTGTTTCATCTTCTAGCGTGACGAACGTTACACCGCTGGCGGTGCCAGGGCGCTGGCGGCATGTCACCAAACCAGCAACTCTAATGCGTTGGCCGTTTGTGACTTTCTTGAGATCTTCCGCGCGATACGTGCCGCGCAACAGCGGACGCAACAATCGCAACGGATGTGCGCGCAGCGTGAGTCCTGTGCTGCGGAAATCAGCGATTACATCTTGTCCAAGATTAAGTGGCGTGAGCGCATCGTGCATCTCGCCGGATTCGCTGGGTGCGAGCGGTAAATCGGAAACGCGCGCGGCGCTGGCGATCCAGCGCGACTGGATTCGGTCCCCTGCGATGCTGCGGAATGCATCAGCGTCGGTCAGTGCGTTTACTTCTTTTGCCGTGATTCCAGTGCGTTGCACCACGTCGCGAATATCGACGTAGCGTTTGTGTTTGCGCACGGAAACGATACGTTCGGCCTGTTCCTGCGCCAATCCATTGATGAGCCGTAGCCCAAGCCTTAATGCGGTATTGCTTCGCATACGCTTCTCGTCTGGAGCATTGTTGTAGACGAGCGTACTGTCCCAATCACTCTCGTTGATGTCGATCTGCAGCACCGTTACGCCGCATTTGCGTGCGTCCTGCACTAGCTGTGAAGGCGAATAAAAGCCCATCGGTTGACTGTTCAGCAGCGCACAACAAAACGCCGCTGGAAAGTGATGTTTGAGCCACGCCGAAGCGTACGCAAGAATCGCGAAGCTAGCCGCATGTGATTCTGGAAAGCCATAGCTGCCGAACCCTTCGATTTGTTTGTAGATTGAGTTTGCGAATTCGATGGTGTAGCCACGGCTCAGCATGCCGTCAGTCAACTTTTGTTGCAAGTGACCTAGCCCGCCTTTGCGCTTCCATGCGGCCATTGATCGGCGTAGTAGATCGGCTTCGCCCGGCGTAAAGCCTGCCGCCACCATCGAAAGTTCCATCACCTGTTCTTGAAAAATCGGAATGCCTAGCGTGCGCTTCAACACGCCTTCTACCGCAGGAGATGGGTAGCGTACTTTTTCTAAGCCTTGCCGGCGCTGTAGGTACGGGTGCACCATGCCGCCTTGAATCGGACCGGGGCGCACGATGGCGATCTGTACGACCAGATCAAAATAATTACGTGGACGAAGTCGCGGCAACATGTTCATCTGCGCGCGTGATTCGACTTGAAACACGCCTGTGCTCTCACCTCGGCAGAGCATGTCAAAAACCTTCGGGTCTTTGCCATTGATGTTTTGCATGGTGAATGGCTGCTGCGTTTGTGAGCTCACTAATTCCAGCGCGCGACGCAGACACGAGAGCATGCCCAACCCCAAAATGTCGACCTTCATCAAGCCGAGCGCCTCAATGTCATCCTTGTCCCATTGAATGACGGTGCGATCAGGCATAGTGGCGTTTTCAATCGGCACCAGCGTATCAAGCCGACCACGCGCGATAACGAAACCGCCGGGGTGTTGTGAGAGATGGCGCGGAAAACCGATGAGTTCCATCGTGTATTCCATGAGCTGGCGTACACGACGCACGTTGGGGTCAAAACCGATTTCGATTAGACGTTCATCAAGCTCGGATTTCTTGTCCCACCACGACAAATTTTTTGTAATCCGATCCACTTGATCGAGCGAAAAACCTAGTGCTTTTCCAACGTCGCGCAGCGCGCCTTTGGTTCGATAGCTCACGACTGTGGCGCACAACGCAGCGCGCTCACGTCCGTATCTCGTGTAGATGTATTGAATGATTTCTTCGCGGCGTTGGTGCTCAAAATCAACGTCAATATCCGGCGGTTCGTCGCGTTCTTTGGACACAAAACGCTCGAACAATACATGCGTGCGACTTGGATCAAGCTCGGTGATGCCGAGGCAATAACACACGGCCGAGTTCGCCGCAGAGCCTCGTCCTTGGCAGAGGATTTTGCGGCGACGCGCTTCTTTGACGATGTCGTAAACAGTCAAAAAATACGCTTCGTATTTGACCTCAGTGATGAGCTTCAGCTCTTTGTTGAGGAGCTTCTGTACTTTGGTGGGAATGTGTCCGTGGTAGCGGCGTTTCGCGCCGAGCCATGTCTGTTCGGCAAGATAACTCGTGGCGGTGTGGCCGGGCGGCACGACTTCGTCTGGATATTCGTAGCGCAGTTCATCGAGCGTGAACTGACATGTGTCGGCGATCTGCGCACTCTCGATCATGAGTTCTAACGGATACAAATGTGCGAGCGCGTTGATCGGTCGCAGCACGCGCTCGGCATTACGTTGGGCTAACGCACCCAGCTCATCAACGGTCGTACCGTGGCGCACCGCAGTGAGAATGTCTTGTAGCGGCTGTCGCGCTTTATCGTGCGTGAGTACATCGCCACAGGCAAGGATGCTGAGCCTATGCGTGGTCGCAAGCGCAAGCGTGCGCGTGAAAGTGGTTGCATCATTAGCGGCGAGCAGCCGCGAATAGCCCAGCGTTCGAGGCAAATGCGCTGTTGCGTTCAGTAACGCGTCGGTGTGAAGGCCTGGAACGATGATGGCGTGGCATTGGGTGACGTCGGCAAGGTCTGCCAATTCCACCGCGTATTCGCCCTTGTGGGTACGCTGCCGGGCACATGTAATGAAACGGGTGAGCGTGGCATAGCCGAGCCGCGTTTTTGCGAGCAGGATCAGCGTGTTGTCGTCAATACAAAAGCACGCGCCCGTGATAAGTCGAAGTGAGGGTTCGCGCCCTAACTCAAGCTCGGGTTTGCAGAGTTCTTTCCATTCAAGATGGGCGCGTACCGATCCGGCCAGCGAGCATTCATCGGTGATCGCAAGCGCTCTATAGCCCAGCGTAAATGCAGTACGCACCAACTCCTCTGGCTTTGAGGCGCCTTGCTGAAAGCTGAAATTACTGCGGCAATAAAGTTCGGCGTAAACGGGAAGCATGGTTCGTCTCGCTCACCATCACCCAAACACACCCTGCAAAAACCAATCGTTACACGGTCGTTCGCGAAAGATCCATAACGCACGATGGTCTGGCGTTTTTGCGATGTAGTAATCGCGCTGCGCGTTACTGTGACCTTCGGGGTGTGACCAATTTTCTTGGATGCGTTCGGGTTGTTGCAGGTGGATGGAGGAAGTGAGGGCGCGCAGTTCCCGTTCTGTGAGCGGCCTAGGAGGATGGATAAGCCAGATGGGGCGGTGGCTTGTGTCTTGACGGGTGACTGTACTCGCGTGAGCTTGCACATGACGCGTCGAGGATTTTGCGGGCGCGCTCACGGCGACTTGTGAGGTTTGCGAGGCTTGTGATTCAGGCAGCGCGTTGGCGTTGCTGCGCGGTGCGTGAAGCGCGTTGTCGCCGAGGCGTAGCCGCAGCAGAGTTGTGAGCGTGCCCCACTCGCGTTCTTGTTCGCGCGAACGATCAAACAAATCTACGTCAGAAAAACGCATCGGCTCGATACGTTCGCAGCTGAGATCAATCGAAGATATTTCGTGAGTAATAGGCAGCCGATCAATGCGTGCATTAAACAGTCGTAGCCAATCACTTGCGAGGTGCGTACCGTGCGCCGATTGCAGTGCAAAACGTGTGCGCTGCAAGCTGCCCATGCAAAAACAAAACTCTATCGCTTGCGTACTCGCGGCACGACTGCGCAGAAACGTTTGCAATTGCAGAAGGAGCGCTTCAACACCAGACATCCAATGCGATTGCTCGCGCGCTAAATCGAGAAATTCGACTTTGTCGTGGAAGGTGGTCAGCGGCTGCCAGAGCGATAATGTTTCGCTGCTCTCGCCGTAAGCGCAGGCAAGTTGGTGCGTGAGTGTAGTGCCGAAGCGTTTGTTTAATTCGGAAATCGGCAGACGGCGTACCGCGGCGAGGTTGTGCAGGTTGAGGGCGTGTAGCTCATCGTTGAGTGCGCTAGAAAAATCAGTGCAATCGAGCGCGAGATCGTCGAGCCATGCGCCGACATTGCTCTCGACCACCAATTGCCGATGTCCGCGCGAGAGCCAACGCGCACCGCTGGCGGTAGGGGCGAGCACCGCGTGACAACGCACATGCTGTGCTTGCGAGAGCGTTTGCGCGCGCGCGTGCACCGCTTGCGCGCCGCCAAACATCGCGAGCGAAGCAGATACATCAAGCAATAGGCCGTAGTGCTCGCGGATATGCACGTTGGGCGTGAGCGCGCTGGTGGCTTCTGCCATGCGCTCAAGCAATGCTGTTTCGCGTAGTGGTTCACGCGGTAGCGCGACTAACGCGTCGGACAAGGCATTAGCCTCCGCGAGCGTGGCGTGTAGACGCACGCCTAACCGCGCAGCCTTTTGATTGCGCGCGACGATATGCGAGCGCCGCGCCTCGCGCTCAAAGACAAC
>DAINAJ010000058.1:8807-16658 GCA_036733505.1 Casimicrobium sp.
TCAAGTGTGATGAGCGGGCGCGTTAAGAGCCGCCCGCGGCACTTGAGCACTTGCAGGCGAATGTGTGTGTCATCCGCCGCAAAGCCAAAGCGCAACCAAGCCGGCGAGGGCAGCGACATAGACGATTTGCCGCGAAAGTGGATCAGCATCGTGTCGCGCCCGAGCGTCGACAAATGCAAACGCCGAAGTACTTCCGGGGCCACGCTCTGTGAGGCAGGCGTCCACAGAACCACCATACCCGGTAGACCCGTTTTGAGGGCTTGTTCCGCTGACCATAGGTTTTCCTTTGATTGTTTGCTCGTGGAGGAGGGATTAATTTGCGTCACACGCGACGGGTCAACGCCCGCTTGCGTGAGGGTCGGTGCGTACAGTGTGTGGGGCGCACCGATCATGAGGATTGGACGTTTTTCTTGGGTCAGACGCGCCATCGCAGGCAGGAGCAACGACATTTCGCCGCAGCCCGTCGTATCGGTCATGATCTCTGTGATCGCGCCCACCGGCCAGCCGCGCCACGGCAGGAAAGCGTCCAGCACCGCAAAGTTCGTCGCGATGCCCGGGCCTGCGGTTTCGTCAGCGCCCAACGCCACACCCGCCGAAGCGCCACGTTGCACGTGGTTGCGCAGCAAGCTGTCGCTTTCGATGAGTTGTTGGTAAAACACGGCGTCCATAACTGTAAATGTATACAGTATTTGGCGGTGTGGCAAGCGTGACAGATTCGTTCGCGCTGAAGGGAGGATTGTGGGAATCGACGCAGATGACGCGGTGTGACTGGCGAACCGACGAACATCCTAATGGGAACGTATAGGTATTCAGCTTTTATTGCTGAACGACAGTTGTACGGACGTTATAGGCACTTTTATCGCTGAAACGACCATATGGCAGTCGTTTTTGCTAAAAAGCTGATGGATGAAGATTTACTTTAGAGGCTTGGTGTGCGTCCTCGTTGTGCGCTCAATCACCTTTGAGCTGCAAATTGCTCGGTTGCCGTCGCTCAATCGCGTACTTCAATAGCGCCGCAACACGATAGAAACCGTGCGCAAATTTGCCGTAAGGCATCGTCAAAAACAGCGCCATCACCGCGCCCAAATGGATAGAGAGCAGTGTCGGCAACGCACCCGTTTGCTTAAACAGCATTAGTACCAGCCCCGTCGCACTTACCAAGAACAAGAGCGCGATAAAGCCACGATCCATTGGACGCTGGGCTGAGTCGCCGTGCTCCGGATGTCGTCGCAGATTCAACCAAAAAAGTCCGACGGGTCCGACGATCAAACCGATGCCGCCGGCGATGCCGAGGAGTTTCGGCACGCTCGAATAGGCATATGGCGCAACCCAACCGAGTGCGTAGTGATAAATAGTCGCCACGCTCGTGGCGGCGAAGCAGAGCAAGAATCCGTAGAACGTGAAGTGGTGGAAGCGGCGTCTCCACAATGTGTGAGCGTCGTCTTCGTTGTGGCAGCCTTCGCCATGCCCACCGTCGAGGTACTTCAATCGCGCGGCGTCGCACGCGGCTTCAGAGGCAGCCGTGGGCGTGATGGGGCCGGGTGGCGACATTCGCCAGAAGCGAGTTACGCCAATTCCGAGTGCGAGCGCGACGAACAAAAACACCGGCGCAAACATGCTCACCATCAAATTGTGCGGAAACACGCTGTAGAAGTTTCCGTTGAGCGATGCGGATGATGCGCCGCTGTGCAACACGCTGGCGAGCAGCAAAAACAACCCGAGCCCGACCGCCAACGCAACGGCCAACGTCAGCCCGTTCTTTTTATACAAGCCGCCCAACGCCGTCGGCCATGCGAAATCCTGGTAGGTTTTCGCGCGAACCGTCGCCATAGCTTTAGGTACGTTCACCGCGAATTCATGCGGTGGCGCGTATTGGCATGCGTGCAAACAAGCGCCGCAGTTGTGGCACAAATTCGCGAGGTAGTGCACGTCAGCGTGACCGAATTCGAGGCGGCGCGTCATCGCCGGAAAGACCGCGCAGAAGCCTTCGCAGTAGCGACAGGCGTTGCAGATTTGCAGTTGCCGCGCTACTTCGGCCTCGGCGCTGTGCGTCGCGGGCGTGAGGTTTTTGATCGGGATGATTTTGCTAGCCACCGACGCGCTCCAGCTGCTGTACGGTGCGGGCCGCGGACGTCCCCGCGATGCGACCAAACGCAGTGCCAATCGACATCCCGACGCCGGCCGTGTAGCCCTTGCCGAGCACGTTGCCCGCCATCATTTCCCCCGCGACAAACAGGTTGCTGCTCGGTTTGCCGCCGAAATGCACGGCGGCGTTTTCGTCGGTCTTCAGGCCAAGATACGTGAATGTCACACCAGGGCGCACCGCGTAACCGTAGTAGGGCGGAGTGTCGATGGGGCGTGCCCAATGAGTTTTCGCGGGCGTGAGGCCAGAGGTCACGCAGTTGTCGAGCGTGGTGTGATCAAACGCTCCCGGCTGGCACGCGGCGTTGAACGCGCGAACCGTGCTCGTGAATTTTTCGGCATCGAGACCGAGCTTCCCGGCGAGTGCTTCGAGCGTGTCCGCCTGCGTGCCTGGAAACACCGGTGGCATGAAGCGGCCGATGGCTTTGGCGTCGATGATCGAGTAGCCGATTTGCCCCGGCTGTTGGGCCACGAGACGGCCCCAGATCGCGTAACGCTTCGGCCAAAAGTCTTCGCCTTCGTCGTAGAAGCGCTCGGCGTTCTTGTTGACGACAATACCGAGCGAAACGCAATCGATTCGCGTGACGATGCCGCCGTCGTAGAGTGGTGCGCGCGCGTCAATGGCCACGCAATGCGATTGGCTCGGGTCGCCGATCATGTCCGCGCCAGCGTTCATCATGTCTTTGAGCAGCACACCTTGGTTGAAACGCGTTCCGCGAATCAAAAAGTTGTCGGCGGGCCATTCGCCGGCGTCGTTCTGGCCCCATGCTTCACGCAACCATTCACGGTTCGATTCAAAGCCGCCGGACGCGAGCACACAAGTTTTGGCAACGATGCGCTCGTTGCCAATGTGCGCGGCCAAAAATCGGTCGCCATCCAGTTCTATGCGATCTGCGGGTGCGTTGTAACGAATCTGCACGCCGAGCAACTCAGCGCTACGGTAATACGCGTTGACCAACGCTTTACCGCCGCCCATGAAGAACGCGTTGGTACGCGAGAGATGCAACGTGCCCGACAGTGACGGTTGGAAATGCACGCCGTGTTTGCGCATCCAATCGCGGCAGGTGCCCGAATGGCGAATCGTGAGGCGCGCGAGCGCTTCGTTGGTTTGCCCGCCGGTGACCTTGAGTAGGTCTTGCCAAAACTCTTCTTCGGAATACGTGTCTGTCAAGACGTCTTGCGGCGCGTCGTGCATGCAGCGCAAGTTACGCGTGTGCATGGAATTGCCGCCGCGCCATTCTCGTGGCGCAGCCTCGAGCATGAGCACAGATGCCCCCGCCTCGCGCGCCATGAGCGCAGCACACAGCGCGGCGTTACCACCGCCGACCACCAAGACGTCAAATACCATGTGCGGTGTCAGTCTGCGCTGATCTTTGCGCGTTTGACGATGTCGCTCCAGGTCTTTTGCTCGCGTGAGATGAACGCGGCAAACTCGGTCGAGGGACCGCCGCCGCCGACGGCGCTGTCGGTCGCGAAGCGCTCCGTCACACTGGTGGACTTAAGCGCCTTCAATGATTCTTCCTGCAAACGCTTCACGATCGCGGCAGGGGTGCCTGCTGGAGCGAGGATGCCGTACCACTGCGACGTCTCGAAATCTTTGTAGCCCATTTCGGCGACGGTCGGCACGTCCGGCAGAGTTGGGATGCGGCTTTGCGTGCCGACGGCGATGGGGCGCAGCTTGCCGCTCTTGATGTGTGCGGAGAGCGCGGGTAGGCCCGCCGAGGCAGCCTGAGTGCGCCCGGCGAGCAAGTCGGCCAATTGCGGCCCAGTGCCTTTGTAGGCAACGTGTTGCATGTCCATGCCGGTGACGAGTTTCAGGTATTCCATCGCGAGGTGTCCGGCGCTGGCGTTACCTGCCGAGCCGTAGTTCGCTTTGCCGGGATTTTTCTTCACGTAATCGACGAACTCTTTGAAGTTCTTGGCTGGCACGTCAGGGTGAATCACGAATAGATTTGGAACCTTCGCGAGCAGCGTGACGGGAATGAAGTCTTTGTTCACGTCGTACGGTTGATTCGCGAGCATGTACGGGTTCACCGCTAGTGTTCCAACGTGGCCGAGGATGATCGTGTGGCCGTCCGGCGCGCTTTTCGCGACTTCTTGCATCGCGACGACACCCGCTCCGCCCGGCTTGTTCTCGACGTACACCGTCTGTCCGAGTTGTTTGGTGAGTTCTGCTGCGACTATGCGAGCGACGATTTCCGAAGTGCCGCCCGGTGCGAAGGGGACGACGAAGCGTACCGAGCGGCTAGGCCATGTTGTCTGCGCTTGCAGCGGCAGGACCGAAATAAGCGCGGTTGCAGCGGTGGCCTTAAGAAAGGCGCGACGGTCGTTGGCGTTCGCCATGAGAACTCCTTTTTGTGTGCGAGGGTATCAATGTATACAAAACACGCGATTTGGCAACGGGGTCTCAGCGGGACGCATGTGGCACATGAGCGCGATTCAGGCTTACAAGTTAAACGATTGCTCTAGGGGAATCGCAACCCGCCGCTATAGCAACCGACGCTTGCATCGATCGACATCTCGACGAACGGCTCCACGATATTGATGCACGTAACGCATTAATCGGTGCGATGTTTGCAGTTTACTCAACAGTAACGCGCAAGAATAATTCGGCATCTACCAGCGCGCGAAGCGTTTCGCGCCTAACCAGAAGCATCATTGCCGGCACATTGCCTGCCTGTAAACCAAGGAGATACTGATATGAAAAAGACGTTCATCGCACTGGCCGCTCTCGCGCCATGGGCCGCCAGCTTGGCGCAAACAGCCAATGTCACTCTGTTCGGTATCGCCGACGGCGCTGTGCGTACCGTGCGCAACGAGGGTCTCGGCACCGTGAACTCTATGGTCAGCGGGTCGAATTCCACGAGTCGTTGGGGCTTGCGTGGCAACGAGGACTTGGGTTCGGGCTTGCGTGCAAGCTTCTGGCTTGAGTCCGGATTCGCGCTTGACACCGGCGCGATCATCACGAACCTCTTTGATCGTCGCGCGACGGTAAGTGTCAGCAGCAATAAGGTCGGCGAGTTGCGCCTCGGTCGCGATTTCGTACCCAGCTACGCGGGGTGGAGTCGCTTCGATCCGTTCAGTTATGTCGGTGTTGGTGGCTCCAATAACTTCGTCTCAGCGACGCCACTGGGACCGATTCGTACGACATTTGGTAGTAATCCGAACACCACTGTTCGTTCGAGCAATGCAATTCAGTACTTCTTGCCCTCGGGATTGGCCGGGGTTGAGGGTGCGCTGATGTATGCACCCGATGAAGGTGGTACGGCTGCTAACGGGTTACATCTTGTGAAGGCGGGGCGTATCGGTTATGTCGCAGGGCCGATCAATGCGTCGATCGCACACACGGTCACGAGCAATAGTCTCAATGTTGGCGCCGACTTGAAGGACACCGCGATTGGTGTCAGCTACGACTTTAAAGTCGCAAAGCTCGCTGTTGCACATCGACAATTCAAGATGCTCAACGCCAAGCAGGCGAATCTTTTGATAGCGGTAACGGCTCCGGTCGGAAGCGGTGAATTCAAGGCCTCCTACAACCGCGCGGATATGAAGGGTTCGGTGGGCACGACGGTTATCGACTCCAACGACGCACAACAAATCGCGGTGGGGTATGTCCACAATTTGTCGAAGCGAAGCGCGCTTTATGGAACGTACTCCCGAGTTTCAAACAAAGGGGCAGCGACTTTCGTAGTCCCTGGAGGCGCGAGCGGCATTGCAGGCGGTCGCAGTTCGACTGGCATTGAAATTGGCATGCGCCACACCTTCTAGTCCAGCGCTGAAGAGTGGTGGTGCCAACGCGCCACTGACGACGCCTCTCTCCTCACAGGCCCCGCACCACATTGTCGTAGCGGGGCCTTTTTTCGTGATGGCCTGCTTAGGGCGACGATGTCCGCTTACGCACCGAAGTGCCGCTACGTTGATTGAACGCTGCGCGCAAATGTGAATAGAAAATGTCAGCAGCGGGGCGCAGGGCTGTGTTGTGACGCAGTATCAGACCAAGACGTCTCGAAACGTAGGGTTCGCTGAGCGCGACACCAACCAACGCCGTATGCGATTTGGGCAACGCCATGCGCGGCACGACAGCGACACCGAGACCTGCTTCCACCATGCCTAGAAGTGTTGCGACGTGGTTCACTTCCAGCGCGAACTTGGGGTCGAATCCCGCTTTCGACAACGCGTCGTCTAGCAATTGACGATTGCCGCTGCTGCGGGCAACGCTAATGAGGCGCTCCGTGCCGAGCTCACGCCAGCGAACTGATTTCCTGCGGGCGAACGCGTTATCGGAGCAGACGGCCAGCACGAAAGGGTCATCATGGATGGCCTCAAAATCGATGCCCGGCATTTGCGCGCTCATGAATGCGATTCCGAAGTCAGCCTCGCCGGACGCAACGCTTGAGCGCACCACATCAGCAGCTTCGTCAATCACGCGAATGCGAATCTTCGGATACTGATCTGTGAACGAACGGATGACAGTCGGTAAAAAATAAAGCGCAGCCGATGGCACACAGGCCACAGAGACGCTGCCGCTGCGCGTGGCGGAGACTTCGCTTATTCCGAGCATCGCCGCTTCTAAATCATCGAGTGCGGTACGCGCGCGCTCTAAAAACACGCGACCCAGACTCGTGAGTTCAACTTCGCGCGTAGTGCGATTGAACAGTTTGACGCCAAGAATCGTTTCGAGTTTGTCGATTCGACGACTCAGCGCCGGCGGTGACAAATGAATAGCTTCCGCCGCCGCTCGAAAGCTGTTTCGTTCCGCCACAGCGAGAAACGCCTGTAATTGCTGCAAATCAAAATTGATGCGTGCCATGCACTAATACTAACAAAAATTGCACTGGGCAAAATCATTCCTTTGCGCAAACATTACGCATCTGCTGCCAACTTTGGACGCAATTGGAGGGATGAAGATGGGTTCAAACATAAGTAAGCTTTGGGCAGCGCGAATCGCTACGACACTAGCGGTTGGCTTATCGGTCTTGGCGGGCACCGTGCAGGGCCAGGGTTTTCCAACCAAGCAGATCACAATTGTGGTGCCAACTGCCGCGGGGGGCGCGAACGACGCCATGGCAAGACTGGTCGCGCAAGGTCTTAGTCAGCGACTGGGCAAGCCAGTTATCGTCGAGAATAAAGCAGGCGCGAACGGCGCGATCGCCAGCGAGTATGTTGCACAAGCAGCACCTGACGGCCATGTGATTTTGTTCGGCTACATCGCTACCCACGCGATCAATCCTGCGCTACAGAAACTTCGCTACGACCCAGTCGCTGATTTCGAACCCATTGGCCTGGTGGCGGCGTCGCCTACGTTGTTAGTGGTGAACAACAATGTGAAGGCAAAGAACATGCAGGAACTCGTCGCGCTCATGAAAGCCAAGCCCGGGAGCTTTTCGTATGCGTCGGCCGGCAATGGGACGGCTCCTCACTTTGCGGCGGAGCTTCTCAAACTCTCGACTGGCGTGGACATGTTGCATGTACCGTATAAAGGATCGGCGCCAGCCATCATGGATACGATAGGAGGAACGACGCAGGTGATGCTGCCGAGCTTGTTCACCGCTTATCCTCAAGTTAAAGGCGGCAAATTGAAGGCCCTGGGCTTAGTGGGAGATAAGCGCTCGGCGGTTATGCCAGACGTGCCAACCCTCGCTGAGCAAGGCGTAAAAAACGTGAGCATGTCGCAGTGGTATGGCTTGTTCGCACCCGCGAAGACACCCA
>DAINAJ010000059.1:0-16632 GCA_036733505.1 Casimicrobium sp.
TGCAAGCGAAGGTAGACGCGCAAGTGGCGGGCCTCGGCGCGGGCTACCTCGCCCGCTGGTTCGCAGCGCCGCATCTTCGTGACAAAACGCTGATTGCGAAGCGCACTGAGGAGCGACGGCCAACGGGTCACTTGGTCATCGCATGGAAAAGCAACAATCGCGGCCGCGCGCTGCAGTGGTGGCGCGAGCGACTGCGGGACGTAAAGCCGCCGAAGTGATGTTTCTGCGGAACCTGACCCAATACTGTTCGTTTACCGAATGCAGGTCATTTTTTTGCCACGGATTTACACAGATTACACAGCGCACACAAAAAAATCTGTGTTCATCTGTGGAAATCCGTGGCAAATTATTTCTTAACCGAACATTATTGGAGCCTGATCGAGCGAGCTTGGCTGCTCCCGAAAACCCGCTTGCGCTAACAATGTCAAAATTAGCCCGTTGACTACCTTAGCTGGAGGCCTTATGCCCCGTCTATTTGCGCCGCTTGTTTTATCGCTCACCGTCGCGGGTTGCGCATCGCAGAGCGCCGCGCCCACGCCGGGTGCCGTCGCCAACGCTACAGGCATTTCGCTTCGCTTCATCGGCGAAGCAACTTTGCCGCACCGCATGCAATTCGGCGGGACCACCGCCGGCGGCATTTCGGGCATTGATTACGACGCAGCGCGCAATCAGTATTACCTCCTCGCGGACGACCGCTCAGACATCAACGCGGCGCGTTACTACACCGCGAAAATCAACGTGACCGCGACCACGTTGTCCGCGCCGGAAATCACCTCCGTCGTGTACATGAAGCGCCCGGACAGCAGTCCCTACGGCGGCAAAGCGCAAGGCGCAAAGGACATTCCGGACCCAGAAGCGATTCGTTACCGAGCTGACACCGATACGCTCCTGTGGACGAGCGAGGGCGACAAAAAGCTCGGGCTCGATCCGGTCGTGCGCGAGATGAAGCTCGACGGCACGTTCATTCGTGAATTGCCCACGCTGCCGATGTTCAAAATGAAAGCCGGCAACGCTAGTGGCCCGCGCGACAACCTAACGTTTGAAGGCATGACGCTCACGCCGGACAACAAAGCAATTTGGGTCTCGATGGAGGCTTCGCTGCTTGAAGATGGCAACGAGCCGAGCGTCGACGCCAGCGGCGGACCGATTCGCTTCACGCTCTATCACGCCAGTTCCGGCAATCCGATTCGGCAAATCGCGTACATCCCGGACGCAATTCCGCATCGCCCGACGCCCGCCACCGGCTGGAACGACAACGGCGTTCCCGAAATTTTGATGGTCGATCAATTTCGCATGCTCGTGCTGGAGCGCAGCTACACCGCTGGCGTCGGCAACTCGCTGCGCGTCTACCTGATCGACACCCGCGACGGCAGCGACGTGCTGAGCGTGCCTGTGCTTCGCGCGGGCGAATACACGGCCGCGACCAAGCGGCTCGTCATCAATTTCGATTCGCTCAAACTCAAAAAGCTCGACAACACCGAAGCCATGACCTTCGGCCCCACGCTCCCCAACGGAAATCGCACGCTCCTCTTCGCCAGCGACGACAATTTCAACGCAAAGCAAACGACGCAGTTCCTCGCGTTCGAAGTGATCGAACCAAAACCGCTCGCGTCCTACGTCATCGAGCAGCCGCCGGTCTGGTGGCCGTACCCATACTTCGGCTACCGCCCGTGGATTCCGCGCTATCGCCCGCTGCCGCCGCCGCATCCGCATCCACCACGTCCGATGCCTAAAAATTAGCGTAAACAGTTTTTTGGCGCGAACGACCGGCGGGTGGTCGTTTCAGCGTGTTTTTTCTCATGGTTGACTATGCGCTTTTTTTGGCGCAAATTACCGTCTGGCAGTCGCTCGGACGATAAAGCTGTATATCTATTCGCCCGGCGGCGCTACAGCCGCTGCATGTCCGTCAAGTCAAACGAAGGCGCGCGCTGGGCGATCAAGTCTGCGATGACGCGCGCGGAGCCGCAGCTCATGGTCCAGCCGATGTGGCCTTGGCCGCAATTCCAATAGAGATTCGGGAAGCGATGTTGCTGCAACACTGGCAGTGACGATGGCGTCATCGGGCGTTGGCAGGCCCAGTGCTCGACCGTGCTCGCTGACCAATCGAGCGCGCCGGGAAAGAGCGCCTCGAAGTGCGCGCGGTGTGGCGCGAAATCGGCGTCGGCGAAACCGTTGTCCTGCCCCGAAAACACCGCGCCCGTGGTGATGCGCATGACCGGACCGCTATCGCCTTCGAGGGGGCAATACGCGATGAGCGAGTCTTCGCAAATGCCACCGCGTGTGGGCGCGCGAGCGGCGTCTTTCACCGGCACGGTGACTGAGAAACCTTTGACCGGATAGATCGGAATGCGCACGCCGAGATCGCGTGCCAAATGCGGCGTGTGTGGGCCAAGCGCGGCGACGAAAGCGTCGGCGCTCACGACGCCGTTTGGTGAGTGAATCTCGAACGTTTGCGCGCGTTGGATGAGCTTCGCTGTGACGGGCGCATCGAAGGTGAACTTCACGCCACGCGCAGCGAGCCACGCCGCCAGCAACCGTGTGAACACTCGCGAATCGCCCTGCGCATCGGTCACCGCAAAAGTGCTGCCCACGACGGTGGAACCAGCGAGCGCGGGCTCCATCGCGATCACTTCGTCACGCGAGAGCACGCGCGTATCTACGCCATACTTGCCGACGAGTGCGGCGCGTGCGCGTGCGGCGTCAAGCGTGGCAGCGCTTCGGCACACGTAGAGCAAGCCTTCGCGCTGGTAGCCGCAATCGACGCCGGTTTGCGCGATGGTGTCTTCGAGTTCGTGCTGACAAAACTTTGCGAAGGCGAGCTTGGCGCGCGTAAGCCGCGCGAAGTCCATTTCGTTGGCGTAGCGCATGAATTCGCGGCCCCAACGCCACAGCGCCGGGTCAAGCCATTTCGTGACGCGCATCGGGGCGTTGGCGTCGGTCATCGCGCGCCACAACGTTTGCCGCAACGTTGGCGTAGGCCAAGGCAACGCACGCGATGCGGAAATGAGGCAGGCGTTGGCGTAGCTCGTCACCGTTGCGGGTTGTGGCGCGGCGTCGAACACTTCAACCTCGTGCCCGTCGCGCCAGAGGTAGTACGCAGACGTGACGCCTATGAGTCCTGCGCCAAGTACCGTGACTTTCATGCCACAAACTTTACAGGGTGCGCGACGACGTGATCGTGTGGCGCGCGTTTGCCGTCGGTGCGTCGAAACGCCACGACGTGATCGACCGCGAGGCGAATGCCGATGCGCTCGCCGATGGCGTGATCGTGGTGCGATGGCACGAGCGAGAGTGCCTGCGCGCCGCTGGGCAACGTAAGCGTGTAGAGGAAATCACCGCCGCGAAAAAGCTTACTTTCAACGACGGCCTGCATCGGGCTTTCGTCGTCATGCACCAGGTCGTCAGGTCGAATCAATACGTCAACGTAGCAGCTGTGAGCGCATTGTGCGCATCCGGCGGCGTCGCAATCCGTCGGGATCTTTCCGTGTAGTACGCCAAGCTCAATTTCCACCTTTGTGTCGCTGAGCACGGTGCCGGGCAGAAAAATGCCCTGACCAATGAAGTCGGCCACGAAACGGTTTGCCGGCCGGTGGTAGAGGTTGTACGGCGTGTCCCACTGCGCGATCGCGCCGTCAGCCATTACGCCCACGCGATCCGCCATCGCGAACGCTTCGTGTTGGTCGTGCGTGACGATCATGGCCGTCATGCCCTCACGCTTGAGAATGCCGCGCACCTCGATGGCGAGGCGTTCGCGCAGCTCGATGTCCAAGCTTGAGAACGGCTCATCCATGAGCAGCATGCGCGGTTTCGGCGCGAGCGCGCGCGCGAGTGCGACACGTTGTTGTTGCCCGCCGGAGAGTTGATGCGGAAATTTTTCAGCGGAACCTTCGAGCCCCGTCAGCACGAGCATTTCGTCAACGCGCGCGCGCTGCGCGGCGCTGCTTTGTGTGCGAATGCCGAACGCAATATTTCCGGCCACAGTCAGGTGCGGGAACAGCGCGCCGTCTTGAAACATCATGCCGATGTGACGTTTGTCGGGCGCCATCATCACGCTCGGCGCGCTAAGTGTTTCGCCACCAACGCGAATTGCGCCGTGGGTGAGCGCTTCGAAACCCGCAATGCAGCGCAGTACCGTCGTCTTACCGCACCCAGACGCACCAAGCAGACAACCGATTTCGCCATCGTGCAGCAGCAATGACAAATCACGTACGACTTCGCGCGATCCGTACGACTGGCTGATGTGGTCGAGCATTAACTCAGGCATGGCTCATTTTTCTCCGCGCGTCGCCAAATAAATGACCGGTAACAACCCCGCGAAAACAATCGCCACGGATGGTAGCGCGGCCTGCTGCCATTGGCCTTCGGAGGTCATCTCAAAGACGCGTGTTGCGAGTGTGTCCCAACCGAACGGACGCGTCATCAATGTGATCGGCATTTCTTTCATCATATCGACAAAGCTCAGCGCCAACGCAGCAAAGAGACTGGGACGCAAAATCGGCAAGTGCACGCGCCACAAGAGCGCGAACGAGGTACAGCCCAACACGCGTGCTGCGTCGTCGGTGCTTTTGCTGATGCGTTGGAGGCCGGCCTCTAACGGCGCGAAACCGACCGCAAGAAAGCGGATGGCGTAGGCCAGCACAACCACAAAGAGCGTGCCCTTGAGAAGTCCGGTTAGGGGCGCGACTTGCGTCGGGTTCACGTTCAAAACCGCAAGCAGTTGCTCGTCCAGCCACGCGACGGGAATGAACACACCTACGGCGAGTACAGCGCCGGGAATGGCGTAGCCAATCGTGGCTATGCGCTGCGTGATCTGCATAAAAAATCCCGGACGCTGGCGCGCGGCGTACGCCAAGACGACAGCAACGAGTGCCACCGTGATCGCGCCGAGCCCCGAAAGCCACAACGAGTGACCAAAGAAAGACCAGTACCGTGCATCAAGGTCCGTCGCTGCTGCCCCCTTTGCCCACCACAACAGTTGCAGCATTGGCAGCAGAAATGCCACCGCAAAGATCAGGGAGGCGTAGGCAAACGCAAGCGCGCCCTGCCCTCGCGTGAGGCGAATGCGATGGTCAGCGCCAGAGCGGCCCACTGCGCTGTACTTGACCGGTGCACGTAGGCGTTGCTCCGCGAGCGCGAGCAGCAAAACAAACACGATCAAAATGGAGGCAAGCTGGGATGCGGCGGGCAATGAAAACAGCGAGAACCACGCCTTGTAAATGCCGGTGGTGAATGTGTCGTAGTTAAACGTCGACACGGTGCCGAAGTCCGCCAAGGTTTCCATAAGCGCAAGCGCTACTCCAGCAGCGATCCATGGCCGAGCCATAGGAAGCGCGACGCTGAAAAAGCCTTGCCAACGACTCATTCCCAAAGATTGTGCCGCCTCCATCGCGGCGCGACCTTGGCTCCGAAATGCGTTACGCGCGATGAGATAAACATACGGATAGAGCGCGAGCGACATCACAAAAATGACACCACCGCGCGAACGGATCGACGGCAGCGCGAGCGGACCAAATGTCTCGCGCAACGCCGTTTGCACCGGCCCGGTGAAATCAAGGAGGCCAATCAACACGAACGCAAGCACATACGCGGGCATAGCCAATGGCAAGAGCAGTGCCCACGAAAAAAATGCGCGCCCTGGAAACTCGCACATAGCGTTGAGCCACGCCAGCGACACGCCCAACACGGCCACACCCAAACCAACGCCGAGCAGAAGCCACAACGTATTGAGCAGTAGTTCGGGCAAGACAAACTCGGCGAGGTGGCCCATGATGTCCGCCTGTGGCCGTAACCAGGCGGCGAAAGTGACGGCCACGGGAACGAGCACAATGAGCGCGATGACCGAAGCGACGATGTGCCAGCCGCTGACGCGCGAAAACGCAAAAACGCCCGGCGCGGGCGTTTTGGAGCTTACGGTCAAAGTGGGCGGGGAGTGGGGCATGCCGCCTTAGGTGGATGCGTTATTTGTAACCGATACGATCCATCAATTTTACGGCGGTCGTCTGCAATCGACCGGCTTCGCGCACATTCAGTAAGTTTTGTTTGAAAGTACCCCAAGCCGCGACCGTCGGGTCCACTTTCACCTTCGCGTTGACGGGATACTCAAGATTGACGTCGGCGTACAAGTTTTGCGCCTTCTCCGAAGACAGCCACTCGATGAGCGCTATCGCGCCCGCTGGATTCTTGGCATGTTTGGCCACGCCCGCACCAGAAACGTTGACGTGGACGCCAGCGTCCTTCATGCCGGACGCTTGGTTTGGCCAGAAAATGGCGATGGGTAGCGTTGGCTTGGCTTCGATCAAGCGACCGAAGTAATAGGTGTTCACCAGTGTTACGTCGCATTGCCCGGCGGCGACGGCCTCCATCGCGGAGTTGTCGTCAGCGAACGGCGCGGTCGCTAGATTGCGGACCCAGCCAGTGACGATTTCAGAGGTTTTGGCCTGGCCGTGCTCGTGAATCATCATAGCAACCAACGACTGGTTGTAGACCTTCTTCGAGGTCCGCAAACACAGTCGCCCTTTCCACTTTGGTGCCGCGAGATCTTCGTAGGTTGAAAGCTCCGTAGGCTTGACTGTTTTCTTGTTGTACACAATCGTGCGCGCACGCACGGACAAGCCGAACCACTGATCGTCGGGGTCGCGCAAATTCGCCGGGATGTTGGCATTAAGCGTTGCCGACTTGACCGGACGCAGCAGACCCTCTTCTGCAGCTTGCCAGAGATTGCCGGCATCAACAGTCATGAAGACATCGGCGGGCGTATTTGCACCTTCCGCTTTCAGGCGCGCCATGAGCGGCCCCTCTTTGTCGGTAATGAACTTGACCGTCACGCCGGTTTCTTTGGTGTACGCATCGAACAGCGGTTTGATGAGTTGTTCGTTTCGAGCGGAGTACACGACGACCGTTTCGGCCGCGGCTGTCACAGCGGCAGTCAGTACGCATCCGAAGGCAAGCGCTAAGGTGAGGCGTTTTATCGTCGAGTTCATTTCTAGGCAACCATTCGAGGAGGGGATGTAGGAATTGTACACGCTAATGCGAACCATTCGCAACCGCATGCAATTGATCTACGTCAATCCGAAGTAAAGCCTTGCATGGCCCTCTCCAAACAAAGCGCGCGATTTATTACCGGTCACCCGCGATTTCGGTTCCGGGCCATAACGTTGCGGACTTGGACGCGAGTTAGCTCACCGACGCGATCGTCGTCACGCCATCAGAAAGAGTTTAGACAGCGTGTCGCTACGCGAAGGTAGCGGTCACCGGCGCGTGATCTGACGGCTTTTCGCCTTTGCGCTCGTTACGATCGACCGTGCACGCAGTACAGGTGTTGGCGAGCGCAGGAGTGGCAAGGATATGGTCGATACGGAGACCATTGTTCTTGGGGAAGCCCAGCATACGGTAGTCCCACCAAGTAAACGTCTTCGGCGGATGCTCGAACTTTCGGAAGCAATCTGTGAGACCCAGTCCAACCCAGTGATTAAACGCGGCGCGCTCTTGATCCGTGCAGAGGACTTGCCCCGCCCACGCAACAGGATCGTACACATCGGCGTCGGTCGGGGCGATATTGAAATCGCCTACGACGACAAGCTTTTCGTGCTTCGCGCGCTCAGCTGCCAGCCAGGTACTCACCGCGTCGAGCCAACGCAGCTTGTATTGAAATTTGTCCGACTCAATTGACTGTCCGTTGACGACATAAAGATCAATTACCCGAACGTCACCAATAGTCGCGGCAATCGCGCGGCACTGCTCGTCGTCAAAGCCGGGCACACCCATCTGCACGTCTGCAAAATCGGGCAGCGTTTTCTTGGCAATGATGGCTACGCCGTTGTAAGTTTTCTGGCCGTAAACCGCCGCACGGTAGCCTAGACCATCAAACATTTCGTGTGGAAACTTGTGCGTTTCCAACTTAAGCTCTTGCAAACACAGCACGTCGCTCTGATTGGCGGCGAGCCAAGCTTCGGTACGCGCCATGCGCGCCGTCAGCGAGTTAACGTTCCACGTAGTAACCCGCACAGCCAGTTATTCCACTGGTCCCGACGAAGAAGGCTTGTTGCCAGAAGGAGGCGCAGACTTCGGCGACTGCGCAGGCGGGGTTGCGGACTTCAGTGGAGCCTTGGACGCATCCAGCAGACCGCTGCGATCTTCAACGGGCTTGGGCTTTGCGAAGCCTCCAGTCTTGGGGTAACCCGCGCTATCGAGGGCGGATGCCCAACCCGACTCGCTCCAACCCGTGAGACGTTTCTCACCGACTTTGAGTACCGGCACGATGGTGCCGCCGCCGGTATCCGCCTTAAATTTGTTGTTGAGTTCTAGCGAGCGCGAGGGATCAATCACAGTGTGAGGAATTCCGCGTTTGTTCAGGTAGTTTCTCGCCGCGTCGCAGGCTTCGCCGCACTCGCTCACATAAATCGTGACCGGATTCTTCTTTTGTGCGTCCGCAGCAGCGATCGAGAGTTCATTGTTTTGTATCGAGTTTCCGCCCACATTCTTTTGCTGCACATTCTTAGCGTCGGAAGGCGGCGGCTGATCGGAATACTGCACACGGCCGTTGGCGTCTACCCAACGATAAACCGATTGTGCGTCGCTGACGGCGGGGATCGCCGCGAGCACAGCGAAGATCGAGAGCGACGACAGCAAAAAGAAACGTTTCATTTTCCAACTCCTTCGGGACCGTGATTCACACCAACGCGCAAGGCTACTGAGCGACCATACCATTGTGCCGCAAAAGCGCGTCAACGGTTGGGGGGCGGCCCCTAAAAGCCACAAAATTGGTCATTGCGTCGCGACTTCCACCGCGCCCCAATACCTCTTTACGAAATGCCGCGCCCGCCACAGGCGACAGCACACCTTCTTCCTCAAATCGGCCGAACGCATCGGCAGACAATACTTCCGCCCACTTGTAGCTGTAGTAGCCGGCTGCGTAGCCGCCGCCGAAAATATGCGTAAACGACCACGGCATGCGGTTGTATGCCGGTGGCACGATCACAGAGGCTTCGGCACGGACATCGGCCAAAAGCTTGAGCACGTCGTCGCGACTGGCAGTTTTGCCCTCAGAGTGCAGTCGCATATCGAACAGAGAAAATTCCATTTGCCGCATCGCGCCCAGTCCGGCTTGGAAATTCTTTGCGGCAATCATTTTTTCAAAAAGTTCGCGCGGTAGTGGCGCGCCCGTTTCCGCGTGTTGCGTCATGTGCGTCAACACATCCCATTCCCAGCAATAGTTCTCCATGAATTGACTGGGTAGCTCGACAGCGTCCCACTCCACATGACCAAAACCGGAGATGCCAAGCGTGCCAACTTCAGTGAGCAGCAGATGCAAGCCGTGGCCAAATTCGTGGAACAGCGTGATCACGTCATCATGCGTAAAAAGCGCGGGCTTCCCACCGACTGGTGCCGGAAAATTGCACGTCATGTACGCGACTGGTGTCTGCAGTTTTCCGCCCTTTACGCGGCGATTGCGGGCTGAGTCGGCCCAAGCGCCACCGCGCTTTTTATCTCGTGCGTACAAGTCGAAATAGAACTCACCGATGAGTTTCCCGTCTGCGTCCTGCACTTCAAAAAAGCGAACGTCGTTGTGCCACGCTGAGACTTTTCCTTCGACGATTCGCACAGAGTAAATACTTTGTACGACCCGGAATAAACCGGCGAGCACACGATCCTCGGGGAAGTATTGGCGTAGCTCTTCGTCGCTAAACGCATAACGTTGTTGACGCAATTTTTCCGAGGCGAACATTACGTCGTGCGACTGCAAATCGACAATGCCCAATTCACTTGCTGCAAAAGCTTTTAGCTCGGAGAGATCACGTTCAGCGAACGGCCTTGCGCGACCGACGATATCGCGAATGAACTCGAACACTTGGGTTGGCGATTGTGCCATTTTTGGCACGAGCGAAAGTTCAGCGTAGCTCTTGAAACCGAGCAGACCCGCCTCTTCGTGACGTAACGCCACGATGGTTTGAATCTGTGCGCTATTGTCAAATTTGGCATCCCCTTGATCGCTAGCTCGCGTTGAATAGGCGCGGTAGAGCGTCTCGCGCAACGAGCGCGAATTGGCGTACTGCATCACGGGTAAGTAGCACGGCGCCTGCAGCGTCAAGCGCGCCACACCTTCTGGTTGGCCCGCGTCTCTCGCTTTGGCCAGCGCAGTGGAGGTCACGTCTTCAGGCGCGCCATCAAGCTCGGCGAGCGGCACGTCAAGCGAATATTCGTTCGTAGCGTCTAGAACATTGTCCTCAAACTTCGATTGCGTGTCCGCCAATAGCTCCTGAATGGCCGCGAAGCGGTCTCGCGCAGAACCTTCAAGCTCCACACCGCTCAATCGAAAATCGCGCACTTCGTGGTGCAACAGTGCGCGCGCCTCATCGCCAAGTGATTGTGCGTGTTCAGACAAAGTTTTGTAACGATTGAACAACGCTTTGTTGAGCCCGAGTTCAGTAAAAAACTGTGTGATCTTCGGCAAAGCAGCGTTGTGCGCATCGCGCAACTCAGGGCTACTCACCACGGCGTTGAGGTGCGCCACCGCCCCCCATGCCCGCCCCAGTCGTTCAGTGGCGTCTTGCAGCGGTTCAACGACGTTATCCCACGTCACGGCTTCGGACGATTCAACCTTCGCGATCGCTGCGCGCGCTTCGGCGATCAGCTGCTCCATGGCCGGCATGACATGCTCAGGTGTAATGTCAGAAAAGCGTGGAAGTCCGGAAAAATCGAGCAGGGGATTCATCATCGTCAACACCAAAAACCAAAAAAATTAGTTCGAAGCTGCTTGCGCAGCGTCAAGAAAATCAATATCTGCAGCTGTCGTCACGTTCTTCCAAACGCCGCTGAACACTTCGCCGCTGACAACGCCTGCTTCCACGATTTGTTGGTAATACGGCAACAGCTTGAAGCGTTCACCTCGCGGCCATGTCCGACAGGGCGCTGTCGCAAGGACGGCGATATTCGACAGTGTCATGCGCGGTTGACCCATGTGCACACTCCCGTCCGCGCCCACCGCAAATTCGCCGCCGGGTTCACCAGCGGTCGGCGCCACCATCACAAAGTGGGACTGGATCTGCCCGTTTTCAATAGCGATGACTCGCGGCAGCAGTGAGGCGTAATCCAAATCAGAATAAATGTCGGCACTGACCAAGATAATGGCGTCACTTTGAAAATGCACACTGGCCGTCGCGATGCCGCCGCCCGATTCAAGTGGCGACGACTCGACGGAGTAGATCAAATTACAGCCGAATCGCTCGCCGTCCCCTAGCGCCGCGATCAACGTCTCTGCCATGTAACTCACGTTGATAATGACGCGACGGACGCCGACAGCAACGAGTTTTCTGATGTGATGCTCGATGAGCGGGGCGCCGCACACCGGCACCAGCGGCTTCGGCACCGTGTCCGTCAACGGGCGCATGCGCTCGCCTCGGCCGGCCGCGAGAATCATCGCTTCCAACGGCGTATGTATTTGGGCGGGGCTCAAAATGTATAGCCCACCTTGGTTTGATTGCCTTCAATTTGATCGAAAAGATGCAGCAGCGGAGCGAATGCGTTGTAACGACTGGCCACATGTCGCACGTACTGCACAAACCGCGGCGTATCGGCGAGATACTTTGGTTTGCCGTCGCGATAGTTGATGCGCGCAAAGATGCCAAGAACCTTGAGGTGGCGTTGCAAACCCATCCACTCCATCTCGCGATAAAACTCCGAAAAATCCTCGCGCACCGGTAGGCCCGCTTTGCGCGCTTGGCTCCAGTACCGCGCCGCCCAGTCAATGACCAGCGGCTCTTCCCAGCTCAAAAACGCGTCACGCATGAGCGACGCCACGTCGTAACTTATCGGCCCCACCACTGCGTCCTGGTAGTCGAGCACGCCAGGGTTGCGCTCTTGGGTAACCATTAGATTGCGCGGCATGTAATCACGATGCACCAACACGGTGGGCTGGCCCAACGCACTGGCCATCAACAAGGCGTAGACGCGTTCGAGCGCATTCTTTTGATCGTCACTGAGTGGGACGCCGATATGTCGATCCAAATACCACTCGGGAAACAGATTTATTTCTCGGCGAAGCAGCGCGGCGTCGTACTGCCCCAGCGGCATCTTGGCGCGTGCAGGATCGATTTGCTGCAAGCGAACTAGCGTTGAGATTGCGTCGGCGAACAGGGGTTGTGGATCTGATGGTTGTGCCGTCGTGAGCGCCGACAGATACGTCGTACTCCCCATGTCCCCCAAGAGCAAAAAACCGCGCGCCTCATCGATCTCAAAGCGGCGCGGAACGTATACGCCACCGTCATCGAGCAGTTGCGAGACATTAAGAAACGGCCGCACGTCTTCCAACGGTGGCGGCGCATCCATCACGATGGCCGTCGCGCCAGCGTTCGAGGTGACGCGGAAATAGCGACGGAAGCTCGCATCCGCCGACGCCACGGCGATTTCTTTCCATTCGCTGCCGTCATGCGCCGTAATTGTTGCCAGCCATTGGATGACTTCATCTAGGCGGGCGTCGGCGCCAACGGTGGGGAGTTCAATTCGTTGCATTACAAACGGGCAAATTCAAAAAGGACCAGACGAGCAGCACGGCGCGAGCAATGCGTCCATAACGCGTTGATTTGTCGGCTAAACTTGTAAGTCTAACAACCGCCAGTCGGTCCGGATTTCCAGTTTGCGTTTCACTCCTCGGCCCCTTTTTGCGTTGATCGCCGCTGCCTGCTCTGCGACAGGCGCGCACGCGCAAAGCGCCTGCGTAAGCGCCGCGTCTGCTGCGCCGGTTGCAGCAATGGGAACAAGTACGGGCTGGATGGCTCAGGCCCAACCAGACGCCATACGCCCTTATTGCCCGTCTGCCGTATCGTCCAATGGCAGCTACCCTACCCAACTGCGGGCTCCGGCGCCGAAGGAAAAGGAAGTGGCCACAGTCACGGCTGTCGAGTCGGCGGGCATTGATAACGAGTTTTTCGAGGCGTTCGGGTCGGTAGACATGCGCACCCCGTCACGACAGGTGCTTGCCGATCGAATGCGCTACGAGTTCCCAATCGACACGATCAAAGCGCGCGGCAACGTGGTGATCCGCACGTGGCAGGATTTGGTGACGGGGCCCGAACTCGAGTATCGACGCGACAACGCCACGGGGTTTATGAAGAAGCCAACCTTCGTGTTGGGTTTGTACAAGGGGCGGGGCAAGGCAGATGAGGTGCTGTTCACCGGGCCAGAGAAATATCGGATTGAACGCGGTACGTACTCGACCTGCGTGGGCGACAGCCCAGCATGGCGGCTCGAAATGGGGCGGCTCGATCTAGACGAAACAACGTCAATTGGCACCGCACGTGACGCCAAGATTTACCTTGGGCCCCTGCCCGTGGCGTGGCTTCCAGAATTTACGTTCCCGCTCAAAAACGAGCGCAAAAGTGGTTTTTTGGCGGCGACTTATGGCACCAGCGGCAATCGCGGCCTAGATATTCAACTGCCGTATTACTTCAACCTAGCACCTAACTACGATGCGACGTTGACGACGCGGTTGATGACGAAGCGCGGCGTGTTATTCAATGGCCAGAGCCGCTACTTGTTTGACACGCCGTTTGGGCGCGCGATGGGCGAATGGACGGGTGAAATTTTGCCGCGTGATCGCCTCGCGGATTCGACCCGCGACGCAACCAACATTCGACACACGCAGTACTTCTCGCCCAATCTTACGCTTACGGTCAACTACAACCACGTGTCGGATGCGCGCTATTTCGTTGACTTATCGGACTTCGTGTCTATTACTTCGATCACCACGCTGCCGCGCGATGCGACGCTAACTTATCGCAATTTTGATTGGCTGTTTACCGCGAAAGCGCAGCGCTTCCAAACTCTGCAAGACCCCGCCGCGCTCGTGCTGCCGCCCTACGACAAAGTGCCACAGCTTTCGGCGGTTTCCCCCACCTACAAGCCGTTTGCGGATCAACGTTTTGAGCTAAAGATGGAATCCGAGCTCACGCGCTTCGACTACCCGAACGCCGCACTTCCGTCTGGTTACCGAGCCTACGTCCACGGCACCGCCGCTTGGAAATACGAAACGCCAGGTGTGTTTTTGACGCCAAAAATCGGTTTGCATGCCACGCGCTACAACCTGATCGGTAGTTTCGATGACTACAGTAGTTCAACGCGCATTCTTCCCATAGCCAGCATCGACGGTGGTCTGCGTTTCGAGCGCAATACGTCGCTCTTTGGCAATGCGTTCGTACAGACGCTCGAACCGCGCGCGATGCTGACGTACATTCCGTATCGTGATCAATCGCAAACTCCGGTATTCGATACCGCATTGGCGGATTTCAACGCGCTACAACTCTTCAGCGAAAATCGTTACGTCGGACAAGATCGCATTGGCGACACTCAGCAACTCGCACTGGGCGTGACATCGCGTTTCTACGACGCCAACTCGCAAAAAGAGCGTCTGCGCGTAACCGTTGGCGAGCGTTTCTACTTCAACAATCAGCGTGTGACGCTGGGCGAATCCGCGCGCGATCGAAATAGCTCCGACATTTTGCTCGCCGCGCAAGGACGCGTAACCGATGCGCTGTACGTCGAAGCGAGTGGCCAGTACAACGCCAACGCGGGCCAGACCGAGCGATTCTCCTTCGGTCTGAGATACACACCGGAAAAGGCCAAAGCAATCAACATCAACTATCGCGCCATTCGCGAACTCGCGACTTCCACCGGCAATGTGCAAGTCAAGCAAATCGACGCAGCGGGACAATGGCCGATCTACAAAAACATTTACGCGGTGGGACGCCTTAACTACTCCATCGCTGATCGCCGCATGACCGAGAGCGTGGTCGGGCTTGAGTGGGACGGCTGCTGCTATGTCATTCGTGCCGTTGGCCAACGCATCACGACCTCGACCACCACGGCCACCAACGCATTTTTCCTGCAACTTGAGCTCAATGGCCTTGGCCGCGTAGGCTCGAACCCGTTAGACGTTCTCAAGCGGAACATTCCGGGCTATTCTCTGCTCTACGATAATCCAACACGACGCAGAATCGACGACGCGGCCGAGCCCATCACGCAGACACCGACGTTTAGTCCGTGGACCCCTTCTACCCCTTAAGCTGATTTACGCACGATGAAACCTTTTGTTCTTGCCCCTCTCGCCGGTGTTTTGCTCGCGACCAGCCTGTCGGTGTACGCGCAGGCGGGCCGTGTTCAGCTCGTTGATCGCGTAGTCGCTGTGGTTAATGATGACGTTATTACTCGATATGAACTGAACAGCCAAAAACGCGCGGTGATTGCGCAGCTCAAGCGACAAGGGGTGGCGATGCCGCCAGACGCGGAGCTTGACGCGCAGGTGCTGGAGCGGTTCATCAACGAGCGCGTGCAGCTGCAGTACGCAAAGGAAAACGGAATCCGCGCTGACGATGAAACGGTGAACGCGTCACTTCAGCGCATTGCCGCAGACAACAAAATGTCGATGCAGCAGTTTTCCGCGGCGTTAGCGAAGGACGGAATCACAGTCGATAAATTTCGTGACGAATTGAAGAACGAAATCGTGCTGTCTCGTTTGCGCGACCGCGAGGTGGAGTCGCGAGTCGTCGTCACCGACGCAGAAATCGACAATTACCTCGCGCTCGCGAAGGCACAGGGTGCTAACCAAGCCGAATATCAGCTCGCCCACATTCTGGTGTTGGTCCCGGAGCAGGCAACGCCAGATCAAGTCGAAACTCGCAAAAAGCGCGCGGAGGAGGCGCTGCGCCAGCTCAACGCTGGCACCGCGTTCGGTCAGGTCGCAGCGGTGTTTTCAGACTCCAACGACGCGGTGCAAGGCGGCGCGCTCGGCTGGCGCCAAGCGGATCGCTTGCCTTCGCTCTACGCCGAGTCCGCCAACAAACTTAAGGTCGGCGAAACTAGCGCGGTTCTGCGTAGCGCGAACGGCTTCCATATTGTTCGCTTGCTCGACAAACGTGCTGGTGAACAGAAGGCAGTGGTTGAGCAAAACAAAGCGCGGCACATCTTAGTTCGCGTCAATGATTTGGTCGGCGAAGCAGAGGCGAAAGCAAAGATTGAACGCTTGCGTGATCGCATCGCGGGCGGCGCAAAGTTTGAAGACGTAGCCAAACAAGGCAGCGAAGACGGCAGCGCGCCCAAAGGCGGCGAGCTCGGCTGGATATCCCCGGGAGACACAGTTGCTGAATTCGAAGCAGCGTTGATTAAAGCCTCGCTCAACACCCTAATCGGCCCCATCCGTTCGCAGTTTGGCTTCCATTTGATCGAAGTGACCGAACGCCGTAGTCAAGATGTCACCAAGGAGCGTACACGTCAGAGCGCCCGCGTGGCTCTGCGCGATCGCAAGGCCGACGAGGCATACCAGACGTGGCTGCGTGAGCTACGTGACCGCGCCACTGTTGAAATGAAACTTGCGGATGGCTAAGGGTCGTGCACGCGCCGAGGGCGATGTCATCAACAGCTTTATGGCTCTAGCGACAATGTAGCGGTCTTCTTGGCCAATATAATCGGCAAGTCGACTGTGTGAAAAATTAGCCTGAAACGACCGTCCGCTGGTCGTTGGCAGCAAAAAGCCAAAAAAGCCTCGCCGTGTGCGGGGCTTTTTTCTGCGCATTCCTGTTCAATCGAAGGGCGGTTTCAAGCCTGAAGTGCAACACTGCTCAACCGCAAAGACAGGAGCAGCAT
>DAINAJ010000060.1:0-16580 GCA_036733505.1 Casimicrobium sp.
ACGCGAAGATGAAAATTTGGGCGCTGCGGCAGCGTCGCGCGGTAGTCGGGGATATAGGTTTCGAGGACGCGCTCGAAGACGGGCACGCCTAGGACGGCGAGCGCGCTGGTGGCGCCCATGAAGCGACCGGCGAGTTCGATGACGATGTGTTCACCCGCTGCGTTGCGCCGGGCTTGAATGCTGAAGAGCCCGCGCCAGCCGTCGCGCCACGCGACCTCCGAGTAGCGCATGAGCACGTCTTTGAGCGCAGCGTCGTCGAGCAGCATGGTGTCGATCGCGGAACCGCGAACGTGGCGCGAGCACGTCGTCGAGATGAAACGACAGCCCGCGTCGTCGAGCAAACTGATGCCGAGCGGGCTGCCCGGTTGCACCGGCGCGAACCACAACGGAACGCCCTCGGCGAGCGCGTCGGGCGCGAGTGTGGGCGACGGGTCAATCGCTTCTTGCACGATGGTGTCGGGGCGGTTGAGCGCGGCGTTGACGTGCGCCGGCGTCATCAAAATGCGTACGCCGTTGGAGCCGAAACCGAGGCGCGGTTTTGCGACCAACGGCAAGCCGACATCGCTTTGCAGCGCGGCGAGCGCGGGCGCGTCAATGGCGCTGCGCGCGAAGGGCAAGTCATTGGCGCGCGCCCATTCGTAGCTCGCCCATTTGTCGCGAATGATTTCTGCCATCGCGACGCTACCGACCATGATGGCAAGCTCCGGGCGCTGCGCGCGCCAGTGTGCGAGCACCACCACGTCGTCGTCGCGCCCAGGAATCACTAAGTCAGGCGGATGCTGTGCCGCGAGTGCATCTAGCTGCGCGATCAGCGCGGCGCGCTCGGCGGTTGGCGAGGAAACATAGCAAACATCGCAGCGAAAATTATTGATCGCGCTGGGGTCGGAATTGAGGCCGATGATCTCGAAACGGTCACGGCCGATCAGGTCGATGGATTCGAGTACGCCGGTGCCAACGAGGCTGCCGACGCTTAAGATCATGAGGCGAAATTTGCGTGAAGTTGTCATGTCAATCTACTGAAATTTGGGCGCGATCCGCTACGCGCTGCCACTTGCGAATCTCGGATTCGATGTAGCGGCGAAATTCGGCGGGGCTGCTGCCGACGGGTTCGGCGGCGACCGCTTGCAGGCGCGCGCGCACGTCCGGAAGCGCGAGAATGCGCGCGATTTCTTGATGCAGTTTTTGCAGCACCGGCGCGGGCGTTCCACCGGGCGCAACCATGCCCTGCCACGAACTGACCTCGAACGCGGGCATGCCTGCCTCGGCCATCGTGGGCACGTCGGGCATCATGCCGAAGCGTCGATTTCCGGTGACTGCGAGAGCGCGCAGTTTGCCGTCTTGAATCAAAGTCAGTGCCGACATTGGTGAGACGAACGCGCTCTCCACTTGCCCCGCGACGACCGCGGTCTGCGCGGGTGCGGCGCCAGAAAACGGAATGTGCGTGGTCGTAATCTGTGCGGTTTGCTCAAACAGCGCGCCGGCGAAATGCGGCGCAGAGGCGACACCAGAGGTGGCGTAACTCAACGGTTGTGCGCGCAACTTCGCCCACGTCACCAACGCGCTCAAATTGCGCGGCGGCAACGAAGGATTGACCACCAAGATCAAGACACTCGCGGTGAGTTGTGTGACGGGTTCAAAGTCACGCAGCACGTCGTAGCCTAACTTTTTGTAGAGCACTTGATTGGTCGCGGTTTGAATACCGCTGACTAACAAGGTGTGGCCGTCGGGCTCACTGCGCGAGAGGAGTTCGAACGCGATGCGCGAGCCGGCCCCAGGCTTGTTCTCGACGGTGACGGATTGGCCCCAGGCCTCTTGCAGCTTGACCGCCACTTCGCGCGCGACGCGATCCGTCGGGCCGCCGGGTGTGAAGCCAACGATGATGCGGATGGGTTTACTCGGGAATGTGCTTGCGGCGCTGGCAGTTGCCGCTTGTCCGCTGTGCTGGGCAAGCGAAGCGGGTGAAGACAATGCGAGCATTGAGCCAACAAGCAGCGCGATCGCAGGCAACGGAACAAATGGATTCGAAATCACAAGCAGCGCGACAGTTTTTGACCTTGCGAATTCTGCATGATCGCGAAGCGTTTACTAGAGTGCGTCACAGCTAGCGTTCCGCGAAAAAGGGATGCTCTTTCGCGAGCCACTGCGCACGCAACACCTCCGCGTTCGCGTTGGGCGGCGAGAACGTGCTCATCGGGAGCAACTGCCAATCGCGCGCGGCCTGTGCATCGCGACCATCGGTCGTGTCGGCCAGCGGCAGCACGCGCAACACGTTCGGCGGGATGCGCGTAAAAAAATCAAACGCGAGCCAACGATCACGCAAAGCGGGAATCGCGGTGAGTGCAAGCGTCGACACGTTGGTGGTGGCCGTTTGTTGCTCGCCGTGGATGCGAAAACTTGAGAGCCGATCAGCAAGAAAAACTACGTCGCCGCGTAGCGCGAGCTGCGTCCACATCACCATGTCGACGATGCCACGTCCCATTTCGCCGAGAAATTGAAAACGCTCGCCATCTCCGCCTTCGACTGCGCTGCGCCGAAACATCGCGGTCGACGGTTCGCCGACAAAATTTAGGCCGAGCATCAAGAGCGCGTTGATGAGACTCAGGCCGTCGACGTAGATGTCCGTCTTGGTGATCGGTACGGTCGCGAGTTGATCGCTCATCGGCGAGCCGCGCTCGTCAATGCGACGGCGGTGCGAGGTCGCTAAGTGCGCGCTCGGGCAGCGCTCCAACGCGCGCACCATGCGCTCGATGCACGGCGGGTCGAGCACGTCGTCGTCGTTGAGAAACTTGATGTAGCGGCCGCTCGATTCACGCAGACAACGTTCGTAGTTGCGGCGCACGCCGAGGCGCGTTTCATTCTTAAAGTACCGGACGCGGCAACGAGAGGTCGCGGCGAAGCGATGCACGACGTCGGCAACGGCCGCGCCGGGATTGTCGTCGCACACGACGATTTCGATGTTCGGCCATGTCTGCTTCTCGACGCTTTGCAACGCGGCATTGAGGTAGCGCGGGTTGTGGCCCGCGACCAGCACCGAAACGAGTGGTGTCGCGTCCGGTTCGTGGACATCGTCAGCGACCGCAGCGCGCAGCACGTCGCGCCCGTCAATCCGGTCGCGAACCAACCCCACGAACGGCGCGAGCTGATCCAGTGCGGCAGCGACCGTCTCGCTCATCGAAGTAAGGGCACACGCACTCAGGTCGTTCGCACGAAGCAAAATCGCGACGTGACGCAGCGCCGATAGCAACGCAGTGTTTGTGACGGCGGTCACGGCATCGGTTTCGGCTAAAGGCGCAGCAGGCCGTGGAGGCGCGGCAGCGGTGGCGAGGTTGAACGTCAAATCACGCAGTCCGCGATTGCGAGCGAACGACGGCGGCAGCGCTTCGGCGATGTGTTGACGCGCCGTCGTGACTTCGCGGCCATCGCCATCGCGGACACGCAGCAACAGGTGCTCCGGCGACTGCGCATCCAATTCCAAAACCCCACAACTCATTTCTTCCACGCCAGTTTCGCTCCACTTGTTGGTGACAGTTTAGGGTAGTTCAGGTCTGCGCACTGCTGGAGAATCCGGGAGCATCTTTTCACGTTAAGCGACAGCTAGATGGTGCTTTAATGACCTTTTTAGCGATAGTCGATAAATGTTGTTTTTAAGCCATAACGACCGTCTGGCGGTGGCTAGCGCTATAAAGTTGTTACGTTGAAATAGTTCAAAGGTAGGCGACGACTTGGCGTCGCTTTATTGCCGTAGTGAAGCGCGGCCGAGTCCGCGCCTACAAGGTTTTTCGGCGGGCTGATGGTCTTCGTACGCAGCGTGCGTCACCCTTCGGCAACAACGCGATCTCGCCCGAGTTTTTTCGCGGCGTACCGGCGCCGATCGGCGAGCAGGTACATCGCCTTGATAACGTTTGGCTCGGCGGCGGTGATTTCGGAGTGCAGCCCCACGCCCGCGCTCGCCGTGACGGCGTTGATCGCGCAATGCTGACGCCAGTTGAACGCGCGCACTGCGCCGATCGCGCGTTCGGCGAGCTGGCGCGCCTGATCCGCACCCTGACAGCGAATGAGCACGACAAATTCTTCGCCGCCAAGCCGCGCAACGAAATCACCGTCGCGCGTCGCGCCGCTGAGCGTTTGCGCCAGCGCGCGCAACACTTGGTCGCCCGTTTGGTGGCCGTGTTCGTCGTTGACGCGCTTGAAGTGATCCACGTCGACGATGACCAGCGCGAGGTGTTCGTCGGCGTTGAGTGTGTTGAGCGTTTGCACGATGCGCTGCTCGTAAGCGCGACGATTGGGCAAACCAGTCAGCGCGTCTTCCTCGGCAATTCGCGTCCAGGTCGCAGCGAGCCGGTCGATTTCTATTTTCTGCTCGGCCTTCGCGACCGCGAGCATCGCGGCCTGATCGTTGAATCTTTTTTCGGCGGCGAAGGCTTGACGCAACGCGTGCAGCGCCGCCGCCACGTCGCCGCTGCTCTCTTGCAACTCCGAAAGCTCACGCCAAGCGGTGGCGACCTCGCGCGGATTACTCTCGCCGTATTGCTCGATGCCGCGCTGATAGGAGGCGATCGCGGCCGCGACGTCACCGACTTTTGCGTGCGCCGCGCCGATTTGGCAGAGCGTAGCGGCGCTGTACGGCCCCAGCTGCAACGCATTCTGGTGGACGAAGGCGTCGTGTAATTGTGTGATGGCGATAGGCGTGTCGCCAAGGTGATTGGTGGCGATGGCCGCGTTACCAACGGCCATCGCGTGCAGGCGGCCCAGGCCGTTGGCTTTCGCTTCGACCGCGAACGCGGACCAGCGCCTGGCAAGCTCGGCGTAGTCCGGCGGCATCGCACCGCTACCGTGTGCCGCGTCGCTCATTGCGCGACTCACAGCGTTCAGCAACAGGTATTTCGCGTGCAGCGTTCGCGCGATGTATGGGCTGTGCGCCTCGAAGAGCGCGATTGCGGCTTGCAGTTTTTCGATCGCGGCGTCGTGCTGCCCGAGCACCGAGAGCGACACACCGTGCGCACGCATCGACCGCGCAATCAACTCCTGCGCGCCGTGGTCACGACTGAATTTTTCGCACTCCACCGCCAGCTCAATCGCGCGTGCATGCTCGTCCAGCGCCTGCAGCGCGAAGAGTAGCGCGTGGTCGGCCTCCGCGCGATACATCGCAAGCTCCGCCTCCGGGGCGTTGACTTTTACTTCCGTCGCAATGCGCAGTCCGAGCAACGGCTCGCCTTTGAGAATGTAGGCAATCGCATGAAAGCTGCGCAACACGATGCCCTCGCCGCGTTCGACTTCACCCTCGTTGAAATGCGTTTCGGCGAGCGCGTGCTGAATGGCACCGTTGTCTAGCATGGCCACCACGCGGCGCATGCGCTCGGAGTAGTCAACTTTGGGTAGGAGGCGCGGCGTGGGTGACATGACCGAAGCGTAGCGCATCGCTAAGCATGGCGCGAATGCCCGCAAATTGTTCCCCGCCGCATGACAGAGAATCGCGGCGCTTTACGTCTTTGGAGGTACCGCGGACTATTTCGCCCATTCCCCGTAATCCCCAAGGCGCGCAGCGCCACTACGAAGGACTAGTTATGTCAGCAAAGCGCATCACGATTCACGCGGCCTCGATAGCCGCGACCATGCTCGGCGTCGCCGTTTCGGTCAGTACCGCGCATGCGGCCGACCCAAGCTGCGCCGCGTTAATCAAAGCCACGATGCCAGATTTCAATGTGCCGTATCGCGTCAAGATGACGATGGCGATGAACGGGCAACCGAGCGTGACCGAGTCGGTCGTCATCGGCGGTGACATGTACATTTTGCAGCCAAAGGCGACGCATTGGACGAAAGTGAAAATGCCCGACCCGAAAGTGGTGATGGAGCAGGCGCAGCAAAGCCTGACCCGTTGCGCGGCGGGTGGGGTTGAGCTGGTCGGGACGACGCCGACGCGCACATGGACGAGCCAGTCCGTCAATCCGTTTACCAAAGAGCCGATGGTGCACAAAGTATGGATTGGGGTCGCGGACGGACGCGTTTACCGACAAAAAGTCGACGACACAGAACAACTCATCTCGTACACCAACGTGACGGTGCCTTCGCCCGTGAAAGAAGGCCGTAAGCGTTAGCACCGTCGGCGCGGCCAAATGCAAAAAGGCTCCAGAAGGAGCCTTTTTTGTGGTGCGAACGACTCCGTTTAGTCGTTGCTGGTCAAGCCCAGCAAGCTCAGCAGATTGCTGAACACGTTGAAGAGATTGATGTAGATCGAGAGCGTGGCGGTGACGTAGTTAGTCTCGCCGCCGGTCATGATTTGGTTGATGTCGTAAACGATCCATGCGCTGAACAAACCGATGAAGAGCACTGAGCACGCGATCATGAGCGCAGGCATTTGCAGCACGATGCCGCCGATCGCTGCGAGCAGAATCACGCAGAAGCCGATCCACAGAAACTTACCCATGCCTGTGAGTTGCGTTTTGATGGTGCTGGCGATGGTGGCCATGCCGGCGAAGATCAGCGCAGTGCCACCGAAGGCGTAGGCGATCAGCGTTGCACCGTCTTTCATCGCCAAGACGCGACCGAGCAACACCGACAGCCAGAAGCCCATGAACAACGTAAACGCAAGCAGCACGGCCACGCCTGCGCCGCTGTTTTTGGTGCGCTCGATGCCGTAGCTAAACGCCATCACTGCACCCATCAAAATCATGAAGTTCATCCACCAAGGGCCAAAGCCCTTGAAACCGATCGACACGCCGAGCACTGCGCCGATGACCGTAGGCACCATTGAGGCGGCGAGCAACATGTAAGTGTTGCGCAAGACGCGGTTTTGCGACGACGCAAGCGCGCCAGTCTGGCCGTTGATCGACGTAACGTTGTTGGTGTCCATAAGAACCTCCGTAACCGATGAAATCGTGATGCGCGGAATGTAGGGGCAACGCGTGTGGAATGCAACCCCCCGCGCGGTACGGGCATGGTTTACCCCTATTCATCGATGGCGTGGCCACGATGCGCGTCGGAGCGTCTCGCCCTAGCGGTGGTTCGGTTAATTGCAGCGGCATGCTGGCGTGTACTTTTTTTTACAGCGGTAGTTACGCCGCACTGCGCGCGGCGTGTCTTTGGGGCCTCCGTAGGCGCAACCGCTCTGCGTTGGCTAGTGGGACGCAAAGCACAACAGTGTTGGGTTGAGGGCGTGCGGGGATAGTTGATACGCTTGTGGCATGAGAGCACTTTTCCGTCATCCGTTGGCCGCGCCGAGCGCTGCATCCGTCAATCGTCGTCGGTTCGTCTTGGCAGGCTTTGGCGCGGCGCTTCCGCCTTGGCTCGCCGCGCAAACTCCTGCCGTTGCGGAGTCGCCCCCCGTCGCCACTGAAGCGGAGGTGCCCTACGTGCAAACGCCGCCGCTTCTAGTGCGTCGCATGCTTCAACTAGCTGAGGTGAAACGCAATGACTTGTTGTGGGATCTTGGCTCCGGTGACGGTCGAATCGTGATTGCGGCCGCGAAACAATTCGGAGCGCGTGCTGTGGGGTACGAAATTGACCCCATGTTGATTCGCGAGAGCCGGAAATTGGCGCGGCTAGCGGGCGTTGCCAACCGCACCCAATTCCTTGAGCGTGATTTGTTCACGCTTAACTTTGCCGAACCGTCAGTGGTTACGCTCTATCTACTGCCGGAGTTCAACCTGAAGCTCCGGCCGCTGCTGCTTCAGCAAATGCGCCCAGGCTCACGGGTGGTATCGCACGAGTGGGACATGGGCGACTGGCACGCGGACGAAACGCTTCTGTTTCCGTCGCCACAGAAGCCGCATGGAACGAAAAAAGAACACACAGTGCTGCTCTGGGTGATACCAGCGAAGGTAGCGGGGCGTTGGCAACTAACGTTAGGCGGAGCCGACCGAAGCAAGTCCCGCACACTCACGCTGACGCAACACTTCCAGCGGGTCAGCGCCACATTGGAGGACAGCGAAGTGCTGTGGACGCAGCTGCGTGGCACCGAGCTCTCGATGGCGATCAGACGTGGTGCCGCCGTAGAGCTACTTCGTGGCGCGGTGACCGACGCGCAGTGGACAGGGCAGATCGAGAAGCTCGGTCAATGGGGCAACTCAAGCGGTGAGCTGATCGGCAAATTCAGCGCTCGCCGTTTGGCCCAATAGGCATGCGCTATCAAGGAAAAATCGTCGAGTGGAATGACGCGAAAGCGTTTGGATTTGTGTTGCCCAATGCGGGTGGTCGCAAGATTTTTGTACATCTCAACGAGTTCGCAGACCGTCGCTATCGACCTCAACAGGGGATGCTGATCACATTTGAAATTGGGCTGGACACAAGCCGTCGCAGTTGCGCGGTTAACGCCGCAATCGTGGAGACGCGACGCGAGGTCAAGGCCGCGCAACTACTGCGTGAGGCGCGCGAGGGGCGTTCGACATTGAGCGTTTGGCTCGCCGCTGCGTGGACGATCGGGGTTTTTGCACTGGCGATTGCGTCGCGCTACCCGTGGAAAGTCGTCGCTGGGTGGGCGGCGATTAACGCGGTGACATTTGTTTTCTATGCCGCAGACAAAGCGGCGGCCAAGCGAGGCGGATGGCGCACGCCCGAGGCGCATTTGCACCTGCTCGCGCTCCTCGGCGGATGGCCTGCGGCGGCGTATGCGCAACGTGCTTTCCGCCACAAAACCAGCAAGGAATCGTTTCGAGCGACGTACTGGCTGACCGTGATCGGCAATATCGGCGGCATGCTTTGGTTGGCGAGTTCGTCGGGACGAAACGTCTTAATGGCCATAGTTTGAACGACACAGCGGCGGGTGAGACGGCGAGGACGTTCCTCTGCTACAGCTTTTTGGCCACAGCGACCGCCCAGCGGTCTATTGCAGTCCAAAAAATTACTAGTCAAGATTATCAATTATCTGCAGCAAATGACCGCCCGCTGGTCGTTTAGCGTAGGAAGCTGTAAGGAGCCTTCCCTGCGCGCGCTGGCGGAAGAAACATTGCCCAGGGCTAACGCGTGTCACAGTCACGTCGCGTTGCCGTCGCGCAGGCGTTTAGCTTCGGCTTTTGCGGCGTCGAAGGCTTCACGCCGTCGAGCAAGTTCTTGCGGCGACAGACGATCCGCGTTGCTGTAGTCGAGCTTCCAGTCGGCGCTATCTGCCCAGACGAGCGACGACTGCACCGTCGTACGCGGACCCGGCGCATCGGCGAGCAATTGCAACGCGCAGTCCAGCGTGTACGCCTGCGACGCCACATCGTTGGGACGTCCGGCAGCGTTGCCCAGAGGAAAGTCAGAGAACAGCAGACGCGGCACGCCGACATGTTCGACGATGTCCTTGGCACAGCCCATAACGACGGTGGCGATACCGTGCGCCTCCAAACTGCGTGCGGCGAGACTCAACGTTTGGTGGCACACAGGGCAGTTGGCGACCAGCACAGCCGCATCGGCGCGATCTTCAAGACAACGAGCGACTAGCTCGGGGCAGTCGACGTCGAGTGTGACCTGTTGGCTGCGGTTGGTCGGCGCGCCATGAAAACGCGCGGCGACCGAACCGATGCGCCCTGCCGCCGCAGCGTGCCGCAGCGCGGGCAGCGGGAAGTAGCTGCCGGGGTCTTCGGCGGTCGTGTGATCGCGGTCGATGGCGACATGCGAAATGCGCAAGTCGTGATCGCTTGCCGTGTCCCCGGAATAGACGCTATAGAACTTTGCGCTGGCGTTGTACGGTGCGCCGGGGCCTTGGTCGCCCTTTTCCGGCTGGAACGGGGCGGCGGTGGTAATTAGCGCGACGCGACAGTGCGACAGTGGTTTAACAAGCCGATGAAACGGAACCTCATCGTAGCGCGCCCATACGTAAGGCGCGCCGTAACCGAGCGCCTGATAATAGGTGCGAATTCGCTCCAAATACGGGATCGGCGCACTGGACACGAACGACTCAGCCGGGTACCGCCATCGTCGAACGGCGGCGCAGCCACTGCATCACAAGCACGGCGGCGGCGAGGCCGAATCCAATGATGTCCGCCATCATCGATGGATACACCAGCGCAAACCCAGCAACGATCAGCATCACGCGCTCGATCAGCGTCGTGCGCAGCAAAGCCCAACCCTGAAAACCGCCCGCGAGCGCGGCGATGCCAACCGCCGCTGTGAGCGTAACTTCGGCAATCGACCACCAGTTGGCGGCCGCCAGCGCTTTGGTCGAGCCCATGAGCAACAAGCCCTGACCACTCGGGTCGAGCACAAACATGAACGGCACCAGAAACGCGGGAATCGTGTATTTCCAGCATTGCAGCGTCGTCTTGTACGGATCGCCGCCCGTGATCGCGGCGGCCGCGAAGGGCGACAGCGCGGTCGGAGGCGACACCTCTGACAACACGGCGTAATAGAAAATAAACATGTGCGCCGCGTAGTCAGGCACGCCCAATTTGATGAGCGCCGGAGCCGCAATGACCGCGCAGATGATGTAAGAGGCCGTCACCGGCACCGCGAGTCCGACAATCCACACCACAAGCGCCGTGAACACCGCCGTGAGCAGTAGCGAGCCACCGGCGTAGTCGATCACAATCGAGCTGAACTTGAGGCCAAGGCCGGTCAACGTAACGACGCCGACGATGATGCCCGCGCCCGCGCAGGTGGCAGCGACGTTGAGCACACCGACTGAGCCACCCTCTAGCGCTTTGATCAACGGCGAGCGCAACAGTCCCGCCGCCAGACCGGTCTTGCCGGTGAAAACGTCGTATGAAATCAACGCGGTGTCACGTCGCAAGAAACTCGTCACCAGCGACACCACCGTCGCCCAAAACACCGAGAGCACCGGCGAGAAACCCCACATCATGAAAAAGATGATCGACACCAGCGACAGGAAGTGAAACCAGTATTTGCGCGTCAGGTTCCACACGCTGTCGGCCTTTTCGATCATCGTTTGCCCCATGCCGTACTTGCGCGCATCAATCTCGACCATCAGGAACAGCGCTAGGTAAAAAAGTAGCGTTGGAATCGCCGCCATCAGCAGCACGTCGAGGTAAGAAATTTTCAGAAACTCAGCAATCAAAAATGCTGCCGCGCCGAGCACCGGCGGCGAAATGATCGCACCAAGACCGCCCGCCGAGAGCAGCCCGCCAGCTGCATTTTTTTCATAGCCCGCCTTGGCCAGCATCGGGTAGGCCACCGCGCCAAGTGTGACCGTGGTGGCAACGCCCGAACCCGATGGACCGCCGAGCAGAAACGAAGCGAGCACGACGGTGCGTCCGGCGCCGGTCGGTTTGCCGCCCATCGCCGCAAACGAAAAATCGATGTAGAACTTGCCCGCTCCGGAGTACTGAAGGAACGCCCCAAAAATCGTGAACAAAATGATTAGTGAGGAAGAGACATCAACCGCAACGCCAAAAATTCCCTCGAGCGTCATGTACATCACGCCGATCAGTCGCCCGACTTCGTAGCCTTTGTGCGTCCACGGCGCGGGCAAGTACGGGCCAATCAACGCATAGACGATGAACACCGAAGTGACCACGGGCATGACCCAGCCGGTCGTGCGGCGCATGGCTTCGAGCACGAGCGCGACTAGCGCCACGCCAAAAAATATGTCCCAAGGCGCGGGCGACGTGTTGCGGTCCGTGAAGTCGTCGCCGCCCTGAATCAGGTACGCGACGATCGCGATGGAGAGCAGTGCCGCGAGCCAGTCCCACCACATGATGCGGTGCCGAAACCGCGCCGCAACCGGAAACATAAGAAAGGTCAGGAACAGCACAAATGCGACGTGCACGGGACGGAGCGTCTGCGTCGGCACGATGGCGTAGGCGGTATAGAGATGGAACACCGACATCGCCACCGCGACGACCGTGAGCAACACACCCAGCCAGCCGGTTAAACGGTTGGCTGCGCCCTCTTCTTCCTCAATGTAGCTCTCGGCCTTGCGTAGCGCGTCATCGCTAACGACAGTATCAGTCGCGGCGGACTTTCCAGCAGTTTCACTCATGCGACAAGCGCCTTTCCGATTCGGTGCGCACGCAGACCACAACCGTCGTGTTGCGGACTACGTGCTGGAAGCGTGTGAGTTGCGCAGCAGAATCAACTAGACCCACATGCCCCAAACTCATGCAGGGCTGCGCCACGTCACGTCAATTAACTTTGATGCCTTTTTCGGCAAAGTACTTGACTGCACCAGGGTGATACGGAATCGGTGTGGCGGTGGCCTTCTGCGATTCGAGCTTGAAGTTTTCTGCTTCCTTGTGCACGGCGATCAAGTCAGCGCGCTTCTCGAAAATCGTTTTAACAATGTTGTATGCCGTCTTGTCGTCCATGTTCTGATGTGACACCAAGATGTTCATCACCGTGGCCTGTTTGTTGTCGCTGTCCATCCCTTTGTAGACCGCTTTCGCGATGGAGTCTTCTACGTACAAGTTGCCGTACTTTTTGTTCATTACGGGCACGAGATTGGCGTGATCTACGAGCTTAACTTTGGTGTTGGGTGTGTTGGCAAGATCGGTCACGGCCGCCGTCGGTAAACCTCCGACCCAGAAAAACGCGTCAATCTTTCCGTCCTTTACCGCGTTGACCGATTCGGCCACGCCGAGGCGCTCACGCTTCATATCGCGATCTTTGTCGAGACCCGCCGCTTCGATCACACGAAACGCCATGACCTCCGTCGCACTGCCCGGCGAACCGGTCGATACGCGTTTTCCCTTCAAGTCCGTCATCGAATTGATGCCACGACCTTCAACGGTCACTACATGCATGCGGTTGGGGTAGAGCACCATCAGCGTGCGTAGCGGTACGGGATTGCCCTTGAACTTATCTTCGCCCTTCACGGCGTCGAGACTCGCGTCAGCCATAGAAAATCCGATGTACGGCTTTCCGCTGCCGATCAGCTTCAGGTTGTCAACCGAGCCGCCGGTCACCTCAGCCGTGGCCTGCATGCCGGGCACGAACTTGGACAGCGCCGCCGCCATGCCTCCGCCCAACGGGTAGTAGACGCCACCGGTGCCCCCGGTCGCAATCGAAATATTCTGCGCACCTGCGGTCGCCGCAAATAACGCCGTTGCTGCGCTCACAAAAGCCGCCATGATCTTTCGCATAAATCCTCCTTATATTGGGCGATACACCCGAGTGACAAAGCGCACGTCGGTATCACTCGCGGATTCTAACGGCGGCGATTGCATCCGAGATGCAGGGTATTCGTTATCTGCGAACGCAACAGCGTGGGGGCGGACGCCATGTGACAGCACGGGACGCTTCGCAGCACAATAGCGTGGGATCGTTTCGGAAATGTTCTCGCAACGAGAATCTTCAGAGCGGCGACGGTGCCTTTGCGCGCGGGCATCAAGCGCCTCGGTTGCGGAGATTGCCGTAACAACTTTGTCCCTCTAGCGACCGACAGGCGGTCTTTAGGCGCATTTATCAGCATTAGTCGATATCTCAATAAATCTGCCGCTAACGACCAGCTGGCAGTCGATAGCCGCATAAAGTTGTTAACTCGTCGCGCTAACGTAAAAGACCGGCGGCAGATGGTCTTCTACTTCTTCCAGTGGACGATTCACGCAGCAACGAACGACGGAACTGGCTGAGCAATGTGCGCCGTACAGACCGCCGCAAATCGAACGCCAGCCAGTAGTCGCGCTTAAACTCTACGCACTCATCGAAAGGCAATCCGCGCATGCCGTTTACACGTTTTGACCACACAATTTTGCGTGTGCTTTTCCTAGCACTCGCTACGATCGCGTTGTCCGCGCACGCAGCCGCGCCGCCGATGTTGTTAGCCAATGTGCTCGGGCCGGAAGTGGACGTGACGCAGTATTTGGTGAGCGAAAAATACGATGGCGTACGTGCGCAGTGGGACGGCAAAACACTCAAGTTTCGTAGCGGCCGCACTGTCGCCGCGCCCGCTTGGTTCACCGAGAAGCTACCAGCCGAAGCGCTCGATGGTGAACTCTGGATTGCGCGAGGCCGCTTCGACGAGCTGTCAGGCATCGTGCGAAAAACGGAGCCGATTGACAGCGAGTGGCGGCGCGTCAACTACATGATTTTTGAATTGCCGCAAACCGCAGGCGCGCCACCGATCACATTTACGGAGCGCGCAGCGCGCATCAAGGCACTCGTTGAGCGGACGAATGTTGCGTCGCTCAAAGCGGTGCGTCAATACGCAGTGAAAGATCGTGCGGCGCTCAAGCGCGATTTGGATGCTGTAGTGAAAGATGGCGGCGAAGGGCTGATGCTGCATCGCGCCGACGCACCGTACGTAACGGGGCGCAGCGATGTACTGCTCAAACTTAAGCCCCTGCTTGATACCGAAGCCACGGTCGTCGCGCACATCGCCGGTAAAGGCAAACACACGGGGCGCATGGGCGCGCTGCTGGTTGAAACGAAGCGTGGTGTGCGCTTCAAACTAGGCACCGGTTTTAGTGATGCTATCCGAGCAAATCCGCCGCCGATTGGCGCGCAGGTGACCTATGTCTACCGAGACATCACGCCCAACGGAAAGCCAAGATTTGCGAGCTTTTTGCGGGTACGCGACGACCCGTAGCGTTTGCGCTGCGCTCGCGGTGGCGCGACGATTTGCTACCCAGCCGTCACTTCCGCCAGCAACGCGACGCCCTCAGCGATCAAGTGCGTTGGGATCGCTGAGATTCCCATTCGCACAAATTCACCGTTCGTTGGCTGGCCGAAGAAACCAGTACCTGGCTCAAGCACAATTTCTGCGGTGCGTGCCCGCGCGACAACCTCGGCCGCTGTCATGGCATCAGGCAGCCGAATCCAAAGCGCTGAACCCACGCCCGGCGGACTCTGAATTTGCCAGTTCGGCAAGTGCGTGGCCAGCGCTTCGCGCAAAATTTTCAATCGCACTTGATACGCGTGACCCAGCCTGCGTTGCAAGGATTCGAAATGACCTTGCCCCAAAAACAGTGCCAGCGCACGTTCATTGTTGCTCGCCACATGACGCAGCATGAGTCGCCGCAACCGGCGCAACGCAGCAATGGCTTCACGCGGCGCAACGATGTAGCCAAGGCGCAGTCCCGGTGCGAGCGTTTTCGACAAACTGCCGACATAGAAAACACGACCATTGACGTCAATGCTTTTGAGTGCAGGGTTAGTGCCCGAATGCGATGACGCACTCGCAAGCTGCGGCTCGTAGTCGTCCTCGACGATCAAAAAATCCTGATCGGCTGCAGCAGACAACAACGCACGACGACGATCGTCACTCATGCGCACACCCGTCGGACAATGATGCGATGGCGTGACCACCGCAACATCCGGTCGAAGCGCCGAAACTTGCGACACGTTCACACCTTCGGCATCCAGCGGCACAGACGCTAACGTTGCGCCAGTCATGGAAAAAATAGCGCGAACGTCGGGGTAACACGGCTCTTCAACCACCACGCGTCGACCGCTGCCTCCCAATAATTGCCCGATCAAATAGAGCGCTTGCTGCGCGCCCACCGTAACCAAGATTTCATCAGCCGCAGCCCAAACGCCTCGGCGTGGCAGCACGCGGGTACGCAGTTGCTCCAACAACTCTCGATCATCTTGATCGCCGCGATCCACTGTCCACGCCTCTACACTTTCGAGCTTCATCGCACGCTCGAAACAATCGCGCCAGTCCGCCAGAGGAAAGAGTTTCGGATCAATTTGGCCATAGACGAACGGGTAGCGATAGTGATACCAGTCGCTCGGATTTTTCACAGGAGCGTACTCAACCTCCAACGCGCGAAAGTGGCGTGACCAATCGGGCGGCGGCAACAACGAGAGTTGATCGCTCTCATGGAACTCTGCGCGCTGTTGCGCGAACGCAGTACTTACGAAAAAGCCGCGACGCTCGCGAGACTCAATCGCGCCCTCTATTTGCAATCGCTCATACGCCAGCGCAACAGTCGCCCGCGCGACGCCAAGCTCAGCCGACAATTCGCGGGTGGAAGGCAGCGGCGCATCCAATGGAATCGCACGCTCCAAAACCGAACGGCGCAACATACCAGCGATCCGCTGTTGCAGCGTTTCGGTAGCGTCGCTCTGGGCAAACCGGGTTTGCCACAACTGGCCTAATCGTTGTCGCATATCTGGCTCTATTGTTGCAGCACTGCGCCGCCTACGCTGTCCACTTGACTAAATGCAGGATTTTCTATGGGCCACGCTGATCACCAACTCTCCAACGCCGCCGCTGAAGCGCAAGATTCACACGCGTTGGACAATTTTTGGATGCCGTTCTCGCCGAATAAGGAGTTCAAAGCGGAACCGCGCATGTTCGTCAAAGGCGAAGGCATGCATTTGTGGACGCAAGACGGACACAAGTTGATCGACGCGTCGTCCGGCCTCTTCTGTGTTGCGGCGGGCCATTGCCGCTCGGAAATCGCCGAAGCGGTTTACACGCAGTTAAAGACGCTCGACTACACGATGCCGTTCACTCGTGCGCACCCGAAGGGGTTCCAGCTTGCTCGTGAAGTTGCCGAGTTCACGCCTACTGGCCTTGATCGCATTTTCTTTGTGTGTTCAGGTTCGGAGGCCGTCGACAGCGCCATGAAAATGGCGCTCGCGTACCACCGTGTGCGCGGCCAAGGGCACCGCCAGCTGTTCATTAGCCGCGAACGTGCGTATCACGGCGTGAACATGGGCGGCGTAGCACTGGCGGGTATGGTGAACAATCGCAAGTCGTT
>DAINAJ010000061.1:0-9633 GCA_036733505.1 Casimicrobium sp.
CTTTCCGTATGAAATCTGCCCGACTCCTCGCCTATTCGACTGCCGCGTCCCTCTCATGGGCGCTGGTCATGGGGCAGTCGCACGCTCAGATTTACAAGTACATTGATCCGGTGACTGGCGCGGTTGAATACACCAATCAACCGAAAAAAGGGGCGTCGCGCATGGACAGCGCCGACACCCTGTCGGAAATCCCGACGGGAAACAAGCCTGCCAAGAGCAAAACAGTGGCCGGTACCGGTGCTGGCTCAGCCCCGCGCGCAGTGAACACAAGCACCAACAGCAGCGCTGGCTCCGCAGCTGCCGTGGTCGATGCGGGAACGCAAAAAACGCGCGACGGCACACGTCGCCAAGTGCTCAGCGACGAACTCTCGAACGAAGAGAAGGCGCTCGCGCAAACACGATTGGCGTTCAACGGCGGCAAACCTTTGCCGATGGCTGACGAGGGCGTCGGCTCGCCGAAATACATCGACCGCACCAAGCAGCTAGAGCAAACCTTGCGCCATCACGAGCGTAACGTTGCTGCGCTCAAACAAGAGCTAGCGAACCTGAAGCTGTAGCTCGGAAGCCGTTCGTCACGTCCCGCGATGCGGTCTGTGCGAGCGGGCATGCTCGCTACGAGCTTCTCGCGTTGCACTCATTCCTCACTCGTGCCACCGCTTATCACGGGCAAGCTCTATCCCACAGCTGTCGCTCAATGCAATCAGGCTCGCTTCTTGCTAAAACGTCTGCATGATCGCTGGCACGGACACCGCAGGACTCGAACTTATTTCCACCGCAGTGTTGTTGCTCGGCCACGACCAACGCATTCTCTACGCAAACCCCGCTGCGGAGCATTTACTCGCGCAGTCAAAGCGACAACTTCAAAGCGCGCGCCTATCTGACGTCCTGCGCGATAGTGAGCGTCTGGCTCCAGCGCTGGCGTTGGCGCTCGCGCACCGCGCAAGCTACACCGAGCAAGAACTTGAACTTCACTTAGCAAGCAAACCAAACGGCGCGTCGCGTTTGCTCGTCAACTGCACCGTGAGTTTTCTCGAAGGCGACTCAGTGAATGACGCTCAACTCATCGTTGAATTGCGGCACATTGATCAGCAACTAAAAATTGCTCGCGAAGCGAAGATCGCGGAGCAAAATCAAGCTAATCGGGAACTGGTACGCAACCTCGCGCACGAAATAAAAAATCCGCTAGGCGGCATTCGCGGCGCGGCGCAGTTACTCGAAGCCGAGTTGTCGTCCGCGCAGTTGACCGAATACACGCAAGTCATCATCGCCGAGGCGGATCGTCTGCAAAATTTGGTCAACAAACTGCTGACCCCGCACAAACTACCCCGCTACATTCGCACCGACATTCATCGCGTGCTTGATCACGTGTTGCAGCTCCTAAAAAACGAATTTGGCGCAACGCACACGCTCACGCCGGACTTCGATGTGAGTCTGCCCGAGGTCGAGTGCGATGGCGAACAAATCACACAGGTACTCCTGAACATTGCGCGCAATGCATGTCAGTCGACCGCATCAGTGAAATCGCCACACGTCACACTGCGCTCGCGCGTAGCCCGTCAGGTTGTGCTCTCCAAGCGCCGCTATCGCATGGCGCTCGAAATCGCTGTCATCGACAACGGCACGGGCATTTCACACGAAATACGCGACCGCATTTTTTATCCGTTGTTCACCACACGCAACGATGGCCAAGGCTCCGGCTTGGGTCTCTCGATTGCGCAAACTTTTGTTGCCCAACACTATGGCGCAATTGAAGTGGACAGCGAACCGGGCCACACCGAGTTCCGGGTCATTCTGCCGTTCGATCACCCTACGAGCGCCGAAACTGAAAGCAAAGCACCATGAAAAACGTCTGGATCGTTGATGACGACCGCTCCATCCGCTGGGTTCTCGAAAAAGCCCTCACACGCGAAGGCATTGCACATCGCAGCTTTGACAATGCGCTTGATGTGCAGCGTGCCATCGAGACCGAAACGCCATCGGTGCTGGTGAGCGACGTGCGTATGCCCGGTGAGTCGGGCTTGTCGCTCCTCAAAAAAATCAAGGCTGCGCATCCGCAAGTACCGGTGATTGTGATGACGGCATTTTCGGACCTCGACACTGCGGTGCAAGCCTTTCAAGGCGGTGCGTTTGAGTATTTACCGAAACCCTTCGACGTTGAGCAAGCGCTTGCGTTGATCCGTCGTGCCGCCGCGACGGTTGAAGCAGCGCCGACCGAGGCCGTTGCCGCAGCGGGCGAGCGAGAAATGCTCGGCCAAGCCGCAGCGATGCAAGACGTATTCCGTGCGATTGGCCGTCTGTCGCAATCGCATGTTACGGTGCTCATAACCGGCGAATCCGGCACCGGAAAAGAGCTCGTCGCGCGCGCGCTGCACGAGCACAGCCTGCGCAAAGGCAAACCGTTTATTGCGATCAACACCGCCGCGATTCCGAAAGATTTGCTCGAATCGGAGCTCTTCGGCCATGAACGCGGCTCGTTCACGGGTGCCGCGGCGACGCGCCAGGGCCGCTTCCAACAAGCCGAAGGCGGCACACTGTTCCTCGACGAGATTGGCGACATGCCTTCCGACCTGCAAGTGCGTTTGCTCCGCGTTTTGCAGGACGGCGAGTACTACCGCGTGGGCGGTCAAGCGCCGATGAAGTCGAATGTGCGCATCATCGCCGCAACGCATCAAAACCTAGATGAGCGCGTGAAACAAGGCATGTTCCGCGAAGACTTGCTGCACCGCCTGAACGTCGTACGCTTACGCCTGCCGCCGCTGCGTGAGCGACGCGAAGATGTGCCGCTGCTGATGAAGCATTTCTTGGGCAAAAGCGCGCAGTCGTTAGGGGGCGAAGTCAAAGCGCTAACTGGCGGTGCGCTGCAAGTCTTGCAAGCGTTCCCGTTTCCTGGCAACGTGCGTCAGCTCGAGAATATTTGCCACTGGATCACGGTGATGGCGCCGGGTTCGACCGTGGATGTTGAAGATCTTCCGCCCGAAGTTCGTGTGGCTGCGCCGGAGTCGCTGGGCACCTCATCGACGGCAAGCGCTAGTCGTGCGGCCGTCGAGTACGCACCGGCTGCCTCCAGCTCGGTAAGTGCGCATGCAACGGCCTTCGCACCAGCGTCGATAAACGCACCGCAGGTTACGCCTCCACGCCAGTACGCACCGGCCGCATATTCACCTGATGCAAGTTCGAGCCCCAGCGGCGACTGGCAAAACGCACTGGCGGCGACATTGGCCGGCGCGATACAGCAGGGCGAGAAAGCTCCGGGCGAACGCCTAACACGCGAGTTTGAGGCCACGATGATTCGTTCCGCGTTGCTGCAAACGAAAGGTCGCCGCATCGAAGCCAGTGAATGGCTAGGCTGGGGTCGCAATACGCTTACACGCAAGATCCACGAACTAGGACTCGACGGCGAGGTGTGAGTCCGCGTCAATACGCCCCGTGCTCTCGCCTACTTGCGAAACACCCAAGGCGCGGCGTTCGCGGGCTTCGCGCCCAGATTGCCAAGGTCGCGATAAAACGCGTTGATTGCGGCGAGATCAACCTCAACGTTGCCGCTCGGCGTGAAGAACGCGTTCACGTTCACGCGCTTGCGGGGAAAATCAAACGAGCCGAGCGCGATCGGGACGCCCGCTGCCACGGCGACGTAATAGAAGCTTGAGCGCATGTAAGGCACGTAGCTTCGCGTGCCCTCGGGTGCAATCACAAAGCGCAAGCGCGGCACGGCGGCGAAGCGCTCGGTCATTTGTTTGGCGAACCCGGTCGAACCGCTGCGATCCACGGGGAACCCGCCCACCGCTCGAAAGAAGCCACCCCACGGCCATTTGAACAAGCTCTCTTTGCCCGCGAAACTAAGCGCCTCGCCCTTTACGGTTAGGCCGATCGCCCATTTCGAAAGCAGGCCGATCGGAAAGTCCCAATTGCTGGTGTGTGGATACATCACCACCACACATTTTTCCGGCAGCGCCTGCGCCACGGATAACTGCCAGCCCAACGCCCGTAACACGACCGCAGATACTCGGGAAAGCAAGCCGTAACGACCTGGCTCGCGGCATTTCGCATCAACAAATAGACTCGGTTCCAAGCGCGCTCCTCCGCGTAAACGTGAAGCGTCGCGCGATACGTTGCCGCGCAAACAAGCATTCCACGATAATTTGATAGATGTTAGCGCCTCCTTTTCGCCCCAGTATTGACGCAATCGATGCGTTGTTGCCGCAAACGCAGTGTCAGCGTTGCAGCTACGCCGATTGCCGCGCCTATGCCGAGGCGATGCACGCGGGTGAGGCCGACATCAACCGCTGTCCGCCGGGCGGCGACGCAACGCGCGAGGCGCTCGCGGCGCTGCTCACGCGACCGTTGGTGCCGCTAGCCGCTGACGTAGACGGTTACGCACCGGAGCATGTCGCCGTGATTGACGAGGCTGCATGCATCGGGTGCGCAGCCTGCCTGCCTCCCTGCCCTACCGACGCCATCATCGGCGCATCGAAACGGATGCACACGGTGATTACTGCCGAATGCACGGGCTGCGAACTATGCATCATCGCTTGTCCGGTAGATTGCATTTCGCTTGCACCTGCAACGACAGTGGCGAATCGTGTGCACGCGTCGCTCGTTGAACGCGCGCCTCAAGTAACGATGCTGCGCGGGCGTTACAGCGCGCACAAACTACGCTTGCTCGAACGCGTCGAGGCCAAAGCCGAAGCGCACGCACCGAAGATTGCGCCAGACAAAAAAACGCTGCTCGCCGACATTCTTGCCAGAGCGAAAGCCCGAACATGAACGCCGAGAAGCGCCATCGCATTTACGCAACGCTGGCGAAAGCCAACCCGAATCCGAAGACCGAGCTGGAATTCGGCAACCCGTTTCAATTGCTCATCGCTGTCTTGCTTTCAGCCCAAGCCACGGATAAATCAGTCAACGCCGCAACGCGACGATTTTTTCCAACGGTCAAAACGCCCGCCGACCTACTCGCGATGGGCGAAGCTAATCTCGCCGACACGATCAAAACGATCGGCCTCTTTCGCAACAAAGCAAAGAACGCAATCGCCACCGCGCAGCAACTCATCACATTGCACGGTGGTGAAGTGCCCCACGACCGCGCGGCGCTCGAAGCGCTGCCCGGCGTCGGCCGAAAAACCGCAAACGTCGTGCTCAACGAAGCCTTCGGCGACGCCACGCTCGCCGTCGACACCCACGTCTTTCGCGTCGCCAATCGAATGAAGCTCGCGCCGGGAAAAACGGTCGATGAAGTAGAGCGCAAACTGATGAAATTCACGCCGCCAGAATTTTTACGCGGCGCGCATCATTGGCTCATCCTGCACGGACGCTACACCTGTGTGGCACGCAATCCAAAGTGTGGAATTTGTCCAGTATTCGATGATTGCGAATTCGCCGGCAAGACGAAGTCAGAACCATTCCCCTAGCCGCACAGAAAAATGTACAACCCCACTCGCGATCAAGCTCGGCAATTTTTCATCGACACTTGGGCAAAGTTCCAGCGCCATGACGCGCTCACGCCGCTTGAAGAAAAGACCGCTGCAATCATCGCGCTGCATCCGGAATATCACCGCGTATTGCAAAACCCAGAATCGTTCATTACGACCGATTGGCGACCTGAATCGGGCGACATCAATCCGTTCATGCATCTCGGGTTTCACCTTGCGATTCAAGAGCAGCTCGATATTGACCAACCGCACGGCATTCGCGCGATTCACGGCCAGCTCGCGGCCAAACACGACGACCCACATGCCGCCACGCACGAAATTCTCGAATGCCTCGGCGAAACGCTCTGGCAATCACAGCGCACAGGCACTCCGCTCGACGGCGCGCTCTACTTGAGTTTGCTCAAAGCGCGCGTTCCGTCGCAGCAATAGCCACCGCAGCATTGGTTTTTTGACATCAGCTTTTAGGCGCCAACGACCAGCGGGTGGTCGTTTCCCCCAATTTATCGCAATAGTCGACTTAGCAAGCATTTTTCACGAAACGTCCACCCGCTAGTCGTTGGCGAGGTGTTCAGAGGGAAAGTTGTTGCAGAGCATTTTCTGCGGTGATGCCCGTCACGCGTAACCGCTTGCGGCGATTGGTGTCGCCCGAAATTAGCGTGACTTTACTTTTGCTCACGGCGCAACGCTCGGCCAAGAATGCGATGACGGCGGCGTTGGCTTTGCCGTCAACCGGAGGCGCGTTGATGCGCAGTTTCAGAGCGCCGTCGTGCTCGCCGGACACTTCCGTGGTTTTTGCCCCGGGCTGTACGTAGACCGAGATTTCCACACCATCCGCAGAGTCGTGCAGCCACGCCGGGAGTGTCATACGTCGTCGCTGGCGCAGTGTTGCACTACGCTTTGTCGAGCAGGTCGCCCAGCTCCGCGCCACGATCGCGCGCAGCGCGCACCGCATCGACGTATGCCGCTTGCACGCCGCGCTCGCCGATCACCGCGAGCGCGGCAGCAGTTGTGCCCCCCTTCGACGTCACGCGTTCGCGCAGCACGCCGGGGCTCTCGTCGGAGGCCTCGGCCAGCGCGGTCGCGCCCTTCATCGTTGCGAGCACCAGCGTGCGCGCATCCGCAGCATTGAAACCGACGCCCTCGGCTGCTGAGAGCATCGATTCGATAAAGTGAAAAACGTAGGCTGGGCCGCTGCCGGAAACGGCAGTGACTGCATCAATCATCGCCTCGCTCTCCACGCGCACAACGGGTCCGGTGGACAGCATGAGCTCCGTCGCAGTGGCAACGTCGTCCGCCGCAAGCGTCGACGCAGCGTAGAGCCCTGTGATTCCCTGTCCGATGAGCGCAGGCGTGTTCGGCATCGTGCGCACAATTCGCGCGTGTCCGCCCAGCCAGCGCGCGATGGTGCCTGCGCGCGTCCCCGCCGCGATACTCACGATCAGCTCGCCACGCAGATGTGGCAACAACTCGCTGCACACCTCTTTAAGTACCTGCGGCTTCACCGCGAGCACCACCGCGTCAGCGCCGTCGATGGCCGCGCGGTTTGCGGCTTCGTGAACGACAACGTTCAGCGTTGAAAGCTTCTCACGAGCGGGCGCGAACGGCTCAATGATGTGACAGGCGAGCTCTGGATGCTTTTTGATGAGCCCCGCAAGCATCGCGCTCGCCATGTTGCCGCCGCCGACGAAACAGATTTTTTTCATTGCAATTGCATTCACATTAATTCGCTATCCGCGCCCCGAACAGGGCCGTTCCGACGCGCACCATGGTCGAGCCGCACGCTACGGCTATTTCGAGATCGTCCGACATTCCCATCGACAACGTATCCATGCCCGGCACCGCTGTGCGCGCCTGTGCGTACAAACCAGCGAGCAACGAAAACTGCGCTCGCGTCACCTCGGCGCCTACGTCGGGCTCTGGCATCCCCATGACGCCGCGCACGCGAATACCGGGGAGCTGACTCGCCGCCACCGCGAGTGCTACCGTTTCGTCCGGCTGACAGCCACTCTTCGAGGCCTCGCCACTGATGTTGACTTGAATACACACGTTCAGCGGTGGCATGGACGCAGGACGCTGAGCCGAGAGTCGCTCGGCGATTTTGAGGCGATCCACCGAGTGCACCCAATGCGCGCACTCGGCAACCACACGGGTTTTGTTCGATTGCAAGGGGCCGATGAGGTGCCACTGAACGCCTGACAGGTCAGAAAGGTCCCGCACCTTCGCTTCTAGCTCCTGCACATAGTTTTCGCCAAAATCGCGCTGCCCGGCTGCGTAAAGCGCACGAATTTTCTCGACGGGCTGCACTTTGCTCACAGCCAAGAGCTGCACACTGTCGGCGGCACGCCCAGCGCGTTCCGTGGCCGCGGCGATGCGTCCATACACCGCAGCGAGCCGAGCGAGCGATTCGTCAGCTTGCAGTGGGTTAGAGCTTGCAGTCATAATGGCAACGTCATGCACAATGTAGAAAATTAACCGTAGCGGCTCGCAGTAGAGCGAACGTACGGGGGCAAAGGATTATAGGGATGGATATTGCAGAGCTTCTTGCGTTCTCGGTAAAGAACACCGCGTCCGACTTGCATTTGTCGGCGGGTTTGCCACCGATGCTGCGAGTGCACGGCGACATGCGCCGCATCAACCTTCCTGCGATGGATCACAAAGATGTGCATAGCCTCGTCTACGACATCATGTCAGACGCGCAGCGCAAAGTTTTCGAAGAGAACCTTGAAGTCGATTTCTCGTTCGAGATTCCCAACCTCGCCCGCTTTCGCGTAAACGCCTTCAATCAAGATCGCGGCGCGGCAGCCGTCTTTCGTACGATTCCATCGCGTGTACTCACGCTCGAGGATCTGGCTGCGCCAAAAATATTCTCCGAACTGGCTATGAAGCCGCGCGGATTGGTGCTCGTAACAGGTCCGACTGGCTCCGGAAAGTCGACCACGCTCGCGGCGATGGTGAATCACGCCAACGAAAACATCATGGGACACATCCTCACCGTTGAGGATCCGATCGAATTCGTGCACGAGAGCAAGAAGTGTTTGATCAACCAGCGTGAACTCGGCGAACAAACGCTGTCGTTCTCCAACGCGTTGCGGTCCGCGCTTCGCGAAGATCCGGACATTATTCTCATTGGCGAGATGCGCGACCTTGAAACCATCCGCCTCGCGCTCACCGCCGCTGAAACCGGTCACTTGGTTTTCGGCACACTGCACACATCTTCTGCCGCGAAAACCATCGACCGTATCGTCGACGTGTTCCCCGCCGCCGAAAAAGACATGACACGCTCCATGCTCTCAGAATCATTGGTAGCCGTGATCTCGCAATCACTCATTAAGCGCAAAGACGGCAGCGGCCGAATCGCGGCGCACGAAATCATGATCGGCAATTCGGCGATCCGAAATCTCATTCGCGAAAACAAGATTGCCCAGATGTACTCGGTGATTCAAACGAGCCTTGGCCAAGGCATGCAAACACTTGATCAATGCCTCGAAGAACTGGTGCGCCGCAACCTAATCAACAATGCCGAAGCCAGACTGAGCGCCCGTCAGCCTGAGATGTTCGCTTAATCGCAGCACACGAAAAAGCGACGAAAGAGACCACACTATGGAACGCGAACAAGCTACCCCGTTTATCAATTCGCTGCTGCTCATGATGGTGCAGAAAGGCGCGTCCGACTTGTTCTTGACGGCGGGCTTTCCGCCGGCGTTAAAGATCGACGGCGAGATCACGCCAGTCTCGAAGACGGCGCTGTCGCCGCTGCACACGCTCACGCTCGCTCGATCGATCATGAACGACAAGCAAGCGGCTGAATTCGAGCGATCCAGCGAATGCAATTTCGCGATTAACCCGCCGGGTACCGGTCGCTTCCGTTGCAGTGCGTTTATGCAGCAAAACCATGTCGGTGTGGTGATTCGTACGATCAACACGACGATTCCACGTTTTGAAGAATTGATGTTGCCGCCGATCCTGCGTGACATCGTCATGGCCAAGCGTGGGCTCGTGATTTTTGTGGGCGCGACGGGTAGTGGTAAGTCCACGTCGATGGCCGCGATGATCGATCACCGAAATCGCAATTCGCGTGGCCACATCGTGACCATTGAAGACCCGATTGAATTCGTGCACGAGCATCGCAATTGCATCATCACGCAACGCGAAATCGGCACCGACACCGAGAACTGGGGTGTTGCGCTGCGCAACAGTTTGCGCC
>DAINAJ010000061.1:9733-16455 GCA_036733505.1 Casimicrobium sp.
GAAATCGGCACCGACACCGAGAACTGGGGTGTTGCGCTGCGCAACAGTTTGCGCCAAGCGCCAGACGTCATCACCATCGGCGAAATCCGCGACCGCGACGCGATGGACCACGCGATCACATTCGCCGAAACCGGCCACTTGTGCATTGCCACGCTTCACGCGAATAATACCAATCAAGCGCTGGATCGGATCATTAACTTCTTCCCGGAAGAACGCCGCCAGCAACTGCTCATGGACTTGTCGCTCAACCTGCGCTCGTTCGTTTCGCAACGGCTAATCCCGAAGCGCGACGGCAAAGGTCGTGTGCCCGCCGTTGAAGTGCTGCTGAACTCGCCGCTCATCGCTGATTTGATTTTCAAAGGCGACGTGAGCGAAATCAAAGAGATCATGAAGAAGTCCACCGAGTTGGGCATGCAAACGTTCGATCAGGCGCTCTTTCAATTGCACGAAGCGGGTCATATCAGCTACGAAGATGCTCTGCGCAACGCCGACAGCGTGAACGACCTACGTCTACGCATCAAACTCGAAGGACACGAGGCGAAGGGGCGCAACATATTGGCCGGGCTTGAGCACCTTGACATGGTCAAGTGACGGCGCGCGGCAACGAGTGCCAGCGCCCACTGCGCGCTACGCGTAAGCTGTGTTGCAAACCCAGCAGCGCCGCTGTTATCCATGAGATTTGAGAATTTCAGCGCATACGCGGCGCTCGCCAGCGCGATGATGATTGTGGGCGCCTATGTCGGGTTCTCCAAAGTGCTTGTGGCTGTGTTCCCCGTGTTTCTATTGGCGTGGCTACGCTTCGGCATCGCTGCAGTGGCGATGGCCACTTGGGTAAAGCGCGCACCAGACGAACCAAAGCTGGACGCGCGGACACGCCGCCTCATTTTTCTCGAATCTTTTCTCGGCAATTTTTTGTTCTCGATTTGCATGTTGTATGGCATGCGGCGGGCGAGTGCGATTTCAGCGGGCGTCGTGATGGCCTGCATTCCCGCCGCCGTCGCGCTGCTGTCGCGAGTCTTTCTGAACGAACGCTTGTCGCCGCGCACACTTGCCGCCATCGCGTTCGCAGTGCTGGGAGTCGGTCTTCTCGCGTTGTCGCGTAACAGCGCTTCGGCCGATGATTCTTCTTTGCTCGGCACTGCGTTGCTGATCGGCGCTGTACTGTGTGAGGCCAGCTATGTCGTCATTGGCAAGCGCCTCACGGGACAAGTTTCCCCGAAGCGCATTAGTGCGCTGATCAATTTGTGGGGACTTGCCCTGGTCACCCCCCTGGGCGTGTGGGCCGCGCTTTCGTTTGATTTTCCATCGGTGACCCTTCCGATTTGGGGCGGGCTCGCGCTGTATGCGCTGGCTGCGAGTATGTGGACGGTGTGGTTGTGGATGACGGGGCTTAAGAAAATCCCGGCGGCACAGGCAGGCATTTTTACCGTCTTCTTGCCCATTACTTCCGCGTTAGTGGGTGTGCTATTTCTCGGGGAGCAGTTCACCCACACTCACCTTGCGGCGTTTGCCTGCGCGCTCGCGGGCGTGGTGCTGGCTACATGGCCGGTTCGCGAAAGACCGGTGCTCTGAGAGAATACGAACCTGCTCCAATGTCTTAGATTGTTCACATGCCCGGACTCGAACCTGATACGCCCATCCCAACGGAACTCACGCTAGACCGGAAGCGCCATGTACTAGGCCTCGCATATGGCAGTACACAGCACGAGTTGAGCTTCGAATTTTTGCGTGTGCACTCGCCCTCAGCAGAAGTGCGCGGACACGGCCCGGGCCAAGAAGTGTTGCAAGTTGGCAAGCGTGCGGTGGACATTACTGAGCTCGAACCGGTCGGCATGTACGCCGTTCGCCCCACGTTTAGCGATGGCCACAACACGGGGCTATTTTCATGGGATTACCTGTACAAACTTTGCGCCGAAAAAGAAGCGTTATGGAGCGAATATCTCGCTCGTTTGGAGCGCGCGGGAGCCAGCCGTGACTAATTCCACTCAGCACAACAACGGCACCGAAAATGGCACGACGCATTTCGGTTTCCAAACGGTCCCCGAAGGCGAAAAGCAGCAAAAAGTGCGCGGCGTGTTCGACTCGGTCGCGTCGAAATACGACATCATGAACGACGCGATGTCCGGCGGACTGCACCGTGTCTGGAAGCGCTTCGCCATTGGCCAGCTTGCGTTGCGACCCGGCGAACGCGTGCTTGATTTGGCGAGCGGCACCGGCGATTTGATTCGTTTGATGAAGCCGTTGGTCGGCGCAAATGGCTTGGTGCTGCACACTGACATTAACGCCGCGATGCTGGCAGAAGGCCGCAACAATCTGCTCGATCATGGCATCAACACACCGACGACGCAGTGCAATGCCGAAGCGCTTCCTTTTGCCGATAAAAGTTTCGATGCCGTCACGATCGCGTTTGGTTTGCGTAATGTGACGCACAAAGATCGCGCCTTGGCGGAAATGCATCGCGTATTGAAGGTCGGCGGTCGCGCGTTGGTGCTCGAATTTTCGCGTCCCAACCCACTGCTCAAAGCCCCATACGACTGGTATTCGTTCAACATCCTGCCTAAACTGGGCGCCAAGATCGCAGGCGATGCCTCAAGTTACCAATACTTGGCAGAGAGTATTCGCATGCACCCGCCGCAAGAAGAGCTGAAAACCATGTTCGAAACGGCGGGTTTTGGGCGCGTCGAGTTCTTTAACCTTACTGGCGGCATAGTTGCAGTGCATCGCGGCTATCGGCTATCCTAGGCAGTTGAAACGCACTTGAAAAACGCATTGATACCCCAAAGTAGTGGTTCATGTGTAAGTGCGGTTTCTCCGTAGGTTTCACTCATTTAATTTTTCGCTTTCCACACTGAGGTCAAGCACCATGTTCAAAGCACTCTCCGTTGCCATCGTTGCGGTCACCGTCGCCTTCGGCGCGGCGACCGTCGAGGCAAAGAAATTTGGCGGCGGTAAATCTGTCGGCGCGCAACGCAGCTCCGTGACCGACCAAAAGGCCAACCCCGGGGCGTCCGCCGCTACCGCAGCACCTGCCACGGCAGCAGCCGCGGCTCCGGCTGCTGCGGCCGCCGCAGCAGCCAAACCGAGTCTGATGTCGCGCATGGCCGGCCCTCTCGCCGGTATCGCGGCTGGCTTGGGTCTCGCCTACCTGTTCTCCAAAATGGGGGCTGGCGGCTTCCTAGGCTTCTTGCTAATTGCTGGCTTGGTCATCGCCGCGTTGGTATGGTTTGGCCGCAAAGCTATGCAGAAACAGCAACCCGCAGCCGCGGGCGGCGCACCGATGCCATTCGGTACGCAACCTAGCGCTCCGGCAACGCAGTACGCCGGTACGGCCGCAGGCGGCTCATCGGCCGCACCAATGGCCGCCGGGCTTGCTGGTGGTTTCGGCATTCCAGCTGGCTTCGACAAAGCAGGCTTTGAAGAAAACGCCAAGAAGCAATTCATGGCGATGCAAGCCGCTAACGATAAGGGCGACCTCGACGAGGTGCGCAACTTCGCAACCGACGAGTTCTACAACCAAATCGCCAAGGACGTGGTCGGCGGCAACAAAGACGCAACACACGTCGACGAGTTGCACGCCAACCTGTTGGGCATTGAAACCGAGCGCGGCCAATACTGGGCAAGCGTTGAGTTCACTGGCAAGATGCGCGAAGACGGCATGGTTATGGGCTCCTCGTTCAGCGAAGTCTGGAACCTCGTTAAGCCTGTTGACGGCAGCAAAGGCTGGTTGGTTGCTGGTATTCAGCAAGCCTAGTCTCCGCCTCACAGAGCAAAAAGGCCGACGATTAGTCGGCCTTTTTTTTATTTCGGAAGATAATTGCGTCTATGCTGCCTTCCTCACTTATCGCCCGAGCGTTGACCCGTCTACTCTCACATGATGACGCCGCTCGCAAGCTGCTGTCATCGCACGCGGAATCAACCGTTCAAGTACGCATGCCGCCGTTCGCCACCACGCTCAAGATTACGTCTTCGGGCGATTTTGAAGCGGGTGAATCGGCCTTAAATGGCAACGACCCGTCGGTAGGTGTTGAGTTTCCCCTGACGTCGTTGCCACTGATTGCGCAAGGCAAAGATGCAGCTATCCGCAGCGCAAAAATTTCGGGCCATGCTGCGCTGCTCCAAGATATTTCTAAAGCGTTTTCATCATTGCCGCTCGCCGCTGAAGCCGAACTGGAGCGAGTCGTCGGCCCGTTGCTAGCCAATGAAGCAATGCGTGTTTTCAAAGCGCTAAAAGCGCTAGGCGACAACGCACAAGCGAGCTTGCACGAGGCGGGCAAACGATACATTCACGACGAGGCTAAGCTCGTGGCCGAGCGCGACGACGTTTCGAAATTCGCGAGCGACATTCAGCGTCTGCGCATTGATGTGCAGCGCTTGCAGGCAAGAGTCGCCAAACTCGCTTAAGCGTTAACGGCCCGCTACGAGCCACGCGAAGTTAGCGTTTCACGCTCGGCATTTCAAACACCAAACACGTCGTCGACGCATGCGCATAGAGCGTCCCGTCGGCACCGTATAAGCGTCCTTCCGCGGTCGCGGTTTGTCGTCCCACATGAACGGTGTAGCCCTCAGCGCGCACCAGTGGCACTTTGAGCGAAATGCCACGCACGATATTCAGCTTAAGCTCGAGGGTCGTGTACGCACGGCCCACGGGCATCGCGGTATGCACCGCGCAGCCTACCGCCGAATCGAGCAATGTGGCGTACCAACCACCGTGCACAGTCCCCATCGGGTTGAGTAGTTTTGTCGAAGGCTTTCCCTGAAAAATCGCACGACCAAACTCGACGCTCAGCAAGCCAAAGTCCATCGTCTCCGAAATGGGTGGCGCTGGGAAATCACCCGACAAGAGGCGTTGCATTTGCTCGAGTCCCGTCAAGCCTTGAAGCTGCTCAACGGTTGCCACTCCACGCGCGCCAATGCGGGCGCGTACTGTCGCTTCTTCATCTTGCCATTGCTTAAGCGTGTCTTCTGCGGTCATTCCTGTCCCTGAAAATTTAATAATGTAGTTACAATTGTTGCATATGCATGTTTATTTGCGAAATCGCTGACGGCCATGGCTCCCAAGCACTCTTCATTACCCGTCGGTTGCACCAACTTCAAGTTGCGACAACTGTTGCGCCGCGTTTCGCTTGGCTACGACCACGCGATGGCCGAATGCGGCCTCAAGATCACGCAGTATTCACTTCTGACGCACATCGAAAAACTCGAACCGATTACTCAAGCGGAACTCTCGAAAGCGATGGGCATGGATGCGTCAACGCTATCGCGCAATTTGCGCCCTCTCGAAGCGGCCGGTTGGATCGTCGTGCACGCAGGCGACGACGCGCGAAGCCATGCCCTGGCGTGCACAGTGAGCGGTCGACTGAAGCGCAAAGAGGCACAAGCCTTGTGGAAGCGCGCGCAACTGCAACTCAACGAACGGGTCGGTGTCGACGACGTGATCGCCCTGCACACACTTATCGACCGAATGACGCTGGCGCTGGCTGAAAGCGCCGATGAAGCAAAGGATGCCGCATGACGGACGCTCTGAAAAAACACGCGATGTGGATCGTCTTATTGGCAGCCGCCGGAACCTTCGCCTTGACGATGGGTGTGCGGCAAACGATGGGGCTGTTCCTAGCGGATGTAAACACATCAACCGGGCTCGGTATTGCCAATATCAGCCTGGCGTTCGCCTACGGCCAACTCTGGTGGGGCCTCACACAGCCGTTTGCGGGCGCAGCCGCAGATCGCCTCGGTGCAGGTCGAGTGTTGTTCATTGGCGTCTGCCTCGTGGCGCTCGGCACGATGTTGACACCGCTGATGACCACAACTATTGGCCTCATTTTTGCGATTGGAATTTTGGCCGCCGGCGGCGCAGGGATGGCTGGGCCGTCGGTGCTGATGGCGGCGACCGCGCGTTTGCTTCCGCCGGAAAAACGCGGAATGGCCACGGGCATTGTCAACGCAGGGGGTTCGTTCGGACAGTTCCTGATGGCCCCAATAGCTGCAGGGCTCACGGCGATGACGGGCTGGATGACGTCCATGCAAATTCTTGGCTTCATCGTGTTGCTCGCGCTGCCTGCGGCGTGGGTGCTCAAAGGCAACTCGAACGCCGTTGCACAGCCCGCATCAACGGCTAGCGCACCGCCGGCCGCGCGCGAAGGCACGGGCGCTGCGATCAAGCGTGCGCTTTCCGACCCGAGCTACTTGATGCTTGGCGCGGGCTTCTTCGTATGCGGATTTCACGTTGCGTTTCTCGGCACACATTTGCCGAACGTGGTGGCGATGTGCGGCTTGCCGCCGTCGATCAGCGCGTGGTCGCTCGCGGTGCTGGGACTGTTCAACATCGTCGGCAGTTTGCTCATGGGTTGGGCCGTTGGCCGCTGGCGCATGAAGTCGCTGCTATCGCTCGTCTACGCGGCCCGAGCCGTAGGTGTAGCGCTATTTTTGGTATCGCCGAAAACCGCCACAGTGATGTTGATCTTCGCGGCGTTTATGGGATTGACGTACTTGTCGACCGTGCCGCCGACAGCCGGCCTCGTCGCGAAGTTTTTCGGCACGGCGAACATGGCCACGCTGTTTGGCCTCGTGCTCTTCTCACACCAAATCGGTGGTTTTCTAGGTGCGTGGCTAGGCGGCAAAGTGTTCACCGCCACCGGCAGCTACGACACCATCTGGATCATCGACATCCTGCTCGCAGTCGGGGCCGCGTTAGTGCATTTGCCGATCAAGGAAGCGAAGTTGGC
>DAINAJ010000062.1:0-16331 GCA_036733505.1 Casimicrobium sp.
GTCAAACGAGCCGGTGTTGGCGAGCGTGCCGGATTCGAAGCTGCCGTTTTGGAACGGCGCTGCGATGGCGTGCGACGCGAGCAGCGCGAGCGAGGCGGCGGTGAGAACGTGGCGCATGGGAACTCCGGTAGTCGTTATTCCTTTAATGCTAGAGCGCTATGGCACATAGCGCAATGACGATGCATTAGTCCACCGTCGCGCCGGACGCCTTGACGATTTCGGCCCAACGCGTGACGTCGGCGCGGATGAACTGCGTGAAGTCGTTGCCGCGTTTGACGAGAACTTGCGCGCCCTGCGACGCGAAGCGCGACTGGATCTCGGGCAGTTGCACGACTGCGGCGAATTCGTTTGCCAACGTCGCCACGATGTCGGGGGGCGTGCCAGCAGGTGCAATCACGCCAAACCACGAACGAATGTCGTAATCACGCAGGCCACTCTCTTGAAGTGTCGGCACACTGGCGTACGCGGGGATGCGCTCGGGCGAGGTGGCGGCGAGTACTTTGAGGCGACCGGCGGCGATTTGCTGCGCGACTTCAACGGGTGTGGCAAACATCAATTGCGTCTGTCCGCCCACGAGATCAATGATCGCCGGGCCGCCGCCTTTGTAGGGCACATGCACCAACTCAACGCCTGCGCGTAGTTTGAAGAACTCCCCCGCGAGGTGCGGCACCGTGCCGTTGCCCGCGGAGGCGAAGCTCAGTGACTTCGGCTTCGCTTTTGCGAGCGCGACGAGCTCGCTCACGCTATTGGCAGGGAGCGACGGATGCGCGACCAAAATGAACGGCGATACCGCGAGCAAAGTGACCGGCGTAAAGTCCTTTTGCGCGTCGTACGGCAGCTTCGGATAAATGACTTGCGAGATCGCAAATGGCGTCGGCGCGAAGAGAAGCGTGTAGCCGTCATTCGGCGATTTTGCGACGGCGGCGGTTCCGATCGTCGTACCAGCGCCGGGCTTGTTGTCGATGACGATGGCCTGCTTGAGGCGCTCGGAGAGCTTTTGTCCGATGTCGCGCGCAAGGATGTCGGTTGCGCCGCCCGGCGCGAACGGCACGACCAGTTTGATCGGTTTGTTCGGATAGTTTGACGCGGACGATTGTGCGGCGACGGGCGCAACCGACAGGGCAAATGCGGCGCACGTGAACGTGACCAGCGCGGACGAAAATTTCTTCATAGTTCCACCTCCAGTAAGAGCGGTTGATGATCGGACGCGGCGGTCTCGGCGTTGACCGTGAGCGCGCGGACGTGAGTGCCTAGGTTGTCCGACACAAAGACGAAATCAAAGCAGCGCGGCGCCTTCGTGGCGTCGTGCAGATCGACGGTGTGTGCGTTCGGCGTGTGCGGGTGCGCGAGCGGCCACGCATCGACGTATCCCGGCGCGCCGTTTGCACAGGGCGTTTGCAGCAGTTTGATCGCATCGTCGTTGGGCAAACAATTGAAGTCGCCGGTGAGGATTGCGCGGGTGCCGCGTGGCAGCGTCTCGAAGGGGCTGCCAATTTTGTGGCGTTGAAATTCATCGACGGCGTGCGATTCGGCGTCGGCGTGAATGCTATGCAGCAGGCGCACTTGCGCCATGCGTTGAAGCGCCGAATAAAACTCAAGATGCGTCGTCGTGACACGCAGCGCGCCGCCCGGCGCGTCGAGCACAACTTCTAGCGCGAGGCGCGGCATCGTCGGCAGCGTCGGCTCCGCAGGCCACGGCAATTGATGGCGCAGCACTTGCAACATGGGCAACCGTGTGAAGATCATATTGCCAAATTGCTGACGACCACGCGCGGGCGTGAAGCGGTCGACGGCGACGCCGCTGATGGCGTGATACTCGGGGAGCAACGCGGCGAGCGCGGCGAATTGATCGTCGCCGTTGTTGCCCGCTAGCGCCGGGTAGTTGCTCGTGACTTCTTGGAGGCACAGCACATCGAAATCCGCCATCTCGCGCGCCGTGTTCACGATGCGGCGCAGGTCAACGCGACCATCGACGCCGAGGCCCCATTGAATATTCCAGGTGATGAGTTTCACGGCGAAAGCAACTTAAGTAGACGGCGGCGCGAGTCAGAGAAGCGCCACTGTACCGGAGTTTGTCGCGCGTCATTGCGCGTGGGTTCACGAGTAACAGCTTTTACATAAAATTAAGCGCTATCGACCGCCGGACGGCGAATGGACAAACAATAGTCTTAAAGTCGACAGTATCAATAATGAGGCCGAAACGACCGTATAGCGGTCGCTAGTGCGCAAAAGCCATCTGCGTGCGCAGAAAAGACGGATGTCGCAATTCGTTCGTGGATTGCGTAATACTGGGAAGGACATGGCGAAAGGTTTTGGGCAATGGTGCGAGTGCTAAGCGGTGCGTGGCGGGCGGTGGCGATGAGCATTGTGCTCGGCATGGCTGCGGTCGCAGCGACAGCGTTCGGCGCGCCGGGCGACTTGGATGTGTCTGGGTTTAACGCGGCGGATCCTGTCGTAACCAATCGCGGCAAAGCGCTGGCGCGACCAGGACGCTCTGCGATGACGCCGGACGCGGCGCGCGGAGTCGCGCGACAAGCGGACGGCAAATTGTTGGTGGCTGGCAGTTGCAGTGGCCTCGTCACAACGAAGCTGTGCGTTGTGCGCTTCGATGCCAACGGCACGCCGGATCTGACTTTCAATCCAGACGCGACGCAGGGCGGGCTCCAACCTGACCTGCAGGCCGGCGAATTGATCATCGAGATCACGCCGAGCCAAAGCTTGTTCGCGATGGTCGCGGTACAGTCGGACCAGAAAATTATCGTAGCCGGTACGTGCAGCAATCTCACGAGCGGCTACTTCGATTTTTGCATTGTGCGGCTGCACCCGGACGCGAGCGTTGACACGAGTTTCAACGCTGCTGGCGTGACGCCGGGCGTGGCGACCGTGGCACCGGGCAATTTCTACAACGTTGCGCGTGGACTGATGCTTCAGCCCGACGGCAAGATAGTGATCGTCGGCTCCTGCGGCGCAACGATTGTGGCCACCGCGATGTGTATTTCGCGCCACAACACGAACGGCACGCTAGACGCAAGCTTCAATCCCGGCGGAGCGGTGCCGGGAACGCGCATCGAAACAATCGGTAACAGCAACGACTCGTACGCGACGTCCGTGGCGCGGCAGAGCGATGGCAAGCTTGTGGTGGCGGGCAGCTGCGTTCACAACAGTAACAACGAGTTCTGTTTGTTCCGGTTGTCCGACACGGGCGCGCTCGACAGCGCAGGGTTTGGCGCGAGCGGCAAGGTGATCACGGCGGTCAATTCCGATGAAGACACGATCAACGCGGTGGTGATTCAAGCCGACGGCAAGATCGTGGTCGCAGGCGCGTGCTCGTCAGGTGGCGTGTACAGCAGTAACGGCGCGACAAAGTTTTGTGTCGCGCGTTACGCCACCAACGGCACGCTCGACACCGCGGGATTCAACGCGGCCGCACCACTGGTGGCGGATCGCGGCAAACTGATGTTTGCGTTCGACTCGGATTACGACGGCGTGAACGCAGCGTTCGTACAGCCGGACGGCAAACTGATGCTTGCCGGACGTTGTCGCGCTGACCCGATGACGGGCACGGGCGTGTTTTGCAGCGCGCGATTGCTAAGCGATGGTGGCCTCGACGCGACGTGGGGAGCGGCGGGGAAAGCGATAGAACCCAACTTCGCAAATCAGCGCGACTTGACCTTTGCGGCACTGCTGCAACCCGACGGCGACTTAGTGTTCGCGGGGGACTGTTTTCGCGGTGCCCCGGACGCGTTTTGCGTCGCGCGTTTCACGGGCGGGCCGGTGGTGCCGCCGGCGTGCGCGCTCAACGTCGACGGCAACGGTTTCGTAGATCCGGCGACTGACGGCGTTTTGATCATTCGTTACTTGCTCGGCTTTCGCGGTAGCGCGCTGACCACCGGAGCGCTCGGTGGAAGTCCTGCGCGAACCGGAACGACGCTAGAAACCTGGATCGCGGGCTTGAACCTTGATGCCGACGGCGATGGCGGCGGTGCACGTGCCACGAGCGACGGGTTGCTCCTACTGCGCGCCATGCTCGGTCTTACCGGGTCCGCGCTCACGCAAGGCGCAACGAACGCGCCGTCGGCGACGCGAAACGCCGCTGACATCGTGACCTGGATTCAGCAAGCGCACGGGGCTGGGTGCTTGCCAACGAGTTAATGGTGTGGCGTGCGAGGCACAGTCTGTAAAGCGATAAATGCTGCGATGCGGAATTTTCTGACCCCAGCGACGATTTCGCGGTAAAGTGGCATTTTCACAACGAGGTTTCACATGACTACAACAAAACTCGGACGCCGTGCGCTCTCAATATTCGCCGCGCTGCAAGCGACACTCGCGCTCGCTCAAACGCCCCCCACCGTCGTGATTACGTTTGATTCGGTCGCCACGGGCGTACCCGTCGGTGGTGTCGCAACATGGCTCGCTGCGCTTGGGATCGTCGCCGTCGCGTTGTGGTTTGCCCGTCGTCACGGTGGCGTCGCGCGCGCAGCACTCTCGCTCGTCGCAGCCGCAGGCGTTGCGGTAGTGGCATCGCTGTCCTCGCCCAACGCCACCGCGATTACGCAATTGCCGTACATCATCAATATCGTCACTAGCCCTACCGCCGTGATTTTTGGCAGCGCGCCGAGCGGGTCAAGCAATTACACGATGCAATTCAATAACACGACCGGGCAGCAAATTACGCTGCGCGGCGTCACCCTCAACAATCCGGGTGGCCTGTCGATTGGACTGGGAACAACCTGTACGGTGGGTTTGGTGATGCCGGCCGCTGCGAGCTGCGTAGTGCAGTTGCAAGAGACTCAGCCTTCGTGACATTAACAGTGCGTCGGAAGTGCGTTGGGGCGCCCCCACGGTCACGCTCGCAGCAAAAATAAAAAAAGCCCCGCGAGCGGGGCTTTTTTGCGTCTAAACGCCTAAGCGCGAAGACTTAGCCGCGTGCCGGGCCGTGACCCATGCCATGACCGCGCCCCATGCCCTTACGCATGTCTTTGAGCTTGGCTTGTTCCTCAGGCGTGAGCACTGCCGCGAGTTTGGCTTTCGTTCCTTCGCCGATGGCCTTCATTTGCGTGTGCGCGGCTTCGCGTGCGGCTGGGTCACCGCGCTTGCCTTTCATCGACTCGAACAACGCCTGACGCTGAGTTTTGGCTTCGGTCATGATGGCCGTCACCTGTGCGGCGCGCGTTGCGTCGAGGTTTAGCGCTTTGACGATGCGCTCGCCCGGTTGGTGGTTGCCGTGGCCAATGCCGGGGCCCGCGAAAGCGGCACCCGCAGCGACGAACATTGCAACGGTAACAGCGGTTTTGATGAGTTTCATAGCGGTCTCTCTTTCGGTCTGGTCTGATTCAATCGTTTAGGAGGAAGCAGGGCGGTTGCGGCTTTTCTCGCCGTTTAGGCCATGTAAAGATTAGAACGCGCCAGAAACGAAAAAATTGCGGTTTTGGCGGAATCGTTTGTAAGCATTTGTGTGCGAAGCGGCGAGTGGCAGCGATGCCGCACTCCGGCGCTCACACGCAGGCGCCACGAGTAAATCTGTTCAAAACGGCACATTTTCGGTATATGTTTCGTCTTTTAATGACGGACAAATCTGAATACTGCGAGGGGATAGAGGCATGACATCTTTTATTTCGGTGGGCAATGCGCGCCGCTTTTGCGCGACGGTAGGCGCGTTTTTCTTGTTTGCGTGGGCGGGAATGGCCGCCTCGCAGCCGGGCTCGGTCGACACCAGTTACGGCAGCGGCGGCTCGTACGTTTCGGGGGTGGCGCTGGGAGATTCGGTGCGGGCGCTTGCGCTGCAAAGCGACAACAAGGCGATCCTCGCCGGAAACTGCAATTCGGTGTCACCTGCGACGTCGTTTTGCGTGACGCGACTGACTGCCTCCGGCACCGTGGACACGTCGTTTAACGGCACGGGTAAAGCGTTTGTGACCATGGGCAGTTTGAGCTCGACCCTCGAGTCGGTGGTTATCCAGCCTGATGGGAAGATTGTCGTCGCGGGCAATTGCACGGTGAGCTCCGCGCCGCGTTGGTGTGTGGCGCGCATCATGCCCGACGGGACGATGGATGCGAGCTTCGGCGCGGGTGGAAAGGCGTATTTCGCCGTGTTCACGGGCGCGGGGCAATCAAGCTCGGCGGCGGCGGTTGCCGTTCAGTCGGGCAAGTTATTGGTCGCTGGCACCTGTACGAGTTCGGCATCGGACGCTGCCGTTTGCGCCATTCGCGTCAACGCCGACGGAACTCAGGACGTGCCGTGGACCTCGGGCGGATTGGCTTCCTCGGGCAAGCCCTTTCATGTTTTGACGGCTCGCCGCATTGTCGTACTGAACGACGGGCGGTTCCTCATCGCGAGCAACGACGTGGACACTTTTAACCTCTCGCCGAGCCGTTTCAATCTGACGCGGTTCCTCGCCAACGGCACCGTAGACAGCGCGTACGGCAATTCGCAGTTCCATCCCGGCCATCTAGTGCCGACGATGTCGAACGGCTCAAACACTCTTCACTCAGTCGCGCTGCAGCCCGACGATAAGGTCGTGATGGCCGGGCGTTGTGAATCAACAGCCAACGACGGCGACTTCAAGTTTTGCATGGCGCGCGCCACGCAAAACGGCGACCCCTTGAACAATATCCCGTGGGTGGATTTCGCGCTGGTGTTGAGCGCACACAACTCCTTGCTCCCGAACAAACCCGTCCACGTTGCGCTGCAAGGCGACGGGCGGATCGTGTTGGCGGGCACCTGTCGCGAGTTCCCGGAGTTTTCCATGACGCTTGCCGAGACCGTGTGCGTGCGTCGCTATTGGCCCACCGGCGCATTCGATGATTCGCTCGCAGAGGCGCCCAACCCGGCAGCCACGCTTGCAGCGACTGCAGACGGTGGCGTCGTTGTGCAACGCGACGGAAAAATTTTGGTCGCAGGCGCGACGGTTTCGCCCACCGACAAGACCGCGATGCGCTTCTTGGGCGGGCCGCTGAGTTACCGCGCCTGTTCGCTCGACTTAGACGGCGACGGCATGACCACGGCCACCATTGACGGCCTCATCAGCACGCGCGTGATGCTGGGCTTGACCGGTACGGCGGTGACCACCGGCATCACATTCCCGGCCGCCGCGACACGAACGAACTGGACCGCGATTCGCAATTTCTTGGTGACGCACTGCGAAATGAACTTGCCGTGATTTACCAGACACAGCTTTTGCCATAAAACAAGCTCGAACGACCGCCTGGCGGTCGTTCGCGTTGGAAAGTAGCTAATGTCGCTAATGCATGTAGGCCGGATTTAGGTGCGAGCAGTCGACGAGCGCGAGTGTGAGGAGAGTACTTCGTAGGGTGTGCAGCCGTTGACGAGTTTGCGCGGACGACGGTTGATAAAGTCTTAGCCTCGAGTGACTTACTTGTCGGAGTGTTTGCGTTGAGAGCTACCCCCGGAGAGCGCTCGCGTACCCCGGGTCGACGTCCCCTGATGAGCCGCACTCGTCTCTGGTGCGCAGCGACATCACTTCGGCGGATTCGTGTTGGCGCGCAGTTGGGATTATCGAAACGTAATCGAGGTAACTGTTCGCGAGGCTGCCGTCGAAACCGACCCTATCCGCCCTGCAGTCGCTCGAACAACGGCAGCGGTGCGTAATTTCCGCCAAGCACGCCTTCGGTTTGCGCGGCGGAAAGTTTCCACCAATCACGCAACACCGATGCGTATAGCGCACGGTAATCGGTCGTGTAGATCAGGTTTCCGTCACCGGACAGTTGCGTCAAGGAGGGTGCAGCGCCTTTGATGCCGCCCTTAACCGAACCGCCGATCACGAACTGTGTGTTTGCAGTGCCGTGATCGGTGCCAGCGCTTTGATTTTCTTTGGCGCGACGGCCGAATTCACAATACGTAACGATGGTCGTGTCTTGCCAGCGACCGAGTTCGAGGCAGGCCTGTTTGATCGCCGCAATGCCTTCCGCGAGTTGCTTTAGCAGCGCTTGTTGCGTGCCCTGCTGGCCCTGGTGTGTGTCGAACGAGCCCAAGCCAATTCGCAGCGCCGCGACGCCGGGAGACGCCGCGACAATTTGCATCGCGGTTTTCGATTGTTGACCGAACCCATGCGTGGGAAATTCGGTTTTCAATACGGCCTTGGGATTGAGATTGAGCGCGGCGGACTGCGCTTCGCCTTCGAGCCGAAGGATGTGTTGCAACGCGGCGTTACTGGCGCGGCCGTGCGGGTCTGCGAGCTTGGCCTGGCGCAGGAATGCGTCCGTCGAGGCGATCGAGAGAGCGCGCGCACCGCCCGCAAACGGGCCGAGCCCGCCACCGCCCACAGCGATACCGTCGGCGACAAACGACTTGGGAGGGGCGAGCGCGGTGAATGCGCGCGCGAGCCATCCTTCGGATAAATAGTCTGACGAGTTCGAGCCCGTATCCCAAATTTCTATTGAGCGGAAATGCGAAAGATTGGGCTTCGGATACCCGAGGCCAGTGACTGCCGCCACTTCGCCTTTTTGCCACATTGGCACCAGAACTTCGAGCGCGGGATGCAAACCAAAGCGATCATCCACCTTGAGCACCTGATCGCGCTTAACGCCGATGGTCGGACGCAGCGCGTAATACGCGTCGTCGGCGTACGGAATGAATGTGTTCAAGCCGTCGTTAGCGCCGCGCAACTCGACCAATATCAACAGGCGTTGATAACCGCTTTTGCCAGTGGCGCTTTGGGTTTGAGCGAATGCAGAAGCGCTCGACACCGCGGGCAACGACAATACGCCAACGCCACCTAACGTGGTTAAAAAATCACGGCGATTGAACATGGTTTTGGCCTGCTATCTAAGTTGATACATCGGGTCGAGCGCCACGGCGCGTAGTCCCGCAAGCGTATGCGGGACGTCCTTCGCCGCCTGCACCGGCGGGCCTGCCAAGAGCGTTTGCCACACTTTGTCTGCGCCCGCTTGTGGCGGAACCTTCGCGAACCACTGGTCTGAGCTGAAAAAATATTGCCCGCGCAGTTGATTCGAAACACCAAACGGTGGCGTCGAGAGGTCCATTCGATTTTGCTGAGCGGCCTCGCGCCCCGACCGAACCGCGAGCCGAGTTTGAGCGCGGGCGCGCCCGTCGCCCATCATGTCGCGATCAATCAGTTGAGCCGTGGACTGTGATGCGGCTTGCGCGGTGGCGGTTACGCCATCGAGCTTCAGCATCTCGTCGGCGCGAAACAGGCGATTCAAAAAACCTTTGCGCGCCAGCAGCGTCGTGGTGTTAAGCCACGTCTCGCCGGGTGGCCATCCTTTTACGTTGGGCGGCGCAAACAGGTCTTGGCCCAACTGGCGCAAGATCACTGCAAATGGTGCCGGGTCTTCAACCGAAAACTGGAACTGGCGCAACGATCCAATCACCAGATCAACCGGCGATTTCACCAGCGTGCCACGATTGGCGGGCGCCCAAAATGCCTCCGAGAGCAGCATCGCACGAAGGAGCGGTTTCATCTCGTAATTGGACGCGCGCCACAACGAAGCTAGCTCGCGCACCGCCGGTGGCGACGGCATATCCGACACAAATTCCCGCCAAAGTTTCTTCACCACAAACTCTGACGTCGCTGGCTGTTGCAGAAGCAGGGTGATCACGTCATCGCCATTGAATCGCCCGTCCTGGCCAAAGATTCGCTTCACGCCATCATCATGGAGTGCGCGACGGAAGCGAAACTCACCCAGGTCGGCGTCTATGCTCCAACCGGTGAACGCGCGCGCCACTTCCTTAATGTCTTGCTCGGAATACTGACCCTCACCGAGCGTGAAAAGCTCCATGACTTCCCGAGCAAAATTTTCGTTCGGTGCGCCCTTACGATTCTGCGCGCCGTCCAGATAGATCAGCATCGCTGGGTTTTTTGACACTTCGCGCAGCATCGCGCCAAAATTACCGGTCGCGTAGCGGCGCAGCAGCACATTTTGTTGATACATCAAGGTCGCGGAGCGCACCTTGGCTTGCGAGGTGGCGAAGTGGTTGTGCCAAAACAGCGTCAACTTCTCGGTCAACGGGCTCGGCGTCGAAAGCATCTCGGCCACCCACCACGTACGCAGCTCCAAACCGCGCTCCACTTGCTCACGCCGGTTCGCCTGCTGCCGCTCTTCGGGCGTCATGTTGGGACGATACGCGCGTTCATATTTCTGGGCCCACGCGGGCGGCGGATAGGCGGCTTGTCGGCGTGTGTCGGCAAGGAGGCGGTCTACAGCCTCCGCGCGCGACAAGCGTGTGAACTCATCAATTTCATCAATCTGCGCCGCGAAACTGGTGCGGTTGAGAAGATGGCGCGCCTCTTCGAAGGTCATGGTTCGCCCGTTTCCCGGCGGAGGCGAAACCGCTGTCGGTGTCGCCGACAGCATCACGGGCTGCGCGCTTGCCGGCGCAAAGTATCCAAGCGACAACATCGCGAGCGCGGCGCAAGCGGCGCGGCGCACTCGGGATGTGGGCCTAGTCCGTTTCAACGGGGCAACAGGGGGACATTGCATCGGGTTCTCCAACATAACAGGGCATGCCGCGGCCCAACCGGTCGAGGCTACACAGGCGCCGAGACTGCGCAAACAGGCATGCGGGTGCGGCAACCAACGTTACCGCACCGGGTGGCAAAGATTAACCCGCTTTTTTAGCGTTGTGCTTCTTGTTGTAGATGTGGCGGCTCGCCTTGCGCTGATCGGCGCGGAGCTTCGCGCGTTCCGCCGGCGTTACTTTGCCGTCAGCCTTGAATGCGCGCTTCTCAGCACGAATCGCGCGCTGCTCGGTGCGCAGTTTTGCCGTTTCGCGTTTGGTTAGCTCGCCGCTGGCAACGCCTTGGTTGGTGCGGGCAGTTTCGTTGGCTTGGCGCTGGTTGATATTGGGCGTGGCAGTTTGGGCGCTAGCCATCGAACTTGCCAGAGCAGCAACAACAGCGAGGGCAGCGGTAGCGAATGTCAAACGGGTTTTCATCGTAAATCTCCTTGAGGTGACGGGGTTTGAATGCGTTGTATCGAATCGAAAGGCCGCTGCACAACTACTACGAGCCCGTGATGCGTCGTTAAAAATTACCGAAAAATCCTCACGTACCTGCGTACGTTCCGGTGTTTTCAGTAATTTTTGCCTAGCCTGACGGGCTCTCGCTACGTTGTGCAGAGGTCTTTCGATGAGAAATCAACGACATTGGACGCGTCTGGCCGACCAAAGGCTAGTTACGCTTTGTAAGCGGTTGTTACTGAGGTTTTTTGCCGCCACCAGCAACACTGAAGCCGTCGGATTTCACGCGGAAACAGCATCTTCATACGCGTTCTTAAAACGCGTGTCGCTAAAACCCGACGCAAAAAACTTAACAAAATCAACGGGTTAACTATTCGACCCCGTTTACTGTCGCGCAGTCACGACAGATTTGCCTACTTTTCCGCGAAAAAGTGCCGACATCAATATTTTTCACACAGAAATGTCACTTAAGTCATTGATCTAACGTCTATTTATTTGAGTGGCACGGAAGCCGCTATAGACACCCCGTCAATGTGAGGTTCGTTATGGATATGTTTGCACCCAACGCGTATGAGTTTTCTCTGAATCGAGTTCAGGAGCCCGTTGCTCCCGCATCCGGCGCATTAGCCGAAGACGGTGAGAGCAAAGCGCTCCGCGAGCTTGCCGCGCTAGGTGACCGCGTATCCGCGGCGCGCCTCATTGTCTGACCGCGCGGGGGCGTTTTCCTCCCCCGGTCGCCCCCGCGCGCACTTCTCGTGATCCCGCTCAGAGCCCGCTTTTGCGGGCTCTTTTTTGTCCGGAGTTTTTGATTGCGGCCCGCAGGTCCGCAAAATTTGTGTCGTTGTCTCTAAACAGAGAACTTTAACGACACGGAATCGAACCAATCAGTCCTTGAGAATGAACGTAACTTTCATGTTCACACGATATTCAACGATCTTGCCGTCTTTGATCACGACTTTCTGATCTTGAATCCACGCGCCTTCGACGTTTTTCAGCGTCTTGCAGGCGCGTTCGACGCCTGTGTTCAACGCGTCTTCAAAGCTCTTCTTGGAAGATGCCGTAATTTCGGTTACGCGGGCTACAGTCATAGTGATTCCTTGCTGGGTTTGAGTAGAAAAGGGCGCGAAAGCGCGCCTCTGCGTTCTACACCCGGCAGTTGGGACTGTCTATGCATTGGAGCGCGCTTGACGCATCAAGGCGCAAGAAGCGGAATCGTCTTACTGATGTTTGCGCGATCGTCGCGCGGCGCGACCGGTTAGAAGCCGAACAGGGTATCCAAGCGCATAAACCCCACTTGACCGTCGCGGTGACGCACTTGCGCCCATGCGCCAGCGTCGGCGGCTTGTGGCGTCACCAGTTGCAGCGTTACGCCATTCTCCGCGCGGAACACGATGGGGCTCGCCACATCGGGCGCGGCGTAAACCTCGGCGACAGGCGATTTGACGACAACATTGGTGCGCGCTCCAAGTGCTTTGCGCTCAACCCACACCAGCTCGCCCTGCACGTCGCGCACTTTGAACCAGCCTTCGATTTGCACGACGACTTCCAGTGGCGTGCCGCGCGAATACACATACTGACGAGCCGCCTTGGCAGACGGCGCTTCGAACGCCACGGTCGCCACGTCCACCGTTTGCCGAAACTCAGCGTTGGCTGCGCCGCACGCGGCAGCGGTGACCAACACCGACAACATCAAACGAGTGAAGCGAAGCGCGTGATTCATGACGTTCTTTCTACGATTACTGCTTGGTCGCAGCGGCTTGTTCGAGCTGCTGCTGAACGCGCGCTTGGTAGATCGCTTCGAAGTTGATTGGTTGCAGGTAGATCGCTGGGAAGCCCATGCGTTGCACAGCATCCGAAATCACTTCGCGAACGTACGGGAAAATGATGTTGGCGCAGTGAACAGCCAAAAGTGGCTGAACTTCTGGCTCGGGAATATTGCGCACTTGGAAAATGCCGCCCATCGCTGCTTCGACCAAGAACATCGTCTTGTCAGCGATGCTCGCGGTGACGGTCACTTTGACCACGACATTGTGAAAACCGTCTTCAATGGCGTTCTGATCTTGCTCAAGACCGATCTCGACCGACGGGGCTTCACGCCACAGATAGGCCTGCGGTGCATTGGGGTTTTCGACCGACAAATCTTTCAGGTAGATTTTCTCGATAGAGAAATGGGGAGCGTTCGGGTCTTGTTGTGCTTGTGCGGGCGCGTCGGCCATGGTGGTCTTTCAGAAACGAGGGTTAACTTTTAATTTTAGCGGGCTACGCGGCCAACAGCTTGTCGAGCCCACCGGCACGATCCAGCGCGGACAAGTCATCAAACCCGCCAACATGTGTCTCGCCGATGTAGATCTGCGGCACGGTGCGACGACCGGTTTTTTCGATCATCAGATCGCGCTGCTCCGGCTGTAGATCCACGCGAATTTTGGTGATCTCAGCAACGCCCTTTGCTTTGAGCAAGCGCTCTGCCTGAATGCAGTAGGGGCACACGGCGGTGGAGTACATCGTTACGGCTGCCATCATCAATCCTTAAACTTTTTCAACGGGCAAACCAGCTTCGGTCCACGCTTTGAACCCGCCGGTGAGGTTAAAGATTTGGGTAAAACCCGCCGCTTTCAAGTCGCCCGCCGCCATTGGGCCGCGTTGGCCGCGTGCGCAATACACAACGACCGGCTTCGATTTATCGAGCGACAACGACGCCGCGCGCTCTTTAAGCTGCGACAGCGGAATGTGCACCGCGCCGATGAGCTTCGTGCCGTCCAGTTCCTTGGTTTCGCGAATATCGAGCGCGGTTGCGCCTTCGCGATTCAAAAGGTGTGTAAGTCGCACGTTTCCGACGTCGGTCATGCCCGAAATGCGGCGTTGAATCAGCGGGTAGATCAGCATCGTGCCCGACATGATCATGATCAATACGAGCATCCAGTTGGTATAAAGAAATTGCATGGGGTCCAAACGAAATTCAATGTGTATGCGCTGCGTCAGGATTACGCGGCGCTAGCAAGCCTAGAATTTTAGGCGCTTCGCCACCAAATGCCTCTTATGACCACCTCTAGCGCCAAATCTCCCGTCCGCCCCGTTGTTCTCGTGATTCTCGATGGCTTCGGCTATCGCGAGGCCGCGCCAGACAACGCCATCTCGCAAGCGAAGAAGCCCGTGTGGGACGCGCTTTGGCGCGATTGTCCGCATGGGTTGATCGACGCGTCCGAGCAATTTGTGGGGTTGCCGAAGGGGCAGTTCGGCAATTCCGAGGTTGGGCACTTGAATTTGGGCGCCGGTCGTGTGGTGTATCAAGACCTAACCCGCGTCGATCACGCCATCGAAACCGGCGAATTTCAAACCACGCCAGCGCTGGTGGCGGCATGCGACGCTGCTGTGAAGACGGGTGGCAAGGTTCACATTCTCGGCTTGCTTTCGCCGGGCGGCGTCCATTCGCACGAGGCGCACATCCACGCGATGGTGCGGCTCGCGGCAGCAAAAAACGTTCACGCCATCGCGATTCACGCGTTTCTCGACGGCCGCGATGTGCCGCCCCGCAGCGCCGCGTCGTCGATTGAGGCGATGGAAGCGGTGTGTCGCGAGACCGGCGCGCGCATCGCCAGTGTGAGCGGTCGCTTCTACGCCATGGACCGCGACAAGCGCTGGGAGCGCGTCGAGCCGGCGTACCACGCGATGGTCGAAGCCACCTCCGCGCATCACGCGCCGACCACGATGGCCGCGCTCGAAGCCGCCTACGCGCGCAACGAAAACGACGAATTCGTGCAGCCCACCGTGATCAGCCACGGCGCGCCTATCAAAGACGGCGACGTCATCGTGTTCATGAATTTCCGCGCCGACCGCGCGCGCGAAATCACCACCGCACTGACCGACGCCTCGTTCACGGGCTTCGAGCGACGCATGCCCAAGGTCGCGGATTTCGTATGCTTGTCTTACTACGGCGACGCATACGCGCACCTCTCGACGGCGTATCGCAACGACGCGATCGTCAACGGCCTCGGCGAAGTACTAGCCGCAAACGGGCTCAGCCAATTGCGCATCGCTGAGACGGAAAAGTACGCACACGTCACCTACTTCTTCTCAGGCGGACGCGAGCAACCGTACGCGGGCGAAGACCGCGCGCTGATTCCGTCGCCGAAAGTCGAAACGTACGACTTGCAACCCGAAATGAGCGCGCCCGAAGTCACGCGTCAACTCGTCGCCGCCATCGAAAGCAAAAAGTACGACGCGATCATCTGCAACTACGCCAACGGCGACATGGTCGGCCACACCGGCATCCTCTCAGCCGCAGTGACCGCGGTCGAGGCGTTGGACGTGGCGCTGGGGCAAGTCATCGCCGCCGCGCGGGAAGCGGGCGCGCAAGTCCTCATCACGGCGGATCACGGCAACTGCGAGCAAATGTTCGACCCCGAAGCCAATCAAGCGCACACGCAACACACCACCGACAAAGTGCCGCTCGTCTACGTCGGCCCCGACGGAGTAAACATCCGCAACGGCGGCGCGCTGCGCGACGTCGCGCCAACGCTCCTCGCGATGATGGGCGTTGCGAAACCAGCGGAGATGACGGGCGAGACGTTGGTCGTGGCCAACCGCTAGCGCGTCACGTGGGGGCGGGCAATGCCCGCTCTACGGATAGATATACAGCTTTATCGCGCTAACGACAGCCCGGCGGTCGTTTGAGCCGATTTATGCTTATTGTCGATATATAGACAAATTAGCCGCTAACGACCGCCCGCTGGTCGTTGGCGCGAAAAAGCCATTACTGACCCACAATTAGCAAAGTGGCTTAGGAAATCTCGATGGCGTAAGTGCCGTTGGTTCCTCCCCCGCTCGCCGGGGTAGGTGAGGAGGGGGTAAGACGGTGACTGATATTCAATCATTGCGGTTCTAGCCAACTTCATACCCCACGCTGACCCTCCCCGGCAAGCGGTGAGGGAACGGTAAGCCACCACCTCGTGCTCATAAACAGCCGTTCCTGAGCCACGTTGCTAATTAGGTACTGAACTATGTAACCGGGAAGCGTTCACGACGCCGACGCCGACGCCGACGCCGACGCCGACGCGGGCGCCGCGCCTGCGCTGCGCGCATGATTGAGCGCGAGCAAGCGCGCGAGGATTTCGTTGTCGGTCATCGCGTTCGTGTAGTCCGTCCAGCCGTAGGCTGCGGCCACCGCGGCGTCTAGCGCGGCGTGCGCATCGGCGAGCCACGCCGGGCGTTGGTTGTAGAGGTTGGTGAGCGTGCGCTTCTTGAGTTCCGCCGCGTCTGCCGCGCTCAAGTTCGTGCGCGGCAAGATGCGGTCGGGGTACGGGCTCGCCTCCATCCCCAACGGAATCACCTCGGGCACGCGCTCCGTCCACTCCGGCGGATTCAGCCACCGCTCCCGCAAATCGTTCAAGCGCTT
>DAINAJ010000063.1:0-9361 GCA_036733505.1 Casimicrobium sp.
AAGGACAGCGTTCGTTTGCTCTTCTGGAGCGGTCAGTCGTTCGTGTCTCCGGGCCCGAAGCCCGAGGGCAAATTCAAGGCAGCTGAGGCCCGGTACTCAGCCGTCGATCAGGTAGACACGCAGGCCCTGCAGTGGTGGCTCGCCGAGGCACGTGATGTTCAGTGGGACTACAAGAATATCGTTCGCCGCAGGGGCGATTTGGAGTGGCTGAAGCAAGTCGGTTCGCAGAGTAGGAAAAGGGAACCTGATCACATAACCGATTGAGGACAACGAGAATCGTCAGGACGTCAGGCTCTGAGCTACCGCTCTGCACACTACACGTAAAGCGGCACATTGGCGAACCTAACGTTGCGCGTATCCAACTGGCTTAAGACTGACCATGGCTTGCAGCTTAGGTATTATCAAGGGATCGCGGCGGCAACCCTATGGTGAGGCAACCATTCAGAGCCACTGGTAAAAGAGGAATCTGCCCCACATGTCAAACGTTAGACCGCAGGAGCATTCGTGTACTCTATCGAAAACATAGCTGAGAATGCTGTCCGGCACTGGATCAAGCTTTACAAAAAGTCACCCAGGGTCACAGTTGTGGCAACAGTTCTCATGCTAGTTTCTGGCGGCTTAGGCACCTACGTCGCTGAACAAGGTGCCCGCGAAACCCGCGAAGCCAAGCGGCTGCAAAATTTAAGCTACGCTAAGCAAGTTCAGGCCCTCGACGAGACGCGTACAAGCCTACAGTCGCTTCTCGAATTCGTCGATAGTGAACGACGCAATCTTCAGCGTTCGCAGCAAGCTTTACAGTCACTGAAAACCGAACATGAGCGACTTCAGCCGTTGGTCGAGTCTGATCGAAAGACCATCGATGCTCTATTCGCAGCTCAGGAGGCCCGAAACCAATCTGCTCAAAGCACTGAGCGCTGGATTGGGTTCGGTCTTGGCGTTCTCTCGTCGTTGATCGCGTCCGTAGTTTGGGCTGCGATTGTGTACGCCACACGAAAGCAAAACCGTGACGCAGCGGCCCAACCTGGTGATTGACCTCGCTTGAAATGAAACAGGAATCTGACCTGTTATCGCTTGTCGGCGTAATAACTTACCCGTCAAAGCAAGGTTCCTTCAACGCGAGCCGATCACTCACGCGGGCCTCTGACTGCAGATCAACGGAATGAAAAGCGAGTTCGATGATCAAGTCCTCGCTAAGGATATAGACAGGCTGCAGGCTGAGATCAGAATCTGGGCGAAACGCCACGGCGTCTGGATTGATTGCGGATTCAAGACGTACCTTGAGCACGTCGACGGAGAGCCGCCCGAGACGCCGGTCGTGTGCATTATGTATTTTGGCTCTTCTTTCTCCGACTCGGTGCTTTGCGGATATCTGGAAGAAGAATTTTGCACTTTGATTGATTCTCACGGCTTCTACTACGAGAACGCCGATGGTTGCACCTTACACCTTTACCCAGAGGATGGGCCTCGTTGCGTGGCCTACGCAGAGTACTTCAACTGGGAATGGGTATGCAGCCTAGTTCAGGCGGACTTCGCGGATGTCTATGAAGAACTCTACTCGCATTTTGCTCGCCGTCCAGACGACCTTCACCGCCTATCATGGCGCGAATTCGAAATACTTCTTGCGCGAACTTTCCAAGCACAGGGTTTTATGACCGAACTTGGCCCCGGGCGCGGCGACGGAGGGGTCGATATTCGGCTGCTTCAACGTGATCCCATCGGCGACATACTCACGCTAGTCCAAGCGAAGAAGTACGCACCCAAGAACAAAATCGGACTCGAAGCGGTAGCAGCTCTATCCGGGATCGCAGGCGTAGAACGCGCCCAGCGGAGCCTGTTCGTCACAACTTCGTCCTATCAACCTGCGGCGAAGAAGTTTGCCGCTCGAACATCCGGCGCACTGCAACTGTATACATCCAGTGACGTTGCTGAGTGGTGCAAAACGGCTAGAGATGGCATCGTCAAAGATAAGTCGAGCTTGGTGTCGTCGCATTCGGTCGAGCGCCTCTTAAGCGATGTACGAGGCAGACTGGACTCGCGCGTGCTGCATGCGTCTGGTGGGCACACTATGCTGCTAAACACCTTCGTACTTGTACTGAAGGAAACGAAGAACGCCGCTTTGCTGATGTCTCTGCCTCGTCACGTGGTGTCCCACGATGGCTACGGACAGAGAGGAACAGAGATACCCTCCCTCGATGCAAGTGCCGCGCGGCTGCTGACCCGCGACGCTGTCTGGAGAGCGAAGAGGGCGACCGACGACTCGGGAAGGGTGCGGTACTGGGACGGAAAGCGCGGCTATAGTGCATGGAACGGGAAGCCTGCTGACTTCGATTATTGTGATTGACACTCGCAACTGACGCTCAACCTCTCGTTTAGACTAAAAGGGGTCTGACCCCTTACGCATCCTCATCTCAAACGTTAACCATCATGACCGATCGTCCCGCCATCAACGAGCATGAAGCACAAGCGCGGGAGTCGCTTGTCAGCTTGGCTGTTGCAATGCTTGAGGGCAGGGTATCTTTCTTCGAGGGTGCGGCGCAGGTGCTTCGCTTGAAATCTGCGGTGGGCGGTATCGCCGACGGAGATCCACATTTCGATGCGTTCTCGGTCATCGCGTCGGAAACGGACCACCTGCCTCTCAGTGCGCAGCAACATCTTTGGAACGCCAAGGCGCTTGCTGATCTTCGGCCCGAATTTGAGCGAACCGAAGAGTGGGCTTCGGGCTTCGCGCCGGCCGCTTGTCGCGGCCTCATTGAGCGCTTCCGCGGATCGTCGCAATGAAGGCTTCCCTTCCTTCAGGCTGAACCGCCTACGACAGTTCCCCCAAGTAAAGCGCTAGGCGTTCGCATCTACGGAGGACTGGTCAGGTGCCTCATTTTGGACAGGCGTCGGCGGCCAAGGTAACGTTGAAGCGTTGCAAGCCTTGGAAAACGAAGGGTCGCACAAGAACGTTGTGGAATCCGTCGGTGAACAATGCAGGTGTTCAGACGCTTCACATCGCGCTGGGCGAACAAGACGCATTCACCCCGAATACGCCACCACCGCCACCACATGACACGCGGTGCCGGCGACGACGAACAGGTGCCACGCGAAGTGAAAATAGCGGATGCGTTCTAGGAGAAAGAACACCGCGCCGAGCGTGTAGGCGAGGCCGCCTGCGAAGAGCCAGAACAAGCCCCACGCGGGCATGAGCGTCCATAGGCGCTCTGCGGCGATGACGACGACCCAGCCCATCGCGAGATACGCCCACGTCGAGATCGTGTTGTAGCGAACGCCGCCGATGGATTTCAGGACGATGCCGACTGCGGCGACGCTCCACACGATGCCGAACAACGTCCAGCCCCACACGCCGCGCAACACGCCGAGCGTGAACGGCGTGTACGTTCCGGCGATGAGCAGAAAGATCGCGGCGTGGTCAAGCACTTGAAACACTCGCTTGGCGCGGCCTTCGGGCAACGCGTGAAAAATTGTGGACGACAAATACAAGAGCACCATCGTCGTCGCGAAGATGCTCGCGGCGATGATGCCCGACGTGCTGCCGCGCGCTGCGGCGGCCATGACGACAAACGGGAAGGCGACGATAGCGGCGATGAGGCCGACGCCGTGGCTGATGCTGTTGGCGATTTCTTCGCCTAACGTTTGCGGTCGTTCGTCGAGCGCGACGCCTCGTGCGGTCATCGCGCGCCCGTGAGCGTTGCGGCGACGAGGCGCTTGAACGGCGTGACGCGCTCGCCGATCTTGAGCGCCGCGTCGCGCAGCATGCGGCTCGGCGTTGATTCGCTGGTGAAGAGTTTGGCGACGGCGTGCGTCGCGACGTAGAGCGGTAGCGTCGCGCGGCGATGCGTGCGTTCGTACGATTGCAGGAGCGAATTCGCGGCGATGTCGCCGCCGCTGTTGATCGCTTTGATGATGAGGCTCGCGAGCGTGTTGGCGCTGCGCAGCCCGAAGTTAAAGCCGTGCGCCGTGACCGGATGCATACCGACGGCGGCGTCGCCAACGAGCGCAAAACGATTGCCGACGAACTTGTCGGCGTACACCGCGACGAGCGGGTACGCGTGGCGCGTGCTCACGAGGCGCATCTCGCCCAAGCGATGCGAGAAACGCGCAGCCATCGCGGCGTTGAACGCGTCGGGCTCCATCGTTAAGAGCGGCTGCATGTCCTGATGCGGCAACGTGATCACGACCGACGAGCGATTGCCGTTCATGGGCAGGAGCGCGAGCGTTTGCCCGTAGTCGAACCACTCCCACGCGACGTGCTCGTGCGGCACGTCGTGTTCCATGCAGCACACCATCATCACCTTGCCAAAGTCGTGCATGCGCGCGGAGATGCCCATTTGACGGCGCGCGGCGGAGAACCGACTGTCGGCCGCGATGACGAGCGCAGCGTGCAAGACTTCGCCGCTCGCGAGCGTGACCGTGCCGCCCGTTTGGTCGGTCGCGACGTTGGTGACCTGCGCGTTGGCGAGCAGCGTGACGTTGGTCGAATCTTTCACCGCGGCGAACGCGGCCTTGCGAATCAGGTGGTTGGAGATCAGGTACCCGAGCGCCGCTTTGTCGCTGTGGCGATGCTCAATGTTCATGCCTTGTAGCGACGGACCGTTGAGCACTTTCGCGTCGCGCAGGTCCGAGACGTCGTTGGCGTCGAAGCGTTGCCAAATGTCCAACTCACGCAAGACCTTTTCCGAGAAATGCGTGAGCGCGATTTCGCGGCCGTCAAACGCGGGGTCGGCGAGCGATTCGGCAGACTGCGCCTCGACGATGGCAATCTTTAACGGCGTGTCTTTCAACGCCCGCGCAAAACACAAACCGGCGGGCCCACCGCCAACAATCACAATATCAAAGTTCACTGTAGTCTCTCTTGCGCGGATCGCCGCTCAACGTGCGTTTTCGTTTTGTACTTTTTACCGCGATCGGCGCGATGCGAAAGGCGCGCTGCAGCGGGGGTTTGATGTGGGTCAACGCCGATGCCGTTCGTTTAACGGGTAGGCGACGACTTGGCGTCGCTCTGTGCGGCGGGGAAGCGCGGCCAAGTCCGCGCCTACAAAGGGCCGCAGCGAACGTTATTGGAATCCATTCGCTGAATGCAACAGCTTTTTCGCCTTAGCGACTGGCAGACGGTCGTTGTAGCTAATATTCGGTAATTGTTGACTATAGCAAGAAACGTCATGTAACGACCACCTGGCTGTCGTTTCACGTCTAAAGCTGTTGGCCCATACTGTCGTCCCCGCGAAGGCGGGGACCCAGACCGAAAGCACGCTGCGTTGCAAGGTGTCAGCGGCAGGTAGGGCTAAGACGGTCTGGATTCCCGCCTTCGCGGGAATGACAAACTTGGCGGCCAAGTATTGACTTGGCAAATCAGGGCGATGCCCCAAGAATGACGCCGCGTTTTCGTCGCGACCCGACGGTCAAAAATCCAGCTTCACACTCGCGCCAATGTTCATCTGCGTCGGACGAATGCTCACGGTCTTGGTGCTGCCGGTTTCGTCGAAGTACGTCGACGCGGTGACGGTGTCTTGCCGCAAGACGTTGGCGAGGCGCGCGCGGAATTGCAACTTCGGCGTGTACTTGTAGAGCACGTACATCTCAAGTTCGCGCTTCGGCGTGGCGTAGTTGATCTGGTTCGTCGTCAGGCGAACGTCGCCGCCGCTCTTGAAACTGTAGCTCGCTCCAGCGGTGACCATGCCGCCGCGCATGCGGTAGTCGAGGCCGAGCGTGCCGCTGACAGGCACTTGCTGATCAAGGCGATTGTTCGGGCCGGGCACTTCGTCGACGTGCGAAAAATTGCGAGCAATGTTGAACCGAAAATCAATCGGCGGTGCGGCGGGATAGAGCGTTTGCAATGGGAACTTGGCGTCGAACTCGATGCTCTTGGTCGTGGCGTTGCCGTTGTTAAACGGCCGGTTGATCCAACGACCGTCGACGAGAAAAATGCCGCGCGTGTTGTAGTCGGTCAACGCACGTACGCTGCCGCTCAAGCTCATCGACGCGCCCTTCGCGAAGAAGTGTTCGTACGCCACGTCAACGCCGGTAGCGAGTTCGGGTTTGAGCGAGGGATTGCCCATTTGGTAGTCGGGCGTCGTAGAGGTGTTGACGGTGACACGCGAAATGCGCGGCACAAGACTATTGGTCTCCGGCGCTTTGTACGTGCGCGTGAGTGCGAGGCGAAATTGCCGTCCAGATTTGTCGGGGAATTTCCATAACGTTTGGAACAACGGGCTTGCGACGCTTGAACGATTCGTTGTCGTTGCAATGCCGTCGCCGCTCGAAATTGTCTCAATACCTTCCCATCGAAGCCCCGCGTACACCGACCAATTGGGCGTGACGTTCCATTCGTCTTGCGCGAAGAGCGCGAGTTTGCGTACGCTCGCCGTGAAGTCTTCCAACGAGTCAATCGGCGCGGCCGAGACGCTGGTTTCTACGACGCGGCTGGAGGACGAAAGTCGGTGGATGCCGACGTCCCAACCCGCTAGCAGTGAGTGCCCTTCGACAATGGGCGTTGAGTACTTGCCAGTAAACGTTGCGCGGCGATCACGCGACGGCGCAAGGGTGCTGCGTTCGAGTGTTTGCGTGTTGTCGAAATCAAACGATTTATTGAACGAATCGTTGTGGCGGCCGCCCGCATTCACACTCAATTTCACGTCAAGCTTCGCGCCCTCTTTGAGCTTGACGATCCAGTTCGCGCTGTTGCCGACGTTCCAACCATTGCCTTCGCTGCGGCCGTTGGAAATTGGATAAGGCGTTGTTTCTCCGAGCAGATATTGCGTTCTCGAATCGAACTTCGATTCGTAACGGTACAGATTGAGCGTCGGATTCATCGTGAACGAATCACCGCCTGGCAGCGTCCACGCGAGCGTCGAATAGAGGCCCGCCCAGCGATTGTTGCCGTCGTTTGCGCTGCGCGACGCGCGATCAAGAATAGTTTTGCCCGCGCTATCGACTCCCACAGTGCTGCCCGTGCCGTCGTAGCCGAAGGTGCCAAGACCGCTGTAGCCGCCGAGCGAGTACGCGAGAGTCCCGGCTTTGTCCGCGATGTTGAAGCTCAGGTTCTGCGACGTGTAGCCCGTACCGCTGTACCAACCCGCGTTTACCTCGCGTTTCGATACGCTGAACTTCTTCTTCATCACGATGTTCACCGTGCCGGCGACTGCTTGCGTGCTGTATTCCGCCGTCGCGGCGCGAATGATCTCGATGCGTTCAACGAGTTCCGGTGAAAGATTGTCGATAGAAAAGCCGGGCGGCGGTCGCTCGCCGTCGATGAGGATTTGTGTGTAGCCGTTGCCCAAACCGCGCATGCGAATCGCGTTGTTCTGCACCGTGACGCCGGGCAAGCGCTTCATCACGTCGAGAATTTGCGTGTCGCCGAACTTCGTAATTTCTTCGGAGGTGACGACGATTTTCGTCGCGGTGTCTTCGCGTCGCTCGTCGTAATTCTGCGTGCCAGTAATTTCAACTTTGTCGACGACTTGCGGCGCGGGCGGATCGGCGGGTTTCGTAGGCGTCGGCGTCGGCGCGGGCGTCGGCGCGGGCGTCGGTGTGGGCGTGGTTTGCGCGAGCGTTGTGCTTGTGGCCATCAACATGGCGATAGCGGACGCAAGCACCGTGCGCCTGAGCGTCGAAACGGTCAATGCGCGGCGCGTGTGGAACTCACTTGAAACTTGCGTCGTAGCGACACGACCGGACGTGATTGTTGGCACTGAATGACTTTCGGCTACGCGCGTTTCGCGATACGAGCATTTCGAACGGTCTTAGCGCGTGCAGTTCCCGTGAATCCTTTGCTTTGCGCAAATATCTTTCCTAGCTCTGCGATTTCATCGCGGCGGGCGCTGGTTTTACGGAACGCGAGCGCGATGGTGCGCGATGGGCCGCGCGGCGTGAACCGGCGCGCGTAGAGGCTTGAACCCGAGAGCACGCCGCCCGCAATCGCAAGCTCTGGCAACAGCGTGTGGCCGAGGCCGCTTGCAACCATGTGCGTGAGCGTGATGAGGCTAGTAGCGGAAAGCGTTCGATTGGTTTGCAGGGATTGCAGGCTGCACGCGGCGATCGCGTGGTCGCGTAAACAGTGACCATCTTCTAGCAACAGCAATTGGTCGGAGTCGATCTTTTCTATCGGCAGCGGCGATTGCGCGGAGCCGAGCTTCGCGTCTGCGGTGACAAACAGAAACTCATCGTCGAACAGCGGCAGCGTTTCGATGCCCGCTGGCAGGTCGTAGGGCAATGCAATAAGCGCCGCGTCGAGCGCGCTCGCGAGCAATCGCTCAAGGCAGACTGCGGTCAAATCTTCGCGCAAAAAAAGTTTGAGCTTTGGAAATTGCGTGCGAATCGTTGCGAGCGATGTTGGCAGCGCAAACGGCGCAATCGTGGGGATCACGCCTAGGCGAAACGTGCCGGTGAGCGGGTTTCGTGACGACGCGCACAGTTCCGTCAAGTCGTTCGCTTGCGAGATCAAGTCACGCGCCCGCGCAACGACGGCGTCGCCAATCGCAGTGAACGCGACGTGCCGCCGATCGCGTTCAACCAGCGTTACATCCAAGGTGCTTTCGAGGTCACGCAAGCTCGCCGACAACGTGCTTTGCGTAATGAAACTTTTGTCCGCCGCGCGACCAAAATGTCGCTCCTCATCGAGTGCGATGAGATAGCGAAGTTGTTGCAGCGACGGAAGCGCGGCCATGCGCTTACGCGCTCACTGCTTTGCGTTTTTTTGCCGCGGGTGACTTCGTCGCTGGTTTGCGCTTAGGCGCTTTTTCCGACGACGCTCCTTTCGGCGCGTCTCCGCTCAACATCGCGTCAAACGCTCGCGCATGCGCACCGACGTAGCCGTTTTCCAGCCACATAAGCGACGTCACCAGCTTGTTAAATTCCGGCTCAAAGCGGCTGATGATTTCTTCGGGATCGGGGCAGAGCTTGCGGTCTGTAATCAAGCCAAACTGCACACCACCGGCGTACGAAAGAATCGACACGCCCACGCCGACGTTGCCACTCTGCGGTACCCAAAACATGTTCTGCGCGATCTTGCTGCCCGCAAGGTGGAGCGGCTTCGCCGGCCCAGGCACGTTCGTCATCACCGCCGAGCCTTTGTCCGAGAGCAAACCAAGCGCTTGTCGCTGCACGGCTTTGGGCAAATATCCGACGACACCCAAGAGCGCCATGCTCACGATCGCCTGGTAGCCGCTCTTGAGTGCAGCCATGCGGCGTCGCACCTCAAACACGCGAGCTACGGGATTGGCCTCGCCAATCGGCAGCTCTAGACCCACCAATCCAAACTGGTTGCCAAGCTTGTATTCCTTGCCTTTAGGACGCAAGTTCACCGGCACAAACGCGCGCAATAGCGCTTCGTCGGCAACTGCGTCGCCCTTCGAGACGAGGT
>DAINAJ010000063.1:9461-16279 GCA_036733505.1 Casimicrobium sp.
GCCTCGGTCGGGTCGTCTGTCCAGCGGTTGTATTTGGCCACGACCGCGTTGCCGATCCGCGCGCCTTCGCCCATCGCCGATTCAAGTGCGGATTCAATCGGTGCTTTGAGCGGCCCGAGCTGATCGAACGCTTGCTGTGCCGCGCCGGCCATCGGCGCAAGGGCTTGCAGCGCCGGTGCGAAGCGATTTTGCAATTGCTCGCCGAGCGGTCCGAGCGCTGAGAAAATATTTGTGCTCTCCGAGGAGTCGGTTGCAAATTTTTTGACTTTGGATTTTGCGAGACCCGGCACGGCGCGCGGCGTGTCCGGCGCGTTCGGGTCTTCGTCGGTCATGTTGAGCAACACGCCGATCAGCGCAATGCCGTCTGCGATGCAGTGGTGGATGCGTGTGATCAGCGCGGAGCCGCCCTTGTAGTTCTCGACGAGATGCATTTGCCAAAGCGGCTTGCCTTTGTCGAGGCGTTCGCTCGCAAGGTCGGCCACCATCGCTTGCAGCTCGCGTTCGCCGCCTGCGCCGGGCAGTCGCACACGGCGCAGATGGGCGTCCATGTCGAAGGTGTCATCGTCAATCCAGTGCGCGGTGAGACCGTCGTCGTGCACGTACTGACGGAAGCGCGGATAGACCAGCAATCGACCTTCAAGCAATGTCTTGAGGCGTGAAACATTGATCGGCGCGTCGAACACCATCACGCCGACGATCATCATCAAATTGGTGGTCGAATCCATCCGCAACCATGCGGTGTCGACGCTGCTCATTTTGTGTTTAGCCACAATAGCCTCCTTATGTGCACTGCGTTTGCGCGCGCCCCTTGCGGCGGCCAGCGCGCTTAAACAATAATAGCCGCAAGATTACAAACCTAGGAGGTAGAAACCATGGCACTTAAAGACGATTTCGAAAAAGCTCAGGCCGACGTAAAAACGCTCAAGGAAAAGCCTGATAACGCGACGCTCTTGGAGCTCTACGCGCTCTACAAGCAAGGCACAGAGGGCGATGCAGCGGGCCGACGCCCCGGCATCATGGACCCCGTGGGCCGCGCAAAGTTTGACGCGTGGGCCACGAAAAAGGGCGCTAGCAACGACGACGCGATGAAAGCGTACGTTGCGTATGTAAAGAAATTACTCGGCTAACCCTGGAAATTTTGCTCGCACCACTTCGTATGAAACGCAAGAATTTCGTCACCCGATTGCTCGTTGCAGCGTCTTTGGTTGCGAGTGCGACGGCAGGCACTTCGGCGTACGCCGCCCCCGAGCCGCTCACGGTTGTGTACTGGTCGGCGAAGGATTGCCGCTGGTGCACGTGGTGGGAAGGCTCGATTCTCGGCTCTGGCGGTGAAGCGAAATTTCTCAACAGTGCGGAAGGCAAAGCGGTGCGCTACATCGTGGTGAAAAAGCCGCGGTTGTCCGCACCGTATGTCGAAGACGACTTCACGTCGGATCAAAAATGGCTATGGACGCGCGTGAAAAACGAAACCGACGGCAAGATCAAAGGCTTTCCGAGCTTTAGCTTGTATGAGGGCGAAAAGTTTGTTGCCTATGCGTTGGGCCAACCCGATGTCGAAGGCAAGTTGCTACCCGCGATTCGTGCGCGGATGAAGTAGGGGCAGGATCAGGCATCGCGTTGTAAGCGCGGCATCAGCCGCGCTTGCCGGCGGGCAGCTCGTGCGTTAAGCGCGGCTAATGCTGCGCCTACCGGATGGCCGGGTACTTCGTGGGCAACGCCATCCCACGTGACGCCATCACCGCACGCAATCGGTCCGGATAATCGGTGATGATGCCGTCTACTTTCCAGTCGATGAGCCGCGTCATATCGGGCGCGTCGTTCACGGTCCACGGAATTATTTTGAGCCCCAGCGCTTGCCCCTCACGCACGAGCGCCTCAGTCACGTCTTTGTGATTCGGTGACCACACCGTGCCGCCCGCCGCCTTCACGAGTTTTGGCGCTGAGCCGCCGTGATCATCCACGTCAAAGCCCGCAAGCCAAGGCGACGCGCCGGGCTTTCCGACTTGCACGGTGTCGCCTGCGCCTTGTTGGCTGGTGAGGTAGACGGTCGTGATCTCAGGCGCTTCGCGCTGCGCGATTTGCAATGTGCGCCAATCGAACGATTGAATCGTGGCACGCGAGGTCAAACCGGCTTTGCGAATTTCGGCGATCAACGCGCGCACAAATGGCTCGGGTGCCAGTGTTTCGCTTGCCGCGTTCGGCGAAATTTTCGTTTCAATGTTGAAACGCACATCGCGTGCGCCACGTTTTTCCGCGAGCGCAAAGAGCGATTGCAAGGTGGGAATGCGCTCGCCATTGACCGACTTTTGAGTCGGGAAAGACTTCGCGTAATTGCTGCCAAGTTTGAGTTGCCCAACATCGTATTGTTGCAACTCGGCGAAGCTGATGGACGTAATCGTCGGCCCGCGCTGGGCGAGGTGATTACCTTGCGTGTCGCGCGCGACGTCGGCATTGAGATGCCGATCGTGCGAAATCACCATCACGCCGTCTCGCGTGACACCGACATCCAGTTCAAGCGTCGTAACGCCGACTTCAAGCGCCGTTGAAAACGCGGTGAGCGTGTTTTCAGGCGCAAGCCCGCGCGCGCCGCGATGGCCTTGAAGATCAAAGCGCGTCGCGCAGCCGGTGACGAGGAGCGCGGATAACGCGCACAGTGAGAGCGAACGAAAGAGATTCACAATGAGCTCCTGACCTTTACAAAACGAACGTGAACGTGTGGGAGCGGGATTGCCCGCGATAACTCGGTGGCAGGCCCTAAACGTGGCAAGTCCAGTCCCACAGTGCGCCGACAGTGATTAAGCTTTCTTGGATTCCAACTCCGGCGCCAACCGGTCACTTCGGCCGTCCGCGGCTGCGTCTTCATTCAATATATTTGCAAGCTCAGCGCGTGATTTTTTCGCTAGCGCTATGAGTTTGTCTTCATCACGGAACACGGCCTGCGCGCGGTCAAGCATGCGTAGATCATGCTCGACGAAGGTTGCGAGTGTCTTCGCGACGCGTTCCGTGTCGTCGTCTAATTCACCCAACACCAATTTCGCGAGGTCTACGCTGCCCGCAAAAGTTTCGCGGATGGGCGATTCGATGCCGATATCACGCAGCTCCAAGTAATGACTACGGTTGCGCGCTCGAGCGAGAATTTTCACGTCGGGGAAGTGTTTTTTCACCATCGCCACAATCGCCAGCGACGCTTCAACGTCGTCCACACAGACCACGAACAACTTCGCCTCGCCCGTTTTCGCCGCGCGCAGCAAGTCGAGTCGCGTGGCGTCGCCGTAATAAATTTTGTTACCGAAACGGCGAATCGAATCCACATGATCCGGGCTTGCGTCGACCGCCGTGAAACGGATTTGACGCATGTTGAGCACGCGCCCTACGATCTGTCCAACCCGCCCGAAACCCGCGATGATGACCGGCGTGCCCGGATCGTCGATCAGATCAAACGGCGCAGGCTCTTCATCCTTCACAAACCACGGTACCAACACGCGATCATTGACGATCCACAACAGTGGTGCGAGCACCATCGTGAGCGCCACGGCCAGCGCAATCACTTCGCCTTCTTCGTTGGAGATGAGCTTGGCCGACTGTGCCGCTGTGAGCAGCACGAACGCGAACTCACCTCCGACAGCTAAGGCAAGCGCCGTCGGTCGCGCCAACCGGTCTGGCGCACCGGTGAGGAAGCGCCGCGCCACGTAATACGCACTCGCTTTGATCAGCAGAATGCCCAACGCGAGGCCGAGCATCGCCAGCGGTGCGCGGCGAAGCAAATCGAGATTCACGCCCATGCCGACGGCCATGAAAAACAGGCCGAGTAACAACGACTCGAACGGCTCAATGCTCGCTTCAAGTTCGTGCCGAAATTGCGAATCAGCGAGCAACACGCCAGCGAGAAACGCGCCGAGCGTGGTGGATAACCCCACCTTCGTCATGAGCCACGCAAGACCAATCGTGGTGAGGAGCGCTGCTGCCGTAAAGATTTCGTGTGAGCCGAATTTCGATGCGTACTTGAACATGAGCGACAACAACGGCCGGCCGAGTACAGCCACGCCGACAACCGCCGCCAACGCGGGCCAGCCGATGGCAACTGCCTGATGCCCCGACGCATCGGTCGCCCCCGCGACACCGAGCACGCCCACTAGCGCGAGCACCGGTATCACGCTCAAGTCTTGAAACAGCAATACGGAGAAGGTTTCCTGCCCATGCGGGCTGCTGCCTTCGCCGCGCTCGGCGAGCGCCGGTAGCGCAAACGCAGTAGAGGTCATCGCCAGCGCAATGCCTACGATGATCGCGCCGGGCAAGCGCAAGTTCGCCCAATACGCGAGCGCAGCAATGATCGAGCCGCACACGAGCAAATGCATCGCTCCAAGACCGAACACCGACCGGCGCAGCGCCCACAAGCGCTCGCGCTGCAACTCAAGCCCGATGATGAACATCAGGAGCGTGACGCCGAATTCTGCGGTCTGCAAAATCGCTTCGGGCTCGTGCACGACGCCAAGGACCGACGGCCCGATCAATACGCCGCCGACCAAATAACCCAACACCGAGCCGAGACCAAGTTTTTTGAACAGCGGCACCAGCAATACGGCTGCTGCCAAGAGCGCTGCGGCGGTGGCGAGCGAGCTCATGCGTTTTCCTTCGCGGCAGGCTTGTCCGCTGCAGGCGGTTTTGGTTTGGTGTGCAAGTGTTTGGTTGCGCTTTCAGTGTCGCCAGCGGCCAAGAATTTCCACTGCGCCAACGCGCGCTCAATCGCGATCTCGATGGCTTCCTGCTCTTCACGGCGCGGGCGTTGTAGCACCCAATCCGCGACCGGTTGATGCGCATTTTGCGAATCGCGCGGATGGCCGATGCCGATGCGCAGACGCCAATAATTTCCGGTGCCAAGCTTCGCTTGAATGTCTCGCAAACCGTTGTGTCCCGCGTGGCCGCCACCGAACTTGAGCTTGATCTCGCCCGCTGCGAGATCGAGTTCGTCGTGCGCCACCAATATCGATTCCGGCGCAATGTCATAGAACTTCGCGACCGCCGCAACGCTACTGCCCGACAGGTTCATAAACGTCTGCGGTTTGATCACACGCACTTCGCTCATCGCCCCCACGCCGCGCGCCAGCTCGCCACTAAATTTGCGCTCCGACGCGAAGCTGCCGCCGATCTCATGCGCCACATCCTCAGCCAACCAAAAGCCCGCGTTGTGCCGCGTACGCTCGTATTCAGGGCCGGGATTGCCGAGACCGACGACGAGTTTGATGGGAGCTTTGGGGAACGTCACGGTGAACAGCAGGCCTTGAGTGAAAACAACGGATTGAGTGTATCGAGTGTAGAGCGTTGGCTAACAACTTTTACATGCCAGCGACTGCCATGCGGTCGTTTGGCAAAGAATTTGACGTGAGTCGACTTTCGCCAGAAAGTGCTCGTAACACCCGTGCAGCTGTCGGTGGGGCAATAAAGCTATTAACAGTCTTGCTGCCAGAAATCGCAAAGTTTGAAGCCGGACAAACCAGAACGCCAGACAAAAAAATGCCCGCACGGGGCGGGCATTTTTCGGCGCTGAGAAGAATTACTTCTTCTTGGCAGGCGCTTTTGCAGGCGCAGCGGCAGCAGCGGCTGGCGCTTTTTGCTTCGATGCGGCTACTTCGGCTGGTGCTGCTGCACCTTCGGCAGGCGCGGCTTCTTCTGCAACAACGGACGCAGTTGCAAACACGGCGTCTTTCTTGCCACGGCCATGGAACACGAGGCTCACGCCCTCTGGCAGCTTGATCGTCGAAGCGTGAATCGATTCGCCGGCTTTCAGATTAATCAGGTCCACTTCGATGAAGCGGGGCAGATCTTTTGGCAAGCAGCTGATTTCAACTTCATTCAATACGTGGCTGACCACGGCGGCGGAGAGTTTCACAGCAGGCGACACGTCTTGATTCACGAAGTGCACAGGCACTTTCATGTGGATCTTTTTGTTCGCTTCAACACGTTGGAAATCGATGTGTTGAATGAGCTGTTTGAACGGGTGGTATTGCACGTCGCGCAGGAGAACCTGGCTCTTCGTGTTGCCGACCGTCATGGTCAGGATCGAGCTGTGGAAGTCCTCTTTCTTGAGGCCGTGCCACAGTGGATTGTGATCGAGCTCGATCAGTTCAGGTTTCGCTTCGCCACCATAGACGATGCCCGGTACTTTTGCCGTAAGACGCAGGCGGCGGCTCGCACTACTGCCCAGCGCTGACCGCGGAAATGCGGTGAATTCGGTTGCCATTTCTGTAACTCCAGTTTGGTTAAAAGTTTTAACGAAGCGCCGCGACCAGCGTCATCATCAAAAGCTGCCTTGCAAACTAGCAGGGCAGAAAAATCAAGCCTTCACCGCAAGGCGAGGGCGCAGCCCCGGCGTAGGCCGAGGTCCAATATTGCTATTCGGTAAACAGCGATGAAACGCTGTCTTCGTTGCTAATGCGCTGCATCGTTTCTGCGATGAGCTGCGCACTCGAAATTTGACGAATTTTGCCGCCGGATTTAGCGAGCAGTTCGGCCTCTTTCGAGAGCGGAATCGTATCGGTCACCACCAGCGAATCAAGCGCGGTTCCAGCGATGCGGTTCACCGCTTCGCCCGACAGCACAGCGTGTGTGCAATACGCGACCACCTTTACAGCGCCGTTGTCTTTAAGCGCCTGCGCGGCTTTACACAGGGTGTTGGCGGTGTCGACGATGTCGTCCATGATGAGGCACGTACGACCGGCTACGTCGCCGATGATGTTCATCACTTCCGACACGTTCGCCTTGGGGCGACGTTTGTCGATGATCGCGAGATCAGTGTCGAGGCGTTTCGCCACGGCGCGAGC
>DAINAJ010000064.1:0-7456 GCA_036733505.1 Casimicrobium sp.
CGCCACCCGAGCAGCACCTGGCCTTCGGCGGCAATCGCGCGTTCAATTTCCTGCTCGCAGGCCATGCGCGAAGCGGGCTCCTGCGGCAGAAACACCATGCCTACGCCGTATTGACCCACCGCCGGAAGCGTAATCTTTAACTTTCCGCATTCGCGACGGAAAAAAGTATCAGGTATTTGGATCAAAATGCCGGCACCGTCGCCCTGCAGCTTGTCCGCGCCCACCGCGCCACGATGCGTCAGATTTTCGAGGACTTTGAGGCCCTTTTCGACGATGTCGTGGCTTTTGCGGCCTTTTATGTTGGCAACGAACCCCATCCCGCAGGCGTCATGCTCATGTTTCGGGTCATAGAGCCCCTGTGCATTCGGCTTGTAAGTCTCATTCGTCTCAGTCGACGCTTGCATTCCAATATTCACTGTCAACACACTCCAAGCTATGCGGGCGACCGCACTACCACCCCGATGGCGGTCGCTGCGGTCGATGCAAAAACGGTATAGTTTTATTCGCGGGCCGCATAGTTTATCGAAATATTCAAATTGTTGCAACGCGAAGAAATGTTGTTTTGCTGCTCGCAGCCTAGCGGTTGCCACAGCGAGCGCTTGCGCTATGCCATTGTCTTGCGGTTAAATCTAGAAATTGCGTATAACGTATTGATTGCGCGCTGGTTTTGCGCGCTTGTCATAGCTAGAAAGGCCGATTGTGGTTTCAGTTAAATATTCTCTTAGTTCGCTGCTCTCGGCAGTGGTTCTCGCGGCGACGACCCTTCTGGCCGGTTGCGGCGGCGGCGGTGCCGCCGACCCCTTTGCTGCGGCTCCGACCCCTCCGTCGCTCACCGTTAACCCAACGGTGCTGAATATCTACTCCGGCACCCCTGCCGTGGTGACTATTACGAGCGGCGTTGGCCCATTTCAGGTGTTCACGTCAGACGCAGTCGTGCTTCCTGTTGCACAAGTGGTGTCTGGCGCCGCGGTCACGCTCGTAGCGAACGCGATCTCAGCGGAAGCACCGGTGACGCTTACGATTCGAGACTCGCTGGGACGCACCAGCACGGTCGCTGTTGTAGTCAAGCCATCGCCACTACTTGGCCAGCTCACGGTGACACAGACCAGTAACTCTACGTGTGCTGGCGCCACGTCGAGCGTTCTCGACAAAGCAGCAATCTGCTCGGGCGAAAGCGGTGTTGCGTCGATCACTATCCGGTCCTCAGCAACGTCGGTGCTTCCAAACCGCCAAATCCGCTTCGACGTGGTGCAGGGCGCGTACAACTTCTTGGTCGACCAAAACGGCACAATCGCCGCGAAAACCATCACGATCGTGACCGACCAGAACGGCAAAGCAGACGCCGTCGTACGCATGGACGCGGGTGTTCCGTCTCAGAGCGCGCTGATTCGCGCAACAGACGTGATCAGCGGCAATCGGGTCGACAGCGCCTTTTCCATCGTTCAGGCGATTAACGGGTCGGCGATATTGAGCATTTTCCCGAGTACATACACGGCGTCCGGCAAATACAAGAACGAGTGCCCAGGTACGGCGGGTGATTACCTCGTTTACGGTGGTACGCCGCCCTATTCGATCCGTTCGTCGTTGCCCAACGCCATACCTTTGTCAGTCGGCGGCATCACTTCTGATCCAGTGATTGTTACGCGCTCCGGGGGTAGCTTCACAGCATCGTCATTCGAGTCGAGCAGTTGTGGTGACTACAGCTCCAGCATCGTGATCACAGACGCGGCGGGCCGCAATGCATCCGTCACGTACATTGTCAAAGCGGGCACAGAAGATCGCCCAGCTGCAGCGCCATTGCCAACACTCGAAATTGTTCCGAAAACGGTGGCCTTTACCGCTCAACCTCTCGTCAATGGCAACTGTGATGCGCGCGCAGTGAAGTTCTCCGTGATTGGGGGCAGCGGGAGCGGCGCGTACAGCACGAGCGCTGGTGCAATTAGCGCCACCGGTCAGTGGTGGGGTAACACAGCCGTCGCTCCTACGCCAGTCCCTGCGCCAGCCAATCGCGGGTTGACGCTGCTTGGCGGCGAAACCGCGACAATAGCTTACCTCGACGCGACTGCTGGCAAGCTTGTGACCGCCGAAATCAAGTGCGTGATTGCTGCCCCATAATAGTACGTACCTACGTCTCGGTCTGGGCAGCGCCCGACCGGGAGCCCACAACCTGTTATCCGGTGCGCACGGCTCTACGTTCACAGCTTGAGTGATAACAGCTTTTTCGCTCGAACGACGGATAGATGGGAGCTCTGAGTGGTTTCACGGGGAAGTCGACTTCGCGCCTAAATGGGCCCAAGCCCGCACTGGCCTGTCACTGCGCGAACAAAGATGTGCTTCGCTTTGCTGCGGTGCGCAAACTCGCGTTGGTCAACAGCGCACTGCGCGACGTGCGCGACCGAACCGACGCCCTAGGACACGATTAGTGGTCAGCTGCTTCGTCAGCTACGTGCGGGATCGCAGATGCCGATCTGTCGAGTAGATTAAGAATCTCACCGACCACTGCGTTAGGACGATCGCGATACGACTCGACGATATAGTGCGCTGTTTCTGTGTACAGCGGATGCCTCAGTTCGTAGAGTTGACGCAGTCTGGCTAGCGGATCAGTCACCATAAGTAGCGGTCGGTCGCGGTTGCGGCGCACGCGTTCGTACGACGTCTCGGGCGTCGAATGCAAGTAGATAGTAGTGCCGCGTGAATGAAGTGCGCGCCTGCTGTTCGCGTCTAACACCGCTCCGCCACCAGTACCCAGGATGATCCCGTCGCGTTGCGTCAATTCTTCGATCATCGCAGCCTCCCGAGCGCGGAACGCTGCTTCGCCTTCGATTTCAAAAATAGTCGCTACGCTCACGCCGGTCCGCTGCTCGAGCTCGTGATCGGAATCGACGAAGGGCAAAGCAACGCGCTTGGCAAGCAGCTGGCCAATGGTCGTCTTGCCCGAACCCATCAGTCCGATCAGAAATATTTTCTTAACGCTCACGTCAACTCGCTGTTGGCCAAAAAAAACGCGGCAACCGCCGCGTTTTCATAAGCAGTAAACCCGCTGAACGCTAGTTTACCGTCCCGGCGGTATCGGCAATGACCTTTGGCGTCAGGAAGATCAGCAACTCCTGTTTGTCGCTTCCACGATTCGTACGCTTAAACAGGTTGCCGACCGCAGGCAAATCGCCCAGCACCGGCACTTTGTCCGTTGAGTCGGTAATCGTCTCTTCGTAGACGCCGCCCAGAACAGCTGTGTCGCCGTTGTTTACGATGACTTTAGTTGAGATGCGACGCGTGTTGACGATTGGGCTACCGTCTTGGAAGCCAGCGATAGAGTCTTTTTTCACTTCGACGTCGAGAATCACCCGTCCATCCGGCGTCACCTGCGGTGTCACGTCAAGACCCAATACCGCTTTGATAACTATCGCAGACGACTGGCCGCCAACGCCACCAGAAACACGCAGCGTGTATTCCTGACCTTGTGAAATCGATGCTTTTTGATTATTCGCCGTGACGACACGCGGGCTCGAAATCACCTTGCCGCGGTTCGCCGCTTCGGCGGCGGACAATTCAAGATTGACCAGATTGCCGTTGCCGAGATTTAGGAATGTCATCGCCAATGTACCGGCTGGATTGGTCACCGGCAAGTTAACGTTGTACGGCACGGAGTTAATATATTCGCCGGTCACGCCCCCTGTAGTGGTGTCCGGTTTGATACGCCAGTAGTAGCTCGACGGCGAGAAACCTGTTGCAATACCGGTGCCAGGAATATTGGCCTGATTTGGATCGCCAATTGGTGTACCCGAGATTCCAATATTTCGTCCGTTGTTGTAGACGCCTGCACCCACGCCAAATCGCGCGCCGAGCTGTCGACTAAATTTGTCGTCAGCGATAACCACTCGCGCCTCGATCAGCACTTGCTTAACGGAGATATCGATCCGCTGAATCAATGCGCGCACCTCTGCGAGCTTCGACGGCGTGTCTTGCACGACCAAGATATTGGTACGCGCGTCGACTGACACGTTGCCGCGCTTCGACAGAACCCCTCCGCCGGCGGCACCGGCTGCAGCACCTGTACCGCCGCCACTCGGTTTGAGCATCAGGCGCACATCTTCTGCCTTCTGGTAATTGAGTTGAAAAATTTCAGTCCGTAAGGGCTCAATATCCGCAACCTGCGCTTTGGCCTCGAGTTCCTGTTTCTCTTTAAGAGCCAATTCCTCTTTCGGTGCGATCCAAACGACATTACCGTTCTTGCGCATGTCGAGCGATCGCGCCTGCATCACGAGATCAAGCGCTTGATCCCAAGGAACATCTTTCAAACGAAGGGTTACGTTTCCGGTCACCGTATCGGAAACTATGATGTTCAATCCGGTGAAATCACCAATCACTTGAAGGACAGAACGAACGGCGATGTCTTGGAAGTTTAGAGAGAGCTTCTCGCCCTTGTAACCAATCCGAGTTCCTTGGGTCAACTTGTTAGGGTCTTCAACAATCGGTTTGACCTCGATGATCAGACGATTGTCCGTTTGGTACGCAGAGTGCTCCCAGAGCCCGCGTGGCTCAATCACCATGCGTGTATTGCTTCCCTGCGCGAACGTATCAATCTGCACGACAGGAGTGCCGAAATCAGACACATCCAACTTGCGCTCGAGATTGCGCGGAACTTGCGTTCGCAGGAAGTCCACGACTAAGGTTTTGCCTTGTGGTTTTATGTCTACACCAGCGTTGGGATCAGAAAGGTCGACGATGATGCGTCCTTCACCGCCCGGCCCTCGTCGAAAATCGACATCGCGCAAACCAAACGTTGCGCCTTCGGCTTTCGCCGCACCAGTGAAGCGCCCCGCTTCTGGCGCAGAATCCGCCGCAGCAGCGCCGGGCGCGTCAAACAAAGCAACGGAAAGTTTCTTTCCGTCCGACTTCATCTCGTAAGACTGTGATTTCGTCAGATTGAGCACTACGCGCGTGCGACCTTGCGCCTGAACAACGTTGTAACTCCTGAGAACGGAGTCCGTCACGTCGTTAGTGGCTTTACCTACGCTGGTTGTGTTGGGGAAGTCCAGAACCAACCGGGGCGGCGTCGCAATCGCAAACACCGACGGCGCGCCCGCTGGCACGTCTTTCAACGAAAAAGTCAATGTGGTTCGACCGGCGGCGCCTTTGGCGACGGCTACGTCCTCAATTACGTTCTGCGCAAACGAGGTACTGGCGACCAGCATACTCCCCAGCACGCCCGCGACGAACGACGTTCGACTCCTCTCGCGAATTACGCGCAATAGTTGATTGACGTTCATTTGCTTTGCTCCCGCTCTTGCAGCATCATCTTGGTTTGGCGCTCAGCCCAATCGCCGGCACCATCCTGAAATAGTTCCTTCAACGTGACTTCGCTGTCGCTGATCGCAGTGATCACGCCGAAATTTTGGCCCGCATGGTTACCCTGCCGCGCCTGAAACACTCTGTTGTCGCTGGTCTTGATCAACGCAACAACGGTACGACCTCGTTGGAGCGTCCCAACCATCGACAATGACTCAAGCGGAAAGCCTTCAAGCGCCTCTTTGCGGCGCGTCGTGTCAGGCGCGTTCGCGCCCTTTCCCGTTTCGATCTTTCTCGGTTTGAATGGATCAGCTTGATCAAATGCGTTGTACGCAAAAGGTTCGTACGGACGCATCGCCGGAATGACGTCAATTTTGCCGCGCGCGTTGGCACCTTGCTCGGACATCCACGTGCGTAAATCTTCCTCACCAGACGCGGCACAACCGGCCATCAATATCGGAATCACCACGATTGCGGACGCGCTAAATATGCGTTTGATGCTCATTGCTTGGCCGCCTTTGCAGCGTCCTTAGCTTTACGCTGCGCTGCGACTTCGTCGTCGTCAAGATAGCGAAACGTCTTGGCTACCGCCTCCATTGTGAGGGTCTGGTCTTTGGCGTCTTTGTTGGTGATCGCAACGTCATTGAGGGTCACGATGCGCGACAACTGGGATACGTCGCTGGTGAACGCCGCGATATCGTGATAGCTACCCGTCACGCGCACGTCTACCGGTTGCTCTGCATAGAAGTCTTGTAGACGCTCGGCGCTTGGCTTGAAAAGATCAAATTGCAGGCCGCGCCCCAGTCCCGCCTGATTGATGTCGGACAACAAGGCATCCATTTCAAGTTTGCTCGGAAGCTGTCGCAAAAGCGCGCCGAATTGCTGCTCTACTTCTTTGAGCTGCTGCACGTATAGATCAAGATTGATCGCCTGAGCTTTCTTGGAGCTGTACTCCTGCTTCAGCGTCTCCTCTTGTTTCTGCTTCGCTTCAAGCTCTTCGTACTGCGGCATCCAGCCCAAATACGCTGCGAGCCCCACCAGCAACAGAAACAGCAAGACCACCGCCCCATACTTTGCTGGCGCGGGCCATATCCCAATCTCTTTGGGATTTAGGCGTTTTAATTCGTCCCAAGTCATCTTTCGCCTTATTTCGTAATAGCTTGCATGACCTTCGTGCGCGCGTCAGGCGCCGGAGCGGCGACAGGTGCGCCCGCAGCTGGTCGTTTCACAGTCGGCGCGACCTCAAGTCCTTTGAGCGAGACATTGAGGCTAAATTCGTTGATGCGCTGCTGATTTTTGTCAGTAACGTTCTTGATCTCGATGAGCTGCGCGTTTTGTAGATACGGCGACGCGTCTAGGTTGCGCATAAGCGTCGACACGCGCGCGTTCGATTGCGCCAACCCGATGATGTTGACCGTCTGCCCGGTTTGCTTAACGGCCTTGAGAAAAACGCCGTCGGGTAGTTGCCGAACCAGTTGATCCATCAGTTTTACTGAAGCGCCTCGATTGACTTGCAGCGTTTCAACAACTTGTTTCCGCGCAATCAATGCCGAGGTCTGATCCTTCAATTTTCTAATTTCTTCAATTTGCTCGGAAAGTTTCTTGTTTTCCGTGACGAGAATGTCGTTACGCCGCTGCTGCGAGGTTATGCGCTCGTCAAGAATGAGTTTGCCAAGATACCAAAGCGCAGCGGCGCCTACGAGCGCCCCCAAAATGATGAAATTAAACTCACGCTTCTTAAGCGCTCGCTTCGCCTCACGGTGAGGCAGCAGGTTTATGCGAATCATGCGTCGAACCTCCGCATAGCCAGCCCACACGCCACAAGTAGCGCGGGCGCGTCGGCCGCGAGTTGACGTGATTTAACGCCAGGACTCAGGGACATTTCAGAAAACGGGTTCGCCACGGACGCGATTACGTTGGTGCGACGCGAGACGGCATCGGACAAACCGGGCAAGGAAGCACATCCGCCACCGAGCAGCATGTAATCAAGCTGGCCTTGCGCACTGGAGGTCAGGAAAAATTGCAACGCCCGCGCAGCTTCAATAGCCAATGTGTCTACATATGGACGAAGAACATCGTTGTCGTAGTTGGCGGGCAAATTACCTGATCGCTTCGCGGCTTCCGCTTCATCGCCCGTCATGTTGTAGGCGCGCTGAATTTCTTGCGT
>DAINAJ010000064.1:7556-8781 GCA_036733505.1 Casimicrobium sp.
ACTTCGTCGAGGGCGAATGGAATGTACTGATTGGCTTCGCCCTCAACGGCCTGCTCCAGATCGTCCTCGCGCTCGGTTGCAGGAAGCGTGATGCGCTTGGTAATCACCATGCTGGTGGGAAGGGCGGCCGCGGCGGACTTAGTGCGCGAACCCAGCTTTCTGAGAGCGCGTTCGATAGCAGCGCCCACGACTTCGATATTCGCGACATTGCCATCGGTGACCGCGTCACGCGGCAGCGGCTCAATGGTGTAGCGACTGAGTTCGGGCTTTTGCCGGGTTCCAGCTAGTTCGACCAGCTTCACCGCTGTACTGCTGATGTCGATACCGATGAGCGGGGTGCTTTTTGCCCCAAACGCGCCTCGGAGCGAACCCAAAAAATCTTTTTGCATTGAGAGTTTAGGCCACATATGTCGCCTGAAACTTTAAGTTGGGAGAGGAGTGTTGCATAAGGCTCGCGCTCTGGCAAGCCGTGACCGAATTTTGCCCCCTATAATCGTCGAAAAAACAACATTGGCATACTCGGAGTCATCACCGGCGCTGTGGCGGAAGCACGAGCCGCAACGGGCGCACCGGGGGAATAAGGACATCGATGTTCAAGCGTTGGGTGGTTTACCTCTCCTCCCTTTTTGGTGGGTTGTTGCTGGTGGGCGGCGTTTTAGGCGCCCTTGTCTGGGCGCTGATTAGCGCCCGTTTGCCGTCATTGGATGTATTAACGGACTATCAGCCCAAGCTGCCGCTGCGAGTTTTGGCGGAAGACGGCACCACCTTGGCGGAATTTGGCGAGGAACGGCGCAGCATCGTTAAGCTTCCCCAAGTTCCGTTGCACGTGCGGCAAGCCATTCTCGCGGCTGAAGACGCCAATTTTTACGAACATTCTGGGGTTGACTGGCTCGCGGCACTGCGCGTCGTCTATACCAACGTCGTCACAGGCTCGCGCATAGGTGCTAGCACTATTACGATGCAGGTCGCTCGAAATTTCTTTCTCACGCGCGAAAAGACGCTGCTTCGCAAGGCTAATGAGGTAGCGCTCACTTTCAAAATTGAGCAAGAGCTGACTAAAGATCAGATTCTCGAGCTCTACATAAATCAGATTTATCTTGGCGAGCGCTCTTTCGGCTTCGCCTCCGCCGCACGCACTTACTACGGCAAGCCGCTGGATAAAGTAACCGTTCCGGAGGCGGCGATGCTGGCCGGGTTGCCCAAGGCGCCGTCCACGTTTAACCCG
>DAINAJ010000064.1:8881-11274 GCA_036733505.1 Casimicrobium sp.
AAGCCGTTCATCTATTCAGCCGCGCTTGAAAAGGGCATCACGGCAAGCACTGTAATTAACGACGCGCCACTGTTCTTCTCGGCCGCTCAAACTGGCGGCGACGAATGGGAACCTAAAAACTACGACGGCAAATTTGATGGCCCAATGCGCGTCCGCAGCGCATTGGCCAAATCGAAAAACATGGTGTCGATCCGAATTTTGCGCTCCATCGGCCCGAGCTACGCGCAAGACTATGTCACCAAATTTGGCTTCGATGCCAAGCAACACCCGGCGTATCTCACGCTCGCGCTAGGCGCCGGGCAAACCAACCCCATGCAAATGGCCGGCGCGTACTCTGTGTTCGCCAATGGCGGCTACCGCGTAAAGCCCTATTTCATTAAGAAAGTGGTCGACACCAAAGGTACCGTTGTATTTGAAGAGTCCCCCGCCGTGGCCGGAAAGGACGCCGAGCAGGCGATTGACCCGCGCAACGCGTTCATCATGACCACGCTCATGCGCGACGTGGTCCGCGCGGGTACCGCAACCAAAGCGCTCTCGCTTGGACGTAGCGATCTCGCGGGCAAAACCGGCACCACCAACGATAGCCATGACGCGTGGTTTGCGGGATATAACGCCTCGCTCGTCGGGATTGCCTGGGTTGGTTTTGATCAACCCAAATCGCTTGGCGAACGCGAAACCGGCGGCGGCGTGGCGCTGCCAATCTGGATCAATTACATGAAAACGGCACTCAAGGGAGTGCCTGAAACTCCGCTCAAGCCACCGCCCGGCGTAGTCAACGCCACCACGGGGGCAGACGCATCGGGATTGATCGAATCGGCCGGAACGTCCGATTGGTACTACGCCGAATTTCCGCCGAAGCAATTTGTTGACCCGCTCACGGGCAACTCAGGCACGCGCAACAAGCAAGACGACGAAGTTCGCCAGCAATTGTTCTGATCGAAGACTTCGCAGACTTGTATGAGCAACGAGCGTGAATCGCTGGCCGCCGTGGCGGCCCGCATCATTGTTGAGTCGGAGCTGACCGACTGGGCGCTCGCGCGACGCAAAGCTGCAACCGAGTTAGGTCTTGCGGCACACGGCATACCGCTGCCGTCCGACGAGCAAATCATCGGCGAAATTAAGCGCTATCACGCGCTATATGGCGGTGAAACGTGGGCGGCGCGGTTGCGCGCTCAACGCGAATTCGCGCTGGAAGCGATGGGCGAGCTGCGCGCCTTCAAGCCGAGACTGGTCGGTCCGGTGGCGGAAGGCTGGGCGCATGCCGGAAGCGAAGTTCGCATCGAGGTCACGCCGGACAACCCAAAGGCGCTTGAATACCGGCTCATTGAGCTTGGCGTTGAGTTCGAGCCACACCAAACGCGCGATGGTGGAACGCAGTTGGAAGTCATCGACGGCGATTGGCCGATGCGCATTGTGGTGCGCACGCCGGGTCGCGCGCCCGACCCACGTTTTCAGTTACGACTCGCTGAGAACCAAATTGAACAGCTTTTAGCTTCCGGCGACAGCTAGACGGTCGTTTCAACGCTTTTTTCCGCATTGTCGACATAAAGTCAAAACAGCCTAGAGCGACCGCTTGGCTGTCGTTGGCGCTAAAAAGCTGTAATCGGTGCCGACATCAAATCAAGCCCGCGTTCAAACGCGGTCGCACGAACTCACCGCGACTGTCGCTCGAAAAAACGCCAAATCATCGCCGACGCGTCGGGCCCCTTTGCGTCGTTGTACGCAAACGCCGGATCGCCGCCGCTCCATGCGTGTGCGAGGCCGTGAATTCGAACGCCCCGAATGACGATGCGACCGGCGTTGAGCCAATCGATCTGCGCGTAGGACCGAGCGGTCTCAGTGCTCGGCACGTCTTTGTCTTCGCGCACTAACGGATGCGCTTGAGGCGCGGACTCGAAGAGCTTTTCCCAAAGCTTGGTCATCGATGTGGCGTTTTTCTCGGTGACGCGCGAGTCGGCGTCGCCATGCACCACCAGAAGCGTGGGCGGCAGCACAGCGTGCGTGTTCCAGTACGCATCAGCGAGCATTTCTGCATCAACACGTACGCCTTTCTCCATCGCCGACAACGCGGCCGCCGCCGATGGCGGATTCATGGGCGGCAGCCCCGAATGCACGGCCACCGCCGCGAACACATCGGGATGGTGATAACCGAGCAATCCCGCCAGCGCTGCGCCCGAGGACATGCCCGCTACATACACGCGCTGCGAATCAATGGATGTGCGCTTGAACGCTTCACGAATCATTTCAAGAATGATCGCGCATTCGCCGAAGCCCGCCGCCGTATTAGGCTCAAACCAATTCCAGCAGCGGCGCATGTTCGCAAAACTCGCCTGATCGGGGTAGAGCACCGCGAACCCTTCGCGATCTGCGATTGCGTTCATGCGTGTGCCCTG
>DAINAJ010000064.1:11374-13487 GCA_036733505.1 Casimicrobium sp.
GGTAGAGCACCGCGAACCCTTCGCGATCTGCGATTGCGTTCATGCGTGTGCCCTGTGCAAATTCATCTGCCGTTTCTTTGCAGCCGTGAATCATCACCACCAATGGCAAAGCCTGCTGATCCCGCGCATGCGCCGGCACATAGAGTCGAAAATTTCGCTCGGGTGGCAAGAGTAGCCACGGCGACGTCGCACCGTTCTCGCTTCGCGCGCTGCCCTCGAACGTTTGAGCCGATATCAGCGGCGAAGCTGGCTGCGGGGCAGGTGACGGCGTCGCATCGGACGTACCGGGAACCGAAGGCTCGGCTGGTAAAGCGTCGACGCTCCGCTCATCCGTCGGCAGAGCGTGCAATTGGGTTTCGATTGGCGGGGCACGCGTTTCGGGAGCGGGCGGCGTTGGCCGCGGCGGTTTGACGCGCGTAATCAAGCCGCGCAACCGATCACGGAAACGCTTCAATCGGTCAAGTTGTTTTTGTTTGGTGGTGCTCAGAGTATTTCTTCTTGTCATTCGGTGACGGCATATTCAAGAAACGCGCCATGCTGGACGTTTGTCTACCGTGCAGCCCATTTCCAGACTATTCGCCGACAGCCATGCTGGGAATATCGTGCATGCAATATCGCGAGCGGTCAATCAAACATAACATTGAAGCATGACTTTCACCGCCATTCGCTCGTCTCTCCTGCATTGTCTACGCGACCCCGGCCTAGCAGGCGACGCCTCCGCCATTGAGTTCAAGAATGACGCCATTACGCTCATACGTGACGGCCGCATTGAGCGGGTGGAGGCAGCACAATCGCTGTTGCCCCAGCTCGGTGCCGATGTGGCGATAGATGATCAACGCGGCAAGATTTTGGTGCCGGGATTCATCGACACGCATGTGCATTATCCGCAAGTCGACGTGATTGCGAGCTACGGGGCGCAGTTGCTCGATTGGCTCAATCGCTACACTTTTCCTGCAGAAATCGCGTTCGCAGATCGCGCGCACGCTGACGTGGCAGCCGAGTTCTTTCTTGATCGCTTGCTCGAAAACGGCACCACCACCGCGAGTGTTTTTTGCACCGTCCATCCGCAGTCGGTGGACGCTTTTTTTACGGCATCCGAGGCGCGTGGACTGCGCATGATCGCTGGCAAATGTTTGATGGATCAACACGCACCCGACGGACTGCGCGACACGATCAACACTGGCTACCGCGACAGCAAAACGCTCATCGAACGTTGGCACGGCCACGAGCGCTCGCTCTACGCCATCACGCCGCGATTCGCGCCGACCTCCTCAGTGGGTCAAATGGAGACGATGCGCGCACTCGCGCGCGAACATCCCGATGCGTACATCCAATCGCACGTCGCCGAAAATCGCGCTGAGATCGCATGGGTCAACGAACTCTTTCCCGGTCGCCGCAGCTACCTCGATGTATACGATCACTTTGGTTTGCTGCGCGACAAATCGATCTATGCCCACTGCATCTATCTCGATGACGCAGACCGCGCACGGATGACCGCTGCGGGCGCAACGCCTTCGTTTTGCCCGACGTCGAATCTCTTCATCGGCAGTGGACTCTACGACTTGAAGCAAGCGCTCGAAGCCGGAAACTGCGTCAGCATTGGCACCGATGTCGGCGGCGGCACGAGCTACTCGATGTTGCGTACGCTCGGTGAGGCATACAAAGTGCAGCAGCTTCAAGGGATTTCGCTGTCACCCGCGTACGCGCTCTACCTGGCCACGTTGGGCGGCGCCAAAGCGCTGTCAATAGATGACAAGTTAGGTTCAATCACCGTCGGCAAGGAAGCAGATTTCGCACTGCTTGATCCGGCTGCAACGCCGCTACTGGCGCGTCGTACTAGTTTGCGCGACGACCCACTCGACACTTTTTTCGCGCTGATGACGCTCGGCGACGATCGCGCGATTGCGGCGACCTACGTCAATGGCGTGTGTGTGCATCGTCGGTAAGGGAACGACGTTTCGCTCTGAGAATTCGCTGCCTGATTGCGCACTTGCCCGTCACTACAGGCGATAGCTTTGATCGACGCGCGCCAGTTCCGCGAGCACTTGCGCCGCGTCACCTTTCCCAACCACTAACACCTTGAAAAGCTCACCCATTTCGCTGGGGGACAATA
>DAINAJ010000064.1:13587-16269 GCA_036733505.1 Casimicrobium sp.
CCTTTCCCAACCACTAACACCTTGAAAAGCTCACCCATTTCGCTGGGGGACAATAGTTTTTGCACTGCGCCGACGGCCGACATGCGTGCAGCCTCACCGGAAAAAGAGTGCGCTTCCAGAAGCGTCAATATTCCGGCCGCCAAGAGAAACTGTGCCTGTGTCGCATAACAAATGACCTCGGCTCCCGCTTCCACGGCAGCCTCTGCAATCGCGGTGAAATCGACGTGCGCCGTTATGTCTTGCAGTCCGGCCAAAATCAGTGGATCAAAGTGAACGCGATGCTTGTAGTGGCACGCAAGCGTGCCACCCACGCGATCTTCTACATAGTAGCCACGGCGTGGAAAGCCGTAATCAATGAAACACATCGCGCCGTTTTCGCCGAGTCGTTCGGTGAGCGTTGAAACGAGCGCCTCGGCCTCAAGGTTAATTTCCGTCGTATAGCCTTCGATCGTTGGAATACGCGCAACCGCAGCCTCAAATAGCGCGCCGCGCACCAACGGCTTCCAGCACCACACGAAGGGCGAATTCGCCGAATCCGCGGCATCCGTCGTCTCGCACGCGACGTAAGCTTGTTGGTACTCACCGTTGCTAAATCGAACGATTTCGCAGGGTACGGCGTCCAACACTTCGTTCGCCAAGACAATCCCGTCGATACGTGCTGGCAAGGTGTCACGCCATGCGACGACGCGACCCGAAAGCTTTTCTTGTTGTCGCTGGCGCAAGTCAGCGCTGACTTCCAGAATCGAGTACATCGGGGGCTCTGCGCACGCATCCAGCACATCCACCGCCAACTTACCGGAGCCCGCGCCTAGTTCCAAAATTCCCGCGCGAGCCTGCGAGCGAAACACCTGCGAAAGCGTCGCGCCAAAAAAAGACGACAACTCGGGCGCCGTCACGAAGTCGCCGTCTTGTCCCAGTTTGGTTGCGCCCGCTGCGTAGTAACCCAACCCCGGCGCATAGAGCGCCCCGCGCATAAAATCGGCAAATGAAATTGTCCGTCTGTTCTGATGTGCCGCGTCCGCTGGCGCAGCCTCAATTAGCGTCCGCAGATATTCGCGAACTGCCATCCCGTGCGCGAGCGCTTCGGGGGACGGGGCAGGTAGTTCGGCCGGGTTGGCACGCTGAAGAGGGCGCGCAGAGCGCGTATCGTTCACGGAATCAGATGCGGGCATGGCAGTTGGGCGGTCGGCCATCATGACAAGAGAAGAAGATCGAGTGGTGCTGGTCACCGGCGGCGCGAAACGCGTCGGTGCTGCAATTGTGAAACGCTTGCATTTAGAAGGCTGGCGCGTCGCGATTCATTATCGCGCATCGGAAGCGCAGGCCAATGAGCTCTCCGGAGCGCTCAACGCACTACGACACAACAGCGCCTGCGCGTTTTCGGCTGACCTAAACGACGTTTCGGCGTTACCGACGTTGGTTGCGAACGTGGTGGAGAAATTCGGACAACTCGACGCGCTCGTAAACAACGCATCGACGTTCTACCCAACTGCGGTGGGTGACATCACAATCAGCGATTGGGATCGGCTGACCGGCAGCAATTTGCAGGCTCCGCTGTTTTTGTCGCAGGCCGCATCACCCCATTTAAAACTAAGCAAAATTGATGGTGGCGGGAGCATTGTGAACATCACAGACATTCACGCTGAACGACCGATGGCGGGGTATGTCGTCTACAACATCGCCAAAGCCGGATTACGCGGACTAACGTTCGCCTTAGCTCGTGACTTGGCCCCGCAGGTGCGCGTCAATGCGGTGGCGCCGGGGCCGATTGAATGGCCTGAAGATGGCCAGATTTCTGCGGCCGAGCGCGCGCGCATCTTGCAGCACGTGCCGCTCAATCGCGAAGGCGGCTCGGCGCAAATCGCAGAGGCTGTGAAGTACCTCATCTGCGACGCGAGCTTCGTGACTGGGCAGACCATCAACGTAGACGGCGGGCGCAGCATCGCGATTTGACGGGGCAACGAACTACGAACGCGACAGCAGCCGCCTAATGCCATACACTAGGTTGAAATGCGCCGCCGACAACCGAGACGGGTCGAAATGGCGCATGGGAGACAACGTAGCGCCACCGAACGCAATTGCACGCCGTCGATCTTAATCGCGGCACAGTTGTGCAGCCTGACTAAGCACGGCGCTGGCTGCGATGGGCTGATAGTTAATGCCTCGGAATGCATCGGACTTGATGGCATACCTCATTGACTACTCAGGTTTCGCGGTTCAAGTTGATTTGAATTGCAGGAGAAAAGTTGATGCTTCAAACCGATACCGATCCGACCTTGATGCGCCCGCCGCGCGCGCGTACGGCGCAGCCACCTGTCAGCGGAACTGAAAATTCAACGGCGACGGTTTCAGCGTTGAGCCCGGCGTTAGCTCGTTTTGGCCACGCCTGCTTTGTTGCGCTTGATAGCGCGCTTTCACGGCATCAGCTCAGCATGCTCGAGTGGCAAGCGATGAACGCTATCTTGGTGTTGGGGGAGCCAACCATCGCGCAAATTTCGCGTCGGCTGTACCGCTCGCCGTCACAGGCTACCGTCTTGCTCAATCGTTTGGCCAGCCGCGGATGGGTTAGAGAGATCGATGCGCGCCCGTCAAAGTACGCGCTTACCGAACGCTCGATGGAGGTACTGCCTTACCCGCCGTCGCTTAGCAGCGCACTAGAGCAACGGGTAAATCATGTGCTGG
>DAINAJ010000065.1:0-2653 GCA_036733505.1 Casimicrobium sp.
CCGCGGTGCGGATGCTGGCCGACGCCCCGCTTTTCGGTCGACGGTGCAAACGTATTCGGCGCCCCGTAATCAAGCATCAAAAACGGGCTCAGCGCCTGCGCGGCCTGCTCGTAGATGAACAAATTGTTCACGTGAAAACCGTTGCCCACCCAATGTGGCGCGGCGCTCTTAAAAATGTGGGCGATTTTCTTCATAGGCAATATCGTCTGAATGAAGTTAGACAATAAAAAGATGCTTTGTGTGACTGCACAAACGTTTTTGCCACAGATTTACACAAATGAACACAGATTCAATTGCAGAAAAAATCCGTGTTCATCTGTGTAAATCTGTGGCGAGAGATAGACAACGTTTTAGCAAGCGGCAGTAATAAAGCTCGCCGCAAAAAACTAAAACTCAATCGCATCCGCAATGGCCTTGATGCCCGCCTTAGCGCAGGCATCATCCGCTTCGCCGCCCGGTGCACCGGAGACGCCGATGGCGCCCAATACGGAACCGCCAGCTTCGATCACCAGCCCACCACCGAGCGCCGCCACTTTCGGATGCCCGCGAATCGCGCTCATCGGTTTGCCGGCTTGCGTTTCGATTGCGAGCGTTGCGGTTGGGATGCGAAAGCTCGCCGCGGTCCACGCCTTGTTCGGCGCAAGGTCGAGCGTATGCGCGCCAGCGAATCGGTCGCGCAACAACACCTGAACGTGCCCCGCTCGATCCACCACGGCGACAGCCACTTGGAAGCCGTCTTTGCGGCATTGCTCCAACGCCGCTTTGGCGGCCGTGAGCGCGACCTCGGGCGTCAACGATTTGACCGGAAACGTCGCGTCCTGCGCGGCGACGTTCGACGAACCGACAACGACGGTGAGCATGACCGCCAGAAGCGATACAGCTTTATGGCTCCAACGACTGACTAGCTTAAGTTTCATACCGTTTTCTCCGTTAATCGACTATTGTCTGAAATCGCCTACAACGACCGCCTGGCTGTCGTTAGCGCTAAAAAGCTATTACCCGATCTTCGCATTGAGAAGCGTGAACGCACCCGCGCGCCGACATGCAAAGAAGTGCTCAAGTGACGTAGACACCGTACGAAACGCAAGTTCCTTCCACGGAATGTCCGTTTCGTCAAAAAGCGCAATCTCCGTGCTCTCGGGCGTCACGCCAAACTTCGGTTCCGCCATGGTTCCGACGTACATCATGTGCACTTGCGAAATGTAGGGAACTGAGAGCACCGTCAAGAGCGGCCCCAGCGTGACGGTGGCGAGCGATTCTTCGAGGAGTTCGCGCTGCGCGCCCTCTTCGACCGTCTCGTTGTTTTCCATAAAACCGGCCGGCAAGGTCCACTTGCCAAAACGTGGCTCAATACCACGCCGACACAGCATCACCTTGTCGCCGTAAACAGGAATCACGCCGCAAACGACGAGCGGGTTTTTATAGTGAATCGCGCCGCAAGCCCCACACACAAAGCGCTCGCGTTGATCACCCTCGGGGATCCGCAGCGCGATGTCAGCGCTGCCGCAGGTCGAGCAAAACTTCAAACGGCCCCCTCGTCACTAACAGGCAGTTTGATGAAGTGATCGCGGTAATGCTTGAGCTCATCAATACTTTCGTACACATCGGCCAGCGCCGTGTGCCGGGTTTTCTTCTGGAAGCTCTTCTTCACCGCCGGCGCCCAGCGCGCGGCCAGCTCTTTAAGCGTGCTCACGTCTAGGTTGCGATAGTGAAAGTACGCCTCAAATTTCGGCATGTAGCGCACCATAAAACGGCGATCTTGATGCACGCTGTTGCCGCACAATGGGCTCACGCCTTTGGGCACATGGTGCGCGAGAAACTCAATCATTTGCGCGGAAGCTTCGTCTTCGGTCATCGTCGAGGCTTTGACCTTCTCGATCAAACCGGAGCGGCCGTGCGTATTTTTATTCCACTCGTCCATCGCGTCGAGCACCGCGTCGCTCTGATGAATCACCAACACCGGACCCTCGGCGACGGTGTTCAGATCTTTGTCGGTGATGACGACGGCCACTTCCAACACCCGGCAAACCTCGGGATCAAGCCCGGACATTTCCATATCGAGCCAAACGAGGTGATTTTGATTTTGCGACATCTTTTTTGGGGTGAACGTGAGCGGTGAACAGTGAGCGGTGAGCAGTAGCTGCCGCGATTTCGCCAAAATCGTCAACAATTAGGCTAATCCGATTTTCCCACAGCGCATGCCTACCGAGACCGTCGTCAATCCCTCTTCGTTCGCCACCACCTTCGCCTTGACCATGATGGTGGCGATGTTGCTGCATTATTTCGTTGAACGCTGGCTGCTAAATCGGCATCTGAATTGCGTCGCCTCATGGCGAGACCAAGTTCCGGCGCCGTTTGCCGAGCGCATCGAGCTGTCCGACCACCAGCGTGCTGCGGACTACACCTTGGCAAAGGGCAAGCTCGGCAAGGTCGAGGCCGCGGTCGGGCTGATTGTGTCGGCGCTAATTTTGTTTGGTGGACTCAGTCGGATGTGGAACTTCACCGCTCCGCTGGCCGATATGCCCGTGCTGCGCGAAGTCGCACTCGTCGCCCTGCTCTCCGTCGTCACTGGCGTGATTTCGATTCCGTTTAGCTACTTCAGCACGTTCAACATCGAAGAGAAATTTGGGTTTAACAAGACAACCCGTGCGAC
>DAINAJ010000065.1:2753-16223 GCA_036733505.1 Casimicrobium sp.
TGACCAAGCTCTACAAAGACAACGCCAACACACTCACGCCGGACCCGATCTACTCGGCGTACCATCACTCGCATCCGCCGGCGATGATTCGCATTGCGCATTTACAGGCGCAATAGCGATGTTGGTCAATCTACAAACGCTTGCTCAATTGCCCGCCGAACCACAACACGGCAACGCGGCATTCACGCCGGACCAAATTGAATCGCATCTGCGCGCAATGCCCGGCTGGCGATTCGCCGACGCGCAGATCAGCAAACGATTCACATTCAAAAACTATTACGAGACGATGGCGTTTGTGAACGTCGTCGCCGCTATCGCACACGCGACCGACCATCACCCCGACCTCGCCGTGCGCTACGGCCACGTTGATATCGCGTTCAACACACACGACGTTGAACACGGCAAAGGCGGCATTTCGCTAAACGATTTCATCTGTGCCGCGCGCATCGAAGTCGCTCGTTCTCTCACCTGAACTCGTAAACCGGAAACCCGCATGCAGCAAGGCCTAGTGATCGAAACGCAGCGTCGCCATTCGGTGGTGCAACTCACCGATGGTTCGCGCATCACCTGCATCAGCAAAGGGCGCGGCATTCAGCTGGCGTGCGGCGATCAGGTAAGCCTTTCAACGTCAAGTGACAAAGAAGGCATCATCGAATCCGTGGGCGAGCGCACCTCTCTCTTCTATCGCGCCGATTCGTTCAAAGAAAAATTGGTCGCCGCGAACGTAACGCAGGTGGCCTGCATCGTTGCGCCGCTGCCAGTTTACGCCGACGAGCTCCTCAATCGCTGGCTCGTCTGCGCCGAAGCCAGCAATGTCAAAGCCATCATCGGATTAAACAAAGTCGATCTCGTCGAAGCCGCCGCCACAGCCAACGCACTCGCGCGCTACAAAGACATGGGCTACGAAGTCATTCCATTCTCAGCCAAATTCAATGACGCGCCGATGCGCGAACGCTTGATGGGCGAGCGCTCGGTGCTCATCGGTCAATCCGGCATGGGTAAAAGTAAATTGCTCAACGCACTCGTTGGCTCAGAGGCGCAGCGGACCAATGAGATTTCAATGGCGTTAGGCTCGGGCAAACACACCACCACGTTCACGCGCCTCTTCACGCTGGGTGAAGACAATCAAACGTGGGTCATCGATTCGCCCGGCATGCAAGTATTTGGCTTGGCGCACTACTCGCGCCTGCAAATTCAGCAAGCCTTCCCCGAATTTAGAGACGCGATCGGCAACTGCCGCTTCCGCGACTGCAAACACCTACACGAGCCCAACTGCGCCCTGCGCGACCTGATTAACGCGGGTAAAGCCACTGAAGGACGGCTCACCTACCTGCGCAAGTTTTGCGGCGAAGGCGAAGCTGTGCCGCATTACGAGCGGCACTAACTGCGCCCAGCAAGTTCCAACAAGCAAACGGATGCGCCGTCTTAACGCCTTATTACGCGCTGTGGTCGTTGCCGCCACATCAACTGTGGCGCTTGTATTGTTGGGCTGCGCTAGCGCACCCGTGGCCGAAGATGCCGAGTCAATACGCGAGCAGGAAGTGCTGTACCAAGTGCGCCGCTTAGACGGCACGTTCACCGTCTATCGCATTACCGTGAGCTTCCCAGGCTCACCCTCTGGCAAAACACCGCTATACATTCCGCGTGAATGGGCAAGCGCAAAGGGCGCAGACAAGGGAATAGCCAACCTCACCGTTTTAAGCCCTCAATCCAAACTTATAGCGAACGACCACGCAGCGCTCTCAAAGATGGTCGAGCACCCGCCTAGCGCGCTGGTCACACTCAGCTACGATCTGATAGCAATTGACTCTGCCCCACCGCGTGCTTCCGCGAGCACCCAATACCTCCCTATTCTGCAGCCCTCGTACTTGCACTGGATTGGCTACACCACTTGGGTTGTACCGTGGAGTGCAACCGCCAAAAAGGCAAAGCTGGTATTCGAAAACTTCGCTCCAGAATGGAAAATAGCGACGAGTTTCGGTAATGGCCGTGATTTAGCTTTCAACTGGAACCCCAACACCTTCGCGCAATCACTCGTCGTAGCCGGGGACTTCCGAATCGTCGAGAAGAAAATCGGCGAGAGTAAGAACAAACTCTCCTTTGCGATTCGCGGGTCTTGGACGCGCGACGATGAAACGTTTGCACTGCGGCTCGCCGAGATCGTCGCCAGCCAAAGAGACTTTTGGCGTGATGCCGAAAAAGGCGACTATCTGGTGACGCTGCTGCCGATTGAGAAGGATCGCGGAAGCTCGATGAACGGCACTGCACTCTTAAACAGTTTCACCTCGCTCGTAACTCAAAACAACACGCCCGAGGACATTGAGTACGTGTGGGTACACGAATCGCTCCATCAGTGGATAGCGAGAGCCTTCGGCGGATTGGAAGAACCACAAGCAAAACTATATTGGTTCAGTGAGGGTTTCACTGATTACTACACGCATGTTCTGATGCTCCGCGCGCGCCAACGTAGCTTGAACGAGTTTGTAGAAGAAGTGAACTCAAAACTGCTCAAGGTATCTACATCGAAACACTCAGGGTTGAATAACGACGCCGTAGCCACCGGCTTTCATGCAGATCCTGATATTGGACAGCTCGCGTACCAGCGCGGTTTGCTGCTGGCGGCAACATGGGACAACGATATTCGAGCCGCAACCAAAGGCGAAAAATCCCTCGATGACGCTATGCGCTGGATGCTTGCAGCTCAACGCAAGAATCCAGGCACAAGACTTAATCGTGCACTGATTGAAGCGATGGCCAAGCAATTCGGTGTCGCCGATCCTACGGGAGACATAGATCGCATCATCGAACTCGGGAAACCGATAAAGGTGCGTGTCTCCGCGTTGCTACCCTGCGTCGTCGACACGAACGCTGCCGCTACGTCAGTTCAACGCTTCAAAATCGTCGAAGCGTCCGCGTGCGCGGCGATCTACTAGGCAACGCTACTGCGACCCGTAAGGCTGCTTGTCCACGAAGTACGCAGCCGCGAGCCCCGCGGCACTTCGCCCGTGAATATCCTTCGCTACGCGAATTTCGTTCACAAGTTCCAACGCGGTTTTGTCGCACGGCGCTAGCTCAACGTCGCTGACGTCTTTGGGCGTGATGCGGTCGCCCCATTCGGCGTAGTGCGAACACACAGTGAGGCCTGCGCCAAACGCTGGCATCAGTAGTTTCGCGTGTGGTTTGATGCGGTTTTCTTCTAACGCTTCGACGAGCGCTACCGGCACGGTCGCGGCGCTCATATTGCCGTACTTCTGCACCGTGAGCTGCACTTTGCTCATCGGAATGCCTGCGTATTTCGCGACCGATTCGATGATGCGCGAATTCGCTTGGTGCGGCACGACCAAATCAATCTCTTCCGCCGCAACGCCGGCTTTCGCGAGCGCTTTGGCGCTCGCGTCGGTCATGCCTTGTACTGCTTTCTTGAAAATCTGTGGCCCGTCGAACGTCCACGACATGTCGCCGAAGGTGACGTTGCTGTTGGCGTACGTCGCGCCGTAACCTCCGATACGCAAAATGCCGCGCGCATCGCTGATGCACCCCAGCGACTCCGCGAGCAAACCGGTTTTCTCTTCAGTGGCTTCAATGACAATCGCCGCGCAGCCGTCACCAAAGAGCACCGCGACGCCGCGATTTTCCCAATCCATGTAGCGCGAGATAAGCTCAACGCCCACGACCAGCGCGCGCTTCACGACGCCGCTGCGGATCATGGCGTTGGCCGTCGTCCAGCTATACAAAAAGCTTGTGCAGGCGGTATTCACGTCCATCGACGCCGCGTTGCCCGCGGCGAGCTTGTATTGCAGCGCAGAGGCCGTGTTCGGCACCATTTCGTCGAAGCTGCACGAGCCGTAAACGATCAAATCAATATCTGACGGCAGGAGACCGGCACACGCAAGCGCCCGTTTGCTCGCTACGTACGCCAGCTCCACCGCGTTCACATGCGAAATACGGCGCTCTTTCATGCCGGTGCGCGACGTAATCCACTCGTCGTCTGTCTCGAGAAACGTTGCCAGATCGGCGTTTGTGAGCACGGCGGGGGGCATGCATTTGCCCCATCCGGTAATGGCCGCGTAAGTCATGGTGGTCTCCCCTGTCGCAGTGATTCGTATAGTTTGATTGGGTAAGTGAGCTAAGGCGTCAACTGCAAACGCCTGTGCGCTGTAATTTGCACGCCGTTAAGCAATCGTTTTCGACAAAAAAGCCAGCGTACGGCCGCGCGCCAGTGCCGCTGCTTTTTGGTTGTACATCGTGCGCCCCCAGCAATTGAATCCGTGGTCGACGCCGCCGTACACATCGACGCGTGCATTTTCGCGCCCAGCAAACGCGGCCTTCACCGAATCGACGGCGCTCATCGGAATGTGGCCGTCGTTTTCGGCGTAGTGAAACAAAATCGGCACGGTAATGTTCGGGGCACGATCCAGCATGGTCTGGATGCCGCCACCGTAGTAACACACCGCTGCATCCACCGCACCCGCAGCAGCGAGGCCATACGACAACGCGCCGCCCATACAAAAACCTACGCTGGCAATCTTGCCGCTCACGCCCGCATGCGCGCGTAGCGCCTGCGCAGCGCACGTCAAATCTTTAACGGCTAACGGACGATCCAACGCGCCCATGAAGCCAAACGCCTTGGGGTTGTCCACGTCGTTGTAGCCGAGGTCCACGCGCGGTTGTTGACGGAAGAAAACGTCCGGCGCGACGACCGTAAATCCGTCCATCGCGTATTGATCCGCGACGTCGCGAATGTGTTGATTCACGCCCCAAATTTCTTGGATCAGGATGATGCCTGGGCCTGTGCCTTTGGGCGGTGTTGAGACATACGCCCCAAGCGTTGCGCCATCGCTCGCCTTAATATCGATCCAGTGTCCGTTCATGGCTTTCATCCTTCCGACTTGTCTGATCAATTATCGCTCACTGAACAATCAAACGCGGTGCTACAGCGCGGCATTAAAATTGGGACATGAACGCAATATTGAACATCGCAACCTACCGATTCGTCGGAATTGCTGACCCTGCCGCGCTGAAATCCACGATCCTGCCGCAGGCGCAAGCGCTGGGCGTTAAGGGCACGATTTTGCTCGCGCCAGAGGGCATCAACATGTTTCTCGCGGGTGCGGAGACCACCGTGCGCAGCTTTCTGGCGATTCTTGACGACGACCCACGTTTCACGGGACTCGACGTTAAGGAAAGTTGGAGCGAGACGGTGCCGTTTAAGCGCATGAAAATCAAACTCAAGCCCGAGATCGTGACCTTCCGTCAGGCCAACGTCGACCCCGTGAACGCGCCCGCGCCGTTCATGCCGCCAGCAGAATTAAAGCGCCGCTTGGATGCCGGCGAAGAACTCGTGCTGCTAGACACACGAAACGATGTGGAAGTCGCCAAGGGTACGTTCAACAACGCGCTTTTTTGGGGAAATACCAACTTCACCGAATTTGGCGAAATGGCGCACAACAAGCTCGACGACCTGCGCGACAAAACCGTCGTCAGTTTTTGCACTGGCGGCATTCGCTGCGAAAAAGCTGCGCCGTTTTTACAAGGGCTGGGCGTTAAGAACGTGTACCAACTCGAAGGCGGTATCTTGCGCTACTTCGAGCAAATTGGACGCGATCACTACACGGGCGATTGCTTCGTGTTCGACGAACGCCGCGCGGTGGACGCGAGCTTGGCGGCGAACCCGTCGTAACGCTTGCAGCCACCCCAAGTCGTCGCCTACCTGTACAGCATTCTTCTTGTAGGCGCGGACTTGGCCGCGCTTAGCCCCCCGCCGCGACGCCAAGTCGTCGCCTACCTAAAAACGCGTTGACTGTAGCCTCCGCCGCTCAGCGCTTCCACTTCACCACAGACAACAAGTTGTTAAAGTCATCCGTCCACAGCGGCGCGCCGGGCGTGCGTTCCAGCGGTTTCGCCGTTACGGCGTCCATCGACTTAAACACGTCCGCTGAACGCGCCAGTAGCACCCACGTGCTTGCCGAATGCAAACTGTTGTTCGTCTGCGATGGGTCTTCCACGACCACTCCCGCCAACCCCTCTTTCGCTGCCATTTCCGCGAGCACGGGCGGCAAATCGAGGAACCGGTTTGACACGTGATACGCCACGATACCGTCGCGTTGCACTTGCTTAGTGAACGCCGCCACCGCTTCTCGTGTGATCAAGTGCATCGGAATGGAGTCCCCAGAAAACGCATCCACCGCGAGCACGTTGAATTGATTGCTCGCCTCGCGCTCAAGCGACAAGCGTGCGTCCCCAATCACGACATCCAGCTTCGCCCGGCTATCCGATAGGTAGGTGAAACATTTGCGCGCCAAGCGCTCGACTTCCACATTGATTTCGTAGATACGACAAATGTCGCCTTCACGGCAATACGCCGCGACTGTGCCCACTCCGAGCCCAATCATCCCAATACGCTGCGTGTTGTTGCTGCGCGGCGCGAGCTCGCGCTGCAAATTCACAGCGCGGCCAAAGCCCGACGTCGGCGTGTAATACGTCGTCGGTTCCTTGCGCCATTTTTCATGCGGATATTGCTCGCCATGCAAGATCGCGCCGTGAACGAGACGCACGAGGTAGTTTTCGCTATCACGCTCGTCGTACGCCTTGACTTTCAGCACGCCGTAAAAATTGCGCGAAAGTTCCAACGTGTTTTTATGCTCGTCGCGCACCGACCACGCGCCCGTGCCGATCACGCCGAGCGCGAGCGCCACCGCCAACCAACGCAACCAGGGGCGCAACGCGCGCGCGACGGGTACATACAGAACGGCGGCGAACAACAGCGCAACAGCGGTCTCAAGATACGTCGTAAACACCAATGGCGCGACCACGCTGACGAGTAACGCACCCAACGCACCACCAATCGACACCAACAAATAGAACCGCGTGAGCTGTGCCGGCGCGGGCTTCGAGAGCACCAGTTCGCCGTGACACACCATACAGACAACGAACAGCCCGAGGCAAAACACGCCGGTTTGCGCGACCAAGTCAAACTGAAATTGCGTACTCACGAGCAAATAACACATCGACGCCAGAGCGACTGCGAACGGCCCCACGTACCGAACGCGCTGATACCAACCGGTGCCGTCGAACGTGAGAATGAAGGTCAACAAATACAACGTCAGCGGCAAAACCCACAACAACGGCACACTCGCCACGTTTTGTGTGATGTGGTTCGACACCGCCAAGAGCAGCATCGAACCCACCGCCGACCATGCGATCCAACGTAATTGTTGGCTCGCCGAAACCTCAACCACCGGCGCGGCTTCGCCGACATCGACCAATACCGTCTCCGTGCGGCTCACGCGCCACGCCAACGCCGCGAGCAACACCACAAACACCGCGAACAACGCCGACCAGCCGTACGCCTGCACGCGCGTTCCCACGAACGGCTCAATCACCAACGGATACGCGACCAACGCCGTGAGCGAGGCCGCGTTCGACAACGCAAACAATCGGTACGGATCGCGCCCCGGATTGAGCCGCGCGAAGTAGCTCTGAATCAGCGGGCTCGTGGTGGAAATGAGTACATACGGCAAGCCAATCGTCACCGCCAGCAACATCAAGATCCGCGACACCGGCTCCTCGCCACCCGAAGGCTTCCAGCTTTCAGGCGCGATGATCGGCAACGTCAACAGCGCCAGCAGCCCCAACACGAGATGAACGCGCGGTTGTCGCTTTGGCCCAAGCCAACGCGGCGTCACGTCAGAGTACGCGTAGCCCAACAGCAGCGCGCCCTGAAAGAACAGCATGCACGTCGTCCACACCGCCGAGCTGCCACCAAACCACGGCAGGATTTGCTTGGCGATCAGCGGCTGAACGAGAAAGAGAAGAAATGCCGACAGCGCGACGACCGCGTAAAAATGCATGGGCGGGAAATTCGGAAGAAGGGGAAAAAGTGAAAGCGAGCGAGCCGCAAAATTATCCCATTGCGGGCGCGGCGCTCAGAATCCTCCGCGCGTTCCGTGAAATGCTTTCAACAGCTTTATGGCGCTAGCGACTGCTGTGTAGGGTTATTGGCCGCGTTTATCGTGTAGTCGATAAACATAAAAATTACGCCAGAACGACCACCTGCCTGTCGCTAACTCCAAAAAGCTATATCCGTACGGCGAGCACTTCCCGCCTCGTGCCCCCATGGCGCGGCTCGCTGAACATCCAAAAAAAATGGGCCCCGAAAGGCCCATTCTTCCTAAGCAGTAGCGCCGCTTAGTGACGTTCTTGCAGCGCACGAATGCGCGCTTCCATCGGTGGGTGCGTTGAGAACAGCGCCATGAAACCCGACGAATCGCTGATGCCCATCGCCTTCATGTTTGCCGGCAATTCGCCGGGCTGCAACCCACCCAAGCGTGCCAAAGCGTTCACCATCGGGCGGCTGTTGCCCATCAGTTCTGCGGAACCCGCGTCCGCGCGGAATTCGCGGTAACGCGAGAACCACGCCACGATCATGTGCGCGACCACGCCAAGGAGCATATCGAGCACAAACACCGTCACCATGTAGCCAATGCCGGTGCCTTCGCGGTCGTTCTTGAGCACCACGCGGTCGATGAAATATCCAATCACGCGCGACAGGAAGATAACGAACGTATTCATCACGCCCTGCATCAGCGCCATCGTCACCATGTCGCCGTTGGCAACGTGCGCGACTTCATGGCCGATAACCGCCTCAACTTCTTCGCGGTTCATGCTTTGCAGCAAGCCGGTCGACACTGCAACGAGCGCCGAATTCTTGAACGCGCCCGTCGCGAACGCATTCGCGTCGCCCTCGTAAATCGCCACCTCTGGCATGCCGATCTTCGCGCGCTCAGCGAACGTGCGCACGGTGTCCACGATCCAGCGATGCGTCGGGTCTTGCGAATCGTTGATTATCGTCAGGCCCATTGTCCACTTCGCCATCGGCTTGCTAATCAAGAGCGAAAAAATCGCGCCCGTGAAGCCCATCACCAAGGCAAAACCCAACAGGGAACCTAGATTAAGCCCGTTGGGGCCGATGTAGCGATTAAGCCCAAAAATGCTCGCAACAATGCCCAAAATCGCAACCACCGCGACGTTGGTCAGAACAAACAAAATAATACGTTTCATGAACAGTGTTCCTAGAAAAGCAGGCCAAACCGATTTGCGCTCCCCATGAAGCGACACCCGCAATATGTGAACGATACAGTGAAGTTCAAGGCTTACAACATCGCAAGCCAGCAAATATCGCGATACGTCGTGAACCAGAGGCGTCCGAGGGGTTGACTCGAAGGCGCGTGCTGCTGAAAATCGCACGATGCTTCACCCAGCCCGTCAGAATCAATGTTCGCCGTGAGTAGCGCTAAACACCGTTCCGGTAGCGGCACGCTTCCAGAGTCTCGAAATGGTCGGCGGCGGCCTAGCTGGCCGAGAGGCACGGCGAACCGGCATCGGCAGGTTGCGAAAACGAACGGAGCGTCCGCTTACCGATCGCAAAATTTCGGCGATCACGCTGCCCGAGGACCAAGACAATCAAAAGACGGCAAACTCGTCGAAGAAACCGTCTGGTTCGATGATCTGCCGGTTGCGGTGTTGAAGCCGAAAGGCGCAAGCGCGACCAGCCCCGTGTCCGGCACCGGAAACGTAGCGACGAACAATCAAGACGCCAACAACACCGGCACCAACGGCAACACCGCGCCACCGGCTGCGCCGAGCGCTAAGGTCAACGTCGAAGTGTTCTACGTCCACCCCGATCATCTCGGCACGCCGCGGGTGATTACGGCGTCCACCGCGCTCGCCGCAACCACAGGAACAGGCATCACCAGTCCACAAACCGTGAACAAAGCCGTATGGCGATGGGACAGCGATCCGTTTGGCTCAAACGCAACTGCAAACTCCGCGCCGAATGAGAATCCGAATACGTTGAGTCAGGTCGTGGGAACGGCCACCCTGCCCTATTTGTTCGGCTTCGATCTCGCGTTTCCGGGGCAGAAACGGGATCGGGAGACTGGGAAGCATTACAACTATTTCCGGGACTATGATCCGGCGGTTGGGCGGTATTTTGAATCTGATCCGATTGGTTTGGATGGGGGCGTAAGCACCTTTGCGTACGTCGCATCTCAGCCGATACAAGGTACTGACGTATTCGGTCTCGACTACTGGATTGAAGGTGCTGCGGCGACCGAACAAAAGTGTCCCGAGCAAGGATGTGGGCTCCACCAAAGTGTCTGTGTCGGTAAGCCTTACGGGAAGCGGTTTTGCATTAGCTTTGGGCGGAAACCGGGGCAGGGGTGGTGCTTCAGGGACTGTAAAGGTCACGTCTATCAAGATCGATCTTCAGTCGGTCCGATCGAACCAGATTCCTATCGCTACACCGACCCCAAGACGGACGCAGCAATAGAGGCGTACCTGCGGGGACTCTTAGGGAATGAAGATAGATACGACTTCTTCAGCCTCTCGAGCAATTGCCGCGGCTTTTCCGCCGGCACATTTGCCAAATTGGAGGCAAAGTATCACGGTCGACCTGGTACTCCGCCAGCGCCTCCAGGAGCTAAGAAATGAGAAAGCGCACAGCTCTCGCCGTCGTGGTCGGGATTGCTGCGGGCTTCATCGCCTACGCCTCAGCTTTTGTTCTCTGCATCGGTGTCGACCCCGGCACGCAAATTGCCGCTGTTTGTTCCGATTTCAGTTTCCTACTTAAGGGCGTGTTTCTACCATTGGTTCCCTCGATAAGGTCTAAGCTTCTCGGCTTTGATTCGGCCATGCTGATGCTCTTCCTTAACGGCGTTTTTTACGGGGGCATCACTGGTCTGATCGTGCGCCTTTGCCAAAAACGCAATTGAAAAGCAAGGTAGGGCGCTGAGGGCCGTAGGGCGGCACGCTTGCGGTGCCGCCGAATGCGGTGGTTTGACGAATCGGTTTTTTGAACAGCCTTCGGCACTGTCAAAAGGCGGGACCGCAAGCGTCCCACCCTCGGTCACGACGCTTTGGCGCGCACGATTGTTCGGGACTCATGCCAACGGCGGCACGCGCGCCAAACCACAAAAACAAAAACCACCACCGCCCGCGACCGGTGCATGACGCTTCGCGTATGCACACTACAGCTTTATGCCTCCAACGACCAGCGGGCGGTCGTTTCAGCCGTTTTATTGCACTTATCAACAAACGCAATAAATCGCCGCCAAGCGCCGCCGGGCTGTCGTTAGCGGGCAAAAGCCATACACCAAAATTCCCAACCTTTTCCCAGACATTCCACCCGCACGCGCCCGTGCTACGATGCTCCGCATGAAACCCCGCATCTACGTTGAAACGTCGGTCATTTCGTACCTCGCCGCGCGGCCGAGTCGCGATGCGATCACGTCAGCGCGGCAAATCGCGACGCATCTTTGGTGGCGTTTTTTGGGGCGAACGTTTGAGGGCCTGGTTTCGGACTTGGTGCTGCGCGAATCGCGGCGCGGCGACCCCATCGCTGCAGCCCGGCGCGAGACGTTTTGCGCGTCGCTGGCGTTGATCGACGCGCCTGAAGGCACTGCATCGCTCGCGCAACGCCTTATGGATGAGCGCATCGTGCCCTCAACGGAACCTGAGGACGCCGCTCACATTGCAATCGCGACGCTCATCGGCGCAAAATACTTGTCCACGTGGAACTTCGCGCACTTTGCCTCACCCGAAGCGAAGTACCGCGTGGTGATCGCACTGAGTCAGTGGGGCTATGACCCACCGCTGATTGTGACGCCCGAAGAATTGCTTGAGGAGTTTTCGCAATGACGCAAAAAGTAATAAACGAAGCGCACGAAGCAGCGTTGCCGCGCTCACCTACACCGCGCGAAAACGGCGATGAAATTCTCGCCGAACTGTACGCCGTGAAGGCACAAATCAATCGCGACGCGCACTATGACGTGACTGCGTTGTTGGCGGCTGCTCGGGATGATCGCCGACGTGCGGCACATTGACGGAAACGCGCGAAAAAGATTGAAGCAAAACGTGCTTCCAAACATCGTCGACGGCGGACGTTCGCGTTGAAACTCTCGTTTACGGCGCCAGCATGTCCACGCCCTCGCGCCTGCGCGCTTGGGCTCCGTCGTGTTCGCGTTCGCTCACGGCGTTTACGTTGCAATGGGCTTGGTTTGTCACGCGCTGACGCTGCGTCCTTGACCGGCAGAAGGATGTTTGCTGAGCCTGTCCGATATTTGACCAAATCGCTCCTAGGGTCGCGATTTGTCCACCCCGATCACCTCGGTACGCCGCGGGTGATTACGGCGTCCACCGCGCTCGCTGCAACCACGGGAACAGGCATCACCAGCCCACAAACCGTGAACAAAGCCGTGTGGCGATGGGACAGCGATCCGTTTGGCTCAAACGCAACTGCAAACTCCGCGCCGAATGAGAATCCGAATACGTTGAGTCAGGTCGTGGGAACGGCCACCCTGCCCTATTTGTTCGGCTTCGATCTCGCGTTTCCGGGGCAGAAACGGGATCGGGAGACTGGGAAGCATTACAACTATTTCCGGGATTATGATCCCTCAAACGGTAGATACGTTGAACCTGATCCGATTGGGTTGGACGGGGGTTGGAATACTTATGGATATGTCAAAGCAAAGCCAAACGTGGCAATCGACCCTAAAGGTCTTGCGCTGTGGTCTTGTCTGAGAAGTTGTTGTGGAAGGGTGGCCAACCACGCCTACTTGTATGACGACGCGTCCGGCACTTGCTGTGGAGACCCTGGACCTTCCCGGGACTCAACCAACTTCATAAAAACGTGCAAAGAAAAAGGACCCAACGGAGATACGTGTACGCTTGTGTCGCTCAACGCCGACGACGCTAAGAAAGCACTTTCCTGTTGTGATCGTAGGACGCGCAACACATTTTACTGGCCCACCCTAAATGATTGTCACAATCGCGTAGAAGAGTGTATCAATGAGCTTGGGTTCATTATGACAACCAGCCATTCGAAGCGACGATTCCAAGCTTGTGATTCGTGTTACAAGCGCGAAGGCACTCCGACATCACTCGGACCGATGCCATGAGAATCGGTCGCGCTATCGAACGGGCGCTCGCGATATGTTGGCTGTTCTACGTCGCGTGGTGGCTGACGGATGGTTTGCGTCAATTGAGCTTGGATACAGAGTACCTCAGAGTTTTTCTATTGACCTCTGTTTTGCTATCGGTAATAGTGAGTGGCATAGTGTTTCTATGGCGACAGAGTAGATGGCGCTATGCGCTTCTGCTCCCCGTTGCGTTAGCTTCGCTCGGAGGAATGACGATTTTCCTCTCCAATTCTCAAGGTTTTCCGCTGGCCGACCTCGTCTTTGGATGGTTTGCTTTCTCTCTTTCGGTTCTTTCGATTGGCGTTGCGCTGTTTGGTTTCGCGCGCTCACCGTCATAAATGGTGTCAATCCGAGCCGGGTAGAGTGGGCAACCCGTTGCCCACGCGTCTGTTCCGCCCACCTTCTGGATTCCCGCTTCGCGAGAATGACGCCGTAGATAGGTAGGGCCGTAGGGCGGCACGCTTGCGGTGCCGCCGAATGCGGTGGCGTGATG
>DAINAJ010000066.1:0-16203 GCA_036733505.1 Casimicrobium sp.
CGGTGCACCGCGATGTGGCGAAACTCGCGCTCAAGCATTTGAGCGCGGCGAAGATCAAAGGGAAAACCGTGCGAGTGCGGTTGTTGTAGGCGAGGCGAACAGTCTTTGCCACAGATTTCACGGATGAAGACAGATTGCACGTGCAGGTTGCGGAGCGGGTTGCGTCGTAAAAATCTGTGTAAATCAACTGACTGATCTGTGAAATCAGTGTCAAAAACCTCTTCCGAGCCGCTTATTTTTCGTGGATGTCGGTCCGCGTTGCGCTCTACAAAATTACGAAATGTGATCGCTTAGCTACAGCCCTAACCACGTCGCCAGCGCCACATATGCATCCTGATCGAACGCCACAAAACCTTGCTTGAGGTTAATGCGATCAAGCTTGGCTTGGCCTTCCGGCGTAGTATTTAGTTCGAGGAAATACGCGCGAATCGCTGCAATGGCCTCTTTTCCCAAAGCATTGGAAACGATCACGTTTTTGATCGGAACGGCGCGTGATGTCGTGAGCACTTTTCCACCTGCGGCCACCCATTCTTTTACGATGGGTTCCGAGGCAGTCGCGGCTACGTCCGAAAAGCCGGCAGTGACCATGAACGGAATCGAGTCCTGGTAACGCGTGAACTTGAGCGCGGGTTGCTTGAGCTTTGAGGCCGTACCAGCGTCGCGCAGCGTGGCGCGGATGAGCCACGCGGTGATCGAGTTGGTGTCAGGCGAGCCGAGCGGTTTGGCAGTTCCGCCGAGTACTTTGCCGAGCTCTTCAGGCGTTTTCGGCTGCGCCGGGAGATTGGTGAGGAACGAGGCTTTGTAGCCGGTATGCGCTTTTGACGTGGCAACCAACGTGTAAGCGCCCTTCTTCACGGGTGCCAGCGCTATGTGCGTCGGGTGAATGAAAGCGATGTCGTAGGTGCCTGCGGCTAAGTCCTTTTCGAGCGTGGCGTACTCGCCGATCACTTCAACGCGAACTTTGCTGCGCAGAAGCTTGCCGATATCGTCGCCAATGCTTTTGTAGTTCTGTTTCGCGGCATCACCGCCGGTGCGGTACGTCACGCCTTCATTGACCGCGAAGAGCATGCCGTTTTGGGCGAATGCGGCCGCTGACGCGAAGGCCAACAAGAAAGCGGGGAGTAGTTTTGTGAGCATGGACGGAGCGGGCGTTAAGGTCGGATTAAGGTTACAGACGCGTTTTCAGGCAAAAGATTGCCATTCGGCACATAGACTAAGAAGAATCTTATGACGATCGCATATGGTACGCCGAGAATTGACGAATGGCAATGACGCCGGGCAGTTTCCACTTGCATGCGCCGGCGCTAACATCGCTGCCACCTAGCCCACTTCTCTATTGCAAACTGAATGACCGAAACAACCGCCCCCGCCGCATCGCACGACGTCGTGATCGCCGCCACGCAGCAATGGATTGAGCGCGCCGTCATCGGGCTCAATCTGTGTCCGTTTGCGAAGGCCGTCTATGCCAAGGGGCAGATTCGCTATGTCGTGAGCGACGCGACGACGCCGGAAGCGCTGGCTGACGATCTACAGCGCGAGATGGAGCTGTTGGCCGAAGCAAGCGCCGAGAAAATCGACACCACGTTGCTGATTCATCCGCAGGCGCTCACCGATTTCCTAGACCACAATGATTTTCTGGACGTGGCCGACGGCATGCTCGAAGAGCTCGAACTCGACGGAATCTTGCAAGTTGCTAGCTTTCACCCGCAGTTTCAGTTCGAAGGCACCGAGCCCGACGACATCACCAATTACACCAACCGTGCCCCGTTTCCGATATTGCATTTGCTGCGCGAAGACAGCGTGGAGCGCGCCGTGGCCGCGTTTCCCGACGAGCTGGAAATCGCAAGCAACAACATCGCGACGCTAGAGAATTTGGGTCAATCGGGCTGGGACGCACTGTGGGCCGAGCCAGCCGCGAAATCGCCAGCGTCGAAGTAACAGCTTTATTGCGTGAGCGACCAGCTTGTGGCGTTTGTAGCCATTTTTCTATATAAGTCGACTCACTATAAAATCTGCCTGTAGCGGCCATCCAGCAGTTGCTGGGCTGCAAAAGCTGAATCGACGTTCGGATTTTTTCGCTGTACGAGGCCGTCGCGTTAGGCGGCGTTGCCATCGGGCTGAAAACGTTACGACGCAGAGCATTGGCTCGGTTCAGCCAGCGAGCGCTTCACGACGTGCGCTTCGCCAAAACCAAAATCACGCCGTCTGCGTATAGAAGTTCAGCGCTCGTTTCGCGCTCGCTATTCGGCTCGATTCGCCACGTACTAATCTTCCAGGAGCACACTCATGACACGCCCCCCACTCGTCGCTACGCTCGCCACCTCAGCGTTGGTTTCGCTGCTCGCTGCCTGCACCAGCAGCCCCATGATGCCCATGACCCCAAAATACGATCAGTCGGCGCTACCTGCCGGGGTGAAAGTTCCAGCGGGCAACGGCGTTGTCGCTGAGCTCGTCGGCGTCGGTCAACTCACCTACGAATGCCGCGAAAAAATTGATGCTGCCGGACAGTTCGCGTGGACGCTCATTGGTCCAGTCGCTGCGTTGAACGATCGCAGCGGCAAGCAAGTCGGCAAGTACGCCGGCCCACCCGCCGTCTGGACGCATAACGACGGCTCCACCGCGCGCGGCACGCAACTCGCCATCGCTCCCGGCGGCGCAGGCAACATCCCGCTGCAATTGGTAAAGGTCGACCAAATCAAAGGCAGCGGCGCAATGAGCGGTATCACCTACATCCAACGCGTCGCCACCGTCGGTGGCGTCGCGCCAGCGCTACCGTGCACGCAAGCCGACAACTACAAAGAAGCACAAGTGAAGTATCAAGCCGACTACATTTTTTATCGTTCGATGTAGAGCCAGAGGCGCGCTCTTCGTCGCCGGGTTTGTAAATCTGTAGGGTGGTGGGTTTCAACCCACCACAAATTGATACACGCCAACCTGTTTCGTATCGCTACGAACGCAAGCTTCGGCAACGCGGGACCCGCACAAATCGCCCGATGGCGCGGTGACGCGCGCGGAGGACTCATTGGGGAGCGTCGACCACGCATTACTCTGCTCCGGGTCGAATACACGGGACCCGGATGCAGGCATTCAAGTGACGTAGCTGCGACCGACCGTTGAGATAAGTAGTGATGGCCGTACCCTATGGCTGCAGAAGTTCGGCAGTTGTTGGAAGCTACACGACATCTACTAGATGCTGCAAAATTGTCGTGTCACCACATACGATTTCGCACATGTTTCGAATGCTTCTAATTGTGACGGCGTTGGCTGTCGCTTGGTTTGGCTATCAGCGCATCCAATCGCGAAATAAAGTCGCACCCGAGCTTCCCACAGCGGTGGAGGAGCGCGTAATTCAGCCACCCAGTTGGCATGGTCACCCGCCTGAAGAGAAGGCGAAAGCGACAACATTGCACAGTATCCCGCAATCCGCCGGTTTCACCTGCGATGGACGAACGCATTGCTCGCAAATGCGTTCATGTGACGAAGCCAAGTACTTTTTGCGCAATTGCCCAGGGACGAAAATGGATGGCGATGGGGACGGTATCCCGTGCGAAGGTCAGTGGTGTAGCAATTAGCCGCGTGCTGAGGTAGAGCAACCGCAAAATACTATCGCGAAGCGATCAAGACCGTCCACAACCTCGGACTCAGCCCCATCGTAGGCGAGGGCCAACAGTGGTTTAGGGGCGGCGTCAAATGCCCAATCCACGTTGGTTGGTATCAATTTGGGTGCGGTGAACCGGCACCCTACGCCGAAAGCAACTCCGCCACTGCACACGCCACGACTTGTGTGGCTTTGCGCAGATCTTCCAGCAACAAATTTTCGTCAGCTCGCTTCGCGTTCGATTCCGGCACGGTGCGCGGCCCAGCGCCGTAGAGTACGACAGGTATTCCCGCTTCGCCATACAAGCGCGCATCGGTGTAGAGCGGCACGCCGAGCGCGGGGATCGTCTCGCCGAACACGCGTTCGCCGTGTTTTTGCAGCGCGCCCACGAGCTTTTCTTGGCCGGGCAACGGTTTGAGCGCATTGGCTAATAGCAAGCGCTTGATCTCCACACGAATGCCGCTGCGGCCGGCGACTGCGCCTTCGATCATCGCGCGAACTTGCGCCTCCACTTCTGCTGGATTCTCTTCGGGAATCATGCGTCGATCCATCTTCAACACGACCTTACCAGGCACGACGTTGGTGTTGGTGCCGCCGCTAATCTGGCCGACCAACATCGTTGGCGTGTTGATGCCCGCGACCTTAGATTTGATCTTGCCGAGGTCTGGCAGCTTGCCGTAAATCGCGTTGAGAATGGCGTTGGCGGCTTGGAGAGCGTCGTGGCCCGTCTCGGGCATCGAGCCGTGCGTGGCCGTTCCGTGCACGGTGACTTCAAATTGCAAGCAACCGTTGTGCGCGGTGACGATGGCGTAGCTAAAGCTAGCGCCGATCACGAAATCGGGTTTCGTGGCTTTCTGTTCGAGCAAATAGCCGGGGCCGACGAGGCCGCCGAATTCTTCGTCATAGGTGAAATGCAACTCCACCGTTCCGTTGAGTTTTGCGCCGGCCTTCTCGGCTGCTTTGAGCGCATCGAGCGCAAAGGTGAAGCTCGCGATGTCGCTCTTGCTCACCGCCACGCCGCGGCCATACATGCGACCGTCTTTCACTTCGCCGCCGTAGGGATCGAAGCTCCAGCCGTCGCCCGGTGGCACGACATCACCATGCGCGTTGAGCGCGATGGTCGGGCCGCCATTGCCGAACTTGTGACGAACGATTAGGTTCGTAACGGACACCATTCCGTAGTCACGCACGCGCTGCTCAGGGACGGCGAAGCGCTCAACGGTGTAGCCGCGCTTGGTGAGCAGCTCAGCCGCTTTTTCTGCAGGCGGATTGTTGTTGCCCGGCGGCGTGTCGGAGGGAACCCGGACAATCTCGCGAAGGAATGCGATTTGATCCGCGTGATGGGCGTCAACGTACTGGGCGATCGTGGTGGCGGTGGATTCTGTCGTCATGATTAGAAAGGCTTGGAAGGTCGCTCAACACGTTGCGCTTTGTCGGCGACAAATGTTGGAGGTTTGTAGTTTTCGAAAAAATGGAGCAGTACGCTGGTCGCGATTTCGGCGTCTTCCGCAGTCATCGTTTCATCGGGATGATGACTGATGCCGTTGTTGCCGCAGCGAACGAAGAGCATCGCCATCGGCGCGACCACTGGGAACACCATCGCGTCGTGGCCCGCGCCGCTGGGTAAATAGCGTGGCGAAATGCCCTGCGCTGCAATCGCCACTTCAAATTGCTTCTGAAGTGCAGGATCGCACGGCGCGGCACCAGCGTCATACAAGGTTTCGATCGCCAAGGTGACATTGCGTCGCGTCGCGATGGCAGGCAACTCCGTGGCGAACGCGTTGAGCGCGACGGCGCGAGTGGCATCGTCGCCGGAGCGAACATCAATCGTGAACTCCACATCCTGCGGAATCACGTTGATGGCGCCAGGTTTCACCGAGAGTTTGCCGACCGTGCCGACGAGACCCGCAGTGTCCGTGCAAAAACGCTCGACAAACAAAATCATTTCGGCCGCAGCAGCCAGCGCGTCTTGTCGAGCGCCCATCGGAACCGTGCCCGCATGACCGGCAAGTCCTGTGACGTTGAGGCGCATCCGCGTGGCGCCCGCAATCGCGGTGACGACGCCGACGGCCAATCCTTCGTTCAACAGCACCGGCCCTTGCTCGATATGCGACTCAACAAATGCAACGACTTCACCGTGTTGCTCGTTGCGGCGATCCAATTCTTTCCACAGACTCGCGTCACCACCGAAGTCACTGATCGCTTGACGCATCGTCACGCCGCCGGCGTCGACCTTATCGAGCCATGCCGGGTCAAACTGTCCAGCCATTGCTTTACTACCGACCAGTGTCGCCGGAAAGCGCACGCCTTCTTCATCGCCGAAGCCCACTATTTCAAGCGTGTACGGCAACCGCTTACCTTGGCGATTGAGCTCCTTCACGCAAGCGATTGGCGAAAGAATTCCAAAGAGTCCGTCGTACTTGCCTGCGTTGCGCACGCTGTCTTGGTGTGAGCCTGTCATCACTACAGGCGCGAAGGGCACGCCCGCTTCGTAACGTCCGACGATATTGCCGAGCGGATCGAAGTCTGCATTCATGCCCGCGTCACGCATCAGGCCAATGAGGTACTCGCCTGCTGCTTTGTGCTCTTTGGAAAGATAAGTGCGTGTAATCAGCGGCGCGTCCTCGGTGAAGCCAGCGAGCACATCAGCTTGTTTCAGAATGTCCCTGCCAAATTTCATCTCATTTCTCCTGCGTACGGATGCACTGCGCGCCAATGACGCGCGATGTCGATGCGGCGCGCAACCCAAACGCGATCATGCTTTTCAACGTGATCGAGAAACTTCATGAGCCCCGCCATGCGTGCGGGTTTGCCGAGCAGGCGACAGTGCATGCCCACACTCATCAACTTTGGGCACTCTTCGCCTTCCGCATAGAGAACATCGAACGTGTCGATCAGATACTGCGCAAAATCCTGGCCGTTGGCGAAACCTGCAGGCGACGAAAACTTCATGTCGTTGGCGTCAAGCGTGTAGGGCACGATGAGTTGGCGCTGCACACTGCCATCACTCATTTCAACGGGCAAGTAAAACGGCAAATCGTCGCCGTAATAATCGCTGTCGTACTCAAAGCCGCCGTGCTCCAACACTAGGCGCTTCGTGCTTGGGCTGTCGCGGCCGGTGTACCAACCGAACGGCCACTGACCGCCGCTAAGTTCGCGAATGATGTTCGAGGCGGCAGCGATTTGTGCGCGCTCTTCGGCTTCGCTCATGTATTGATGGTGAATCCATCGGTTGCCGTGCGATGCGATTTCATGGCCTAACTCGCAGAAGGCGCTGGTCGCCTCGCGATGGCGCTGCAGCGCCATCGCCACGCCGAACACCGTCAGCGGCAAATTGCGTTTCGCAAATTCACGTAGGATGCGCCACACGCCGACGCGTGATCCGTATTCGTACATCGACTCCATCGAAAGGTGTCGCGCATCAAACGCCGCTGCACCCGAAATTTCCGACAGGAACGTTTCCGAGCCTGCGTCGCCATGCAGCACAGAGTTTTCGCTGCCTTCTTCGTAATTGAGAACGAAATTGATCGCGATTTTCGCGCGTCGCGGCCATTGCGCATGAGGCGGCTTGCGCCCATAGCCGATCAAGTCACGGGGATAGTCTTTGGTCCAACTCATAAGGTCTGAATTTGTGGTGCAGGGCGCGCAGAGCTGGCAAGTCTAGCCGCGCCTGAATGGTTACGTCGCATTTGTAAGCTACACAATGAGGGTCATAAGCCGCCGCAATAGCGAAAACGACTCGTCATGCTTAGACTGCGGTTCGCACTGCATACAAGTCTCCTGTGGAGGGGAGCTTGCATGCACCTGAATGCGCTGACCATGCATTGCACGCTTTTTGCTAAGTGCAAGCCGTGAGCGCGGCGCATTCAACACTCATCAATTACCGGAGGGAACACAATGTCCGACGCAAATGTCCACCCCGTGGACGAGAAACTACCACTGCCCCGCCTCGGTGCATTAGGTCTTCAACATGTGCTGGTGATGTATGCCGGTGCGGTCGCCGTGCCGCTGATCATCGGGCGCGCACTTAAATTGCCACCAGACCAGGTGGCGTTGCTGATTTCCGCCGACTTGTTTTGCTGCGGCGTGGTCACATTGATCCAGTCGCTCGGTGCGACACAATGGTTCGGCATTCGGTTGCCTGTCATGATGGGCGTTACCTTCGCGGCGGTAGCGCCGATGGTTGCGATGGCCAACGCCAATCCCGGTCTCGCGGGTGCGCAGCTTATCTTCGGCTCCATTATTGGTGCGGGCGCGATTTCTATATTGATCGCACCGGCAGTCAGTCGAATGCTGCGCTTCTTCCCGCCAGTGGTCACAGGCACCATCATTGCCGTCATCGGCATCAGCTTGATGCGCATTGGCATTAACTGGATTTTTGGTAATCCGTTTGGTCCGACAGCACCATCGGTGGTCAATCCTGAGCACGCAAAATGGTTGGCCGATGCCACCGCAGCCGCCACATCCCCTGGCTCGGCGCTACCAGCCATTCCAAAAGGAATGTCGCTCGCGCCTTCTGTGCCGAATCCAAAGTATGCAGACCTCACGGGTTTCGGTATTGCGGCGCTGGTGTTGATCTCGATTCTCATGATCACCCGTTTCGCCAAAGGCTTCATCGCTAACATTTCGGTGTTGCTTGGTATCGTGATCGGTGGCGTAGTCGCCACCGCGATGGGGCTCATGAACTTCGACAAAGTCGCTAAAGCAGCTTGGTTCGCACCCGTTGTGCCGTTTTCGTTCGGCACGCCCCAATTCGATCCGTTGCTGATTCTCACCATGACACTCGTGATGATCGTGGTGATGATCGAATCGACCGGTATGTTCCTCGCGCTCGGTGAAATGACCGATCGCAAAGTCGATCAGGCAGCGCTTTCGCGCGGCCTACGTACAGACGGGTTGGGCACGCTTATCGGCGGCATCTTCAACACCTTCCCGTACACCAGCTTTTCGCAGAACGTGGGGCTTGTGGCCGTAACCGGCGTGAAGAGCCGCTTCGTGTGCGTCGCTGGCGGCGTCATCTTGATCGTACTCGGCCTGATGCCGAAAATGGCAACGCTTGTCGAGTCGCTGCCTACCGTCGTGCTCGGTGGCGCAGGCCTCGTGATGTTCGGCATGGTCGCGGCCACGGGTATTCGCATCCTTTCGGGCGTGGACTTCAAAGGCAATCGCTTCAACTCGTTAATCGTTGCCGTGTCGATTGGCATCGGCATGATTCCGCTAATCGCGCCAAACTTCAAACAATGGATGCCGCACGGCATTCATCCGCTGATCGAATCGGGCATCTTGCTCTCCTCGCTCGCAGCCGTGTTGCTCAATCTGTTCTTCAACGGTGCCAGTGGTGACAGCAGCGCTGCCGTTGCTGCAGCGAAGCAAGCGGATGCGCATTAAGATGCGTTGAACGACGCGAATTACCGTTCGGCCTGAGGCGTCAGCCTTAGGCTGAACGGATGCTCCTAAATAAAATTGCTTTCTAGCTCGATGGCTACGCTACAAGAAATAAACCAGTTCACACCTGCTCAGTTTTCCGCCGCATTTGGCGCGGTGTACGAGCATTCGCCTTGGATCGCCGAACGAGCTTTTGCGCTGAAGCCGAGCCAAGGCTTTAGTTCGCGCGCCAGTGTTCACGCAGCGCTCGTCGCCACCGTGCAATCGGCGAGCGATGACGAGAAACTCGCGCTACTGAATTCGCATCCAGAACTCGCCGGTAAAGAAGCAGCAGCGGGTACGCTCACTAACGAGTCAACCCGCGAGCAAGCTGCGGCAGGATTGTCGGCCATGACCGCGGAGGACGTCGCCCAACTACGTGCGCTCAACGCGGCTTATGTTGCGAAATTTGGTTTTCCTTTCATCATCGCGGCGCGCAACAACACGCAAGGCGCCATCTTCGGCGCGATCAAATCGCGTCAGCTCAATACGCGCGCGATGGAGTTCAATAACAACTTAATGCAGGTGGGCGAAATCGCGCGCTTGCGCTTACTCGACATCATTGCGGACTAGTCAACGTGGGTAAACTCTCGACACATATCCTCGATACGGTACATGGCGGCCCGGCGGCTGACGTTGCGGTCGAACTGTATTCGCTCGATCCGGAGCCGAAGCTCTTGGTCGCAACTCGCACCAACGCGGATGGCCGCACTGACGCGCCGCTGCTCAAAGATGCCGAGGTAAAACGCGGTCGCTATCGTCTTGTGTTTCATGTCGGCGAACACTTTCGGCGAAAGGGCATGAAGTTGCCCGATCCGATGTTTGTTGATGTCGTTCCCATTGAATTTGGTATCGCAGAAGAGGGCGGGAACTATCACGTTCCGCTCGTGTGTTCGCCGTGGACGTTCTCGACGTATCGCGGGAGTTGATCGGCGTACGTGGGGCAGCGCGAGCCGCGATACCACTGCCCCGCGCAGGCTTATCCTTGATTTGACGAGAACGCGGCAATCCGCACACACAGACTAAGCAGCATCACATGGAATCCTACATTTTCGACTGGCTCAACCTTCTGCTTCGCTGGCTGCATGTCATCACCGGCATCGCGTGGATCGGTTCATCGTTTTACTTCGTGTGGCTGGACAACAGCCTGACCAAACCGACCGCCAGCGACCTTAAAGACAAAGGCGTCGACGGCGAGCTGTGGGCCGTGCACGGCGGCGGTTTCTATAACCCGCAGAAGTACATGGTCGCACCGAAGCAGCTGCCCGAGAACCTCCATTGGTTTTATTGGGAAAGCTACTGGACGTGGATGAGTGGCTTCGCGCTTTTCGTAGTGCTGTATCTGTTCAATGCGCAAACCTTCCTGATCGATAAAAACGTCTTCGCGTGGGGCTCATCGGGCGCGGCTATTGGCGCGGCGCTCGTGTACTTGGTCATGGGCTGGGTGGTCTACGACACGATCTGCAAGGTATTCGGCCAGAAGAAAAACGGCGACATGATCGTAGGCATCGCCGTGTTCATTTACGTGATCGTTGCGACCTATATTGCGTGCCATTTGTTCTCCGGCCGCGCGGCGTTTCTGCTCACAGGCGCGATGCTCGCCACGGCGATGTCGGCCAACGTTGCTCACATCATCATCCCCGGACAGAAAAAAACCATCGCGGCGATGAAGGCCGGCGAGAAGCCGGACCCGATTCACCCGATGCGCGCCAAACAACGCAGCGTTCACAACACGTACTTCACGCTGCCCGTGCTGTTCGCAATGTTGTCGAACCACTACAGCATGACCTATAGCGCGCCAAACAACTGGCTCGTGCTCGTGGCGATCATGCTCGCTGGTGCGCTCATTCGCCAATTCTTTGTGCTGAAACACAAGGGCAAAATTGAGTACAAATACTTTGCGTTTGGTGGCGCAATTCTCATCGCAGTAGCTGCGTGGATCGCCCCGGCACCGCAAACCAACGCGAGCGCGGAAGTTCCAAAGTTTGCCGAGGTGCGCGCGATCGTTGAGCAACGCTGCGTGATGTGTCACAACACGCAAGTCGTCTCAAAAAACATTCAATTGCACACACCTGAACTCATCGCCAAAAACGCGCAGTCAATGTATCAACAGGCCGTAGTTTCGCGTCTCATGCCGCAGAACAACGCGACGCAGATCACTGAAGCCGAGCGCGCGAAGCTGGGGGCTTGGTTTTTGGCGGGCGCAAAGTCAGAGTAGTTTCCGCGCGTCTCACCATGCACCGCCGTAGTGTCGAACGACACCGCGCCACAGCGCGTCTGCTTCGCGCGCCATGCTGGTTTGGCCGGACTTCGCCGTGGAGTTGGCGGCGGTGTGCACCATCACGAGTTTGAGTGCGGGATCAACGAAGATCATTTGTCCGAACACGCCGAGCAACGCGAAGCGACGCGATGAACCGGGAAACAGCCAAAACTTAAAGCCGTAACCGTAGTACGGCGTGGCCATGCGCGGGCGAAACGCCGCGGCGACGCGCTTGGCGTCCGTCGCATCCAACAGAAATTCGCGCGGGATGATTTGCTTGCGATCGTCAGGGCGCATGCCGTCATTGGCGAGCAACACGCCGAGCCTTCCGTAATCGCGCAGCGTCGCGCTGAAGCTCCCTGCGGCGCGTTCCAACCCCGTGCGATCGGCACGCCACATCGCCGAGGTTTCGGCGCCCATCGGTTGCCATAGGCGCGGCGTTAAATACTCGGTGAGCGACATTCCGGTTGCGCCACGCAACACCGCGCCCAACATGTCAGTCTCGGCGCTCGCGTACGAAAAGCGTGTGCCTTGCGGCACTTCACGCTCGGTGATGACCTTTGCGGCGGCCTCGATCCCGCCGCGCGAGGCGGCGATGTTAAAGCGTGCAAGATCATCCTTGCCGTCGTAAACCTCGGTGAACTTTGCACCGCTTGCCATGCGCAGCAAATTGCGAACCGTCGTTTCGCCGTACAGCGTTCCCGCAAGCTTCGGTGCGTAAACATCGGCCCGATCGTCCAGCGACTTGATCTTGCCTTCGTCGAGCGCAAGACCGACCGCAATTGCCGTCATCGACTTCGCCATCGAATTCGACAAGAAGCGATGCTGTGGTCCGCGATCGTATTGGTAACGCTCCACTTCGATCTTGCCGTCGCGAACAATGAGTAATCCCATCACTCGTTGCCGATTCAAGTAGTCGTCAATCGTGAGATTGCGCTCTGCGCCGATGCTCCACTTTATCGCGGGCTCCTCGGCAACGCGTGGCAGCGGCAGCGGCTTATCGCTTGCGGTCATCACGTTCGCTTTGCCCCCGAAGAGCCCCGGAATCTCACCATGCGCCGTGAAGGAACCGACGCGTACCGACTCATCGGTGAACCACGTCGCCGCCGTTCCAATTGGATAGCCGCGCGTTTTACCGAGTTTGTCTTCGTCGGGCGCGGCTTGCACGCTCAACACGGCACAAGCCGCAAGCAGAAAGAAGCCGTGACGACGCACGGTCTTTCGCGAGGCTTTAGCGTTGTTCGATGTCATACGCCTATTTTGAATTGAATCGTAGCAGGGCGCAGTAGCAAGGTTCGATCAAGGACCACTTAGACCTGTTGCGCGTCGAGCGTTGACCAAGCACCCGGCGAAATGGGCGGTTCGCCTGACCAAACCCACCGGAACGCTATTATTGATGTCGGGAAATGCGGTGTACCCACGAAGCACTTCGTCATGCATCGCTAAAAAAACAATATTGGGGAATTTCATGTCGTTGAAGCGTTCGCTCGCCATCGTTGCGTCCTGCCTTCTGAGCGCCGTCGCGTTCGGTCAAAGTGCGGAAATTTTTGATCCGGCGGAGCTGCCGTCGAAGACGGTCTTCGGACCGGTGCCGATGCAAAACTTGTCAGTCAACGCCGCACATATTTTGTCAGACACACGAAGTGGATTGATCAATAGTGCAGGGACTGGCGCCGGCGGAGCCGATGAGAGCGTTTTGCAGAACACAACGCTGGCGATGACTGGTTTGGGCGGTTCTGTTTTTTCCGGCGCCTCTGGCTTTCGATTGGCGCAGCAGTTCACGGTCCCGGCGGGCGGCTGGTTGATCGACAAATTCACCGTTTACGCCTACCAGACCGGTTCCACGACTACGTCCACATTCACCGCGATGAATTTCCGCGTTTGGAACGGTGCGCCGAACGTTGTAGGTTCAACCGTCGTGTTTGGTGACACGACGACCAATCGGATGACGGCGACGATGTTTTCGGGCATCTATCGCGTGACGCAAACGTCCGGCGGTACTACGCAGCGCCCCATCATGGCCATTGAGGCTGCGGGCGCAAACTTGACGCTTCCCGCAGGCACTTACTGGATGGACTTTCAGCTCTCGGGTTCGCTGGCCAGTGGACCGTTTGCGCCTCCGTTGACCACCAACGGCACTCGCATCACGGGTGACGCGCTGCAATTTTCCGTGGCCTCGTCGACCTGGGGCGCGTACGTCGACGGCGGCGTCAACGGTGGCGCTCAAGGGTTTCCACTCACGGTTACTGGCCCCAACGTCGGTATCACCGTCACGCAAAGCGGCGGCACGACCAACGTGACCGAAGGTGGCGCGACTGATGATCTGAGCGTCGTGTTGATCGCTCCACCTACGGCCGACGTTGTCGTCACACTCGTGCCGAATGCGCAAGTAAGCGTTAGCCCCGCAACGCTGACCTTCACCAGTGCGAATTGGAATATCGCGCAGAGCGTCACCGTCACAGCTGTTGACGATGCGGTCGCTGAAGCCGCGCATACCGGCAGCGTCGGTTTCACCGTAACCAGCACAGACGCTTTGTACAACGCGTTCGCCGTACCGAGCGTTGCTGCCAACATCACCGATAACGACAACGCAGGTGTAACCACCGTACAAAGCGCCGGATCAGCGGTCGCTGTGATTGAAGGCGGCAACACCGGCACTGTCACGCTTGCGCTAACTTCGCAGCCCACCGCAAACGTTGTGTTCACGCTGACGGCTGGGCCGTACTTCACGGTTTCGCCAGCCACGGTCACCTTTACGCCCGCCAACTGGAACGTCCCTCAAGTTGTAACAGTCACCGCGATTAACAACAATGTTCCGGAGGGCCTTCGTATCAGCAGCCTCGCGATCACCGTCGCTAGTGCTGATCCGCTCTACAACGCGCGAGCGATGGCCGCAATTCCAGTCTATGTGACCGACAACGATGCGGTTTCTATTCCGACGATGGACGCGCGATCGTTGGCGCTACTGCTGCTGTTCGTGGCGTTTGTCGGAAGCCTGACCCTGCGCCGCTTACGCTAGTCACGCATGAAAAATGCATTGGCGGCATAACGCCGTTTGCGCGCTTCTCGCTCTAGAAAATCATTATTGAGCGATAAATGAAACGAGTGCGTGCGTCGCCCATTGAGGTGACGCCGCACGGCACCTTAAACTCGCTGCTCAATTTCAGTCAGCGAGGGTGCTTTGTGAGCGGTTCATTTAGATGTTGCGTTGGTGCGTCGCGAACGCTTGTGATCGGTGCGATTGCGGCCGCTCTCTGGGTGACGATCGTTGACGCTCGCGTTACTAAAATCGTGATCGAGTCGACGCTCGATCCCGACACCACGCTCGCAGCCACCGGCCCTGCGGGCGCGATCAAGCGCATTAGCGGTCGCGCCTACGGCGAGCTAGATCCAAAGCATCCGGGCAACGCGATCATCCAAGACATTTCGCTGGCGCCGCGAAACGCGGCGGGCAAAGTGGAATACGTCTCGACATTTCAGCTCATCATGCCGTCCGATCCGGCCAAGATGAGCGGCCTCATGTGGCACGACGTTCCTAATCGCGGTGGGCGGCTCACGATCGTCCCCGCGGAGCGCAACGTGGGCGACGTCGGGCTCAGCAGCGGTTGGCAAGGCGAGAACGCTGGCAACACCGCGTACAACAAACCCGGCGCTGAATTTGTCATCGTACCCGTAGCGAAAAACGCGGACGGCTCGCCGATCCGCGGAGAAGTCTTGGGTCGCATCGTCAACCGCAGCGGCCCAAACTCGCAGCCGCTGATGGTGCAAGTCAATCCACTGCCGTACAAGCCGTTTGACCTCGACACAAAGAAAGCAACGCTCACCGTCGTCAAACACGAAACCGTGGGCGGCAAAGTCACCATTGATTCCGTGATGCCGTCGTCCGACTGGGCATGGGCCAAATGCGACGCGGCCAATCCATTTCCGGGCACTCCGGACGCCACACAGATTTGCTTGAAAAATGGCTTCAACCCGAAGCTCTTGTATCAAGTCGTTTTCACGGCACAAGACCCACCGGTGCTCGGGATCGGCTTCGCGGCGTTTCGTGATGTGGCATCGTTTTTCCGCAATGAAGCGAAGGATGACTTCGGCACCGCCAACCCGCTCGCGGGAAAAATCGAACACGTCATCAGTCGCGGCAATTCGCAGTCAGGCAACTATCTTCGCGGCTTTATTCACTTGGGCTTCAATCAAGACGAGGCGGGCCGCCAAGTGCACGACGGTGCTTGGCCAATCATTGCCGGGCGGCGTATCGCGCTTAACTTCCGCTGGGCGCAGGCAGACGGCGTGTTGGAGCTTTATCAGGCCGGCAGCGAAGGCCCACAATGGTGGGTGCCGTGGCCAGACACAGTGCGCAAATTGCCCGAGCGCGGGATTTTGGATCGTTGCACAGCCACCAAAACGTGTCCGAAAGTCATCGAGCATTTTGGTTCGGCTGAAGTGTGGGCCTTAAAGCTCACGCCCGAATGGGTCGGCACCGACGGCAAGGCCGACATTCCGCTTCCCGACAACGTGCGCCGCTACTACATCGCGAGTAGCAATCACGGTGGCTATGTCGTGCCGACGCCGAACACGATGTTCAACGCGAGCCTTGCGGGCAGCACGCTTCCGGCGCCAAATTGTCCCGGGAACAATTTTGGTACCGCGGTGCTCGCGCCTAACGTGATGCCACACATTCAAACCGTAAACGCGCTGCGTCAACATTTCCGCAACTGGGTGATGAAGGGCGTCGCGCCGCCGCCCAGCGTGTGGCCACGTCTGGACAAAGGCGAACTGGTCGACGCAACGAAAGCGTCGATGGGCTTCCCGACCATTCCGGGCATTCCCGCAACGCTCCCGAGTAACTTCATCATGCCGACCTTTGATTACGACTGGGGCCCGGATTTCAACGCCAACGACGGATCGGGCGTTCCGACCAAAT
>DAINAJ010000067.1:0-15953 GCA_036733505.1 Casimicrobium sp.
GATAGCGTTTGAGTGGCGCGGGCAGCGTTTTCCATTGCCACTCGATTTTTCCGGCACTTACAGCGAGCCCAGTGGGTTCGCGCAACATCAGCACGAGCAGCACACAGAGCACGCCGGGCACGAGCGTCCAGAGCATCACCTCGCGCACGCTCCAGCCCGCCGCAAGAAGCGCCGCCGCCGCGAGCGGGCCGACCACCGCACCTGCGTGATCCATGCTGCGATGAAAACCAAACGCGAGACCGCGCCGATTTGGGTCCACGCTTGCGGCAAGCAATGCGTCACGCGGGCTAGAGCGCAGGCCCTTACCCACCCGGTCGCCCATGCGCAGCAGAAGCACCACCGGCGTGCTGCTGGCCAAAGCAATCAACGGCCTCGACAGCGCAGGCAACAGGTAGCCCAGCACCAGCCAACCTTTGGCCCGTTGCGAGCGATCATAGAAATAGCCGGAGACGAGCTTCATTAACGCGGCCGTCGCGTTGGCCGCGCCCTCGATGATGCCGAGCGTTTGTGCGCCAACGGCGAACGTTGCGGCGAAAAAGAGCGGCAGCAGCGGATACACCGCGTCGCTCGCGGCGTCGTTTAGAAAACTAACGGCGCCGAGAAACCAGACAGTACGCGGGAGCTTAAAGAGCGCTGAAATCATCTTGGCTGATCATAGCGCTCGGCGAACACCGCGGGCGCGCAGCCGCATCGCGTCGTGCGGCAGCCGCGAGGTTTTATTGCTGTTGCGTCACCGGCTGTGCGGGCAGCGCGGGAGCGCGACCTTTGTCGTGTTGTGGCGGTTGCGCTGGTGTCGGCTTGGCCGGTGCCGAGACCGTCGGCACCGGCGCCACGACTGGCGCAGGCGGCGCGACGGGGCGCGTTGGAGGATGCTGCGGCTGTGGCTGAGGGACGACGTTTACAGGGCGCGGCGCGACGGGAGCGATTTGCGTTGGCTCAGTCACTACCGCCGGTCGGCCCTCCATCCCACGGCGCGCAGGCGCTGAAGGAGCCGGCGCTACGGGCGCAGGTTGTGGCGCAATCAAGTGGGCCGGCGGCAGCGCGGTGGGAGCGGTACGAACTGGTGCCGGCTGCGGTGCGACACCGCGATAACCCGGTTGCGGTGCCTGCATGGGCTGGACTTGCCGCGGCTCGACACCGGGCGCCATCGATCGACCGTCACGTTCTTTAGACATCGGTATGGCCGGTTCAGTGATTCGCGAATTGCGGTTGTCGGGTTCAGTCCGGCGACCAACCACCGGGTTCGGATCTTGAATCACTCGCGGCTGCATGACATTCGTGTTTGGCACGACATGTGGCGCATCTGCACGCCCGCGATCACGCATGATCGCCGACGCAGGGAATCGGTTGGGTTCGCCTGCGCGAGGCACGACTAGCGGCTGTGAAGGGCTCGTGAATCGCGAGGAATGAGGCAACACTTCACCCATGCGAGCAGGCGGTGCGCTGCGCAAGTCGCGTTCGTTTACGTTGCGCAAATAGTTTTGTGCAACCGGGCGGCCGGCGAGGAACGCAGTGCTCGCGACGGCGGTGATTGCGCCGGGAACTGAAGTGTGCACGAAGTGTTGTGGACGCCACGGCTCGTTGTCGGTGTGGTAGCCGCGCACGTATGGACGATTGACTTCGCGCCAGTACGTTGGCGTGTAGGTGTACCAAGGCGCGTACGGCTCATTCCACCCAAGCGGCACCCACGAAAAGGTCGGGCCGGAGTTGCCGTAACTCCACTGGTCCCCGCCGAAGAAGGTGACTAGGGCAGGGGCGTAAATCGGACGCGCGACGTTTTGGCCTGGGCTCCAAGCCCAGCGATTGCCTACTCGAACCCAGCGTCCGTAGTGAAACGGCGCAAAGCCCCACGCCGCGTCATCAACCCATGTCCAGCCCCACGGCTGTACCCAGCTCCAACGACCGAAGCGGTACGGTGCCCAATCGGCAGCGACGCTGGTGGGGTACCACACTTGACCGTACTCGTAGCTATCTGCCCACGAGCCATGTTCAGCGAGGTCGCGCGCACCGATCATCAGCGGGTTGATGACGCCCGCGTAGCGTTTATCGAAGCGGCCAATGCGGCCGTCGCGACTTGTCGCCCACGCTTCAAAGCTCTCCAGCGCTTGAACGCGGTAGTAACGGCTGTCGCGTAGTTCGTTGCGATCAAACATCAGTACCTGACCCTGCCGCACCGCTAAAGGCGCACGGTTTGGCGCAAAAAATTGGGCTTCACCGCGTCGCACTTTGAGCGAAGGCTGCGCAAACTGGGACTCGTAGGAACCCGGCGTGTTGGAACTGACGATGTAGAAACCAGGCTGCGTAAACGCAATTTCGCCATAGGCCGTGGTGACTCGAACCGCGTCGCCGTGTAACGAGCGAATGCGAACCGCGATTGCGCCGTCGGTAAGGCGCGCTGAAATGAACTGGTCGTCGAATTGATCGAAGTAGACGTTGCTCCCACCTGCGATCCACGTCTGGATGCTGCCGACATCAAGCTCCGCCCGACCGCCAAAGCTGACAAAGACATTGTCACCCGAGGTGATCGGAAAGTTGCGCGAAATCGGGTGCCAATCTTCACGCTCGTTGGCGAGCTGTATTTCGCCAGAAAAATCGGAAAGCCGAGCAACGCGGCTTGGGGCTTGCGCCCAAGCGGCGCACACAGCAAACGCGCTCGCTGCGAGCGCAACCGTGATGCGAAAAATTGGGCGGTGAAAAAGCGTCATGCAAATGCTCCAAGGGCGACGAGAGGTGCCATCACAAGAACGCGCTCGTTGGCGCTGAAGTTGACGTTCAGACAACTCTGCCTGTATGGCGCAGACCAAATAGACTGTATGATTAAACAGTATTACATCTGCCAAGTCACAGCCGAGGCGTTCATCGTGTCATTAGCCATAACCTACAGCCGCGCTCTCGCCGGATTGCACGCAGAGTTGGTCACCGTTGAGGTGCACATCGCCAACGGCTTGCCTGCGTTTAACCTAGTTGGTCTGCCCGACGTCGAGGTGCGCGAGTCTAGAGACCGGGTGCGCGCCGCGATTCAGACCGCCGGCTTCGAATTTCCGATGCGAAAGCTCACGGTGAATTTGGCGCCAGCAGAGTTTCCGAAAGAATCAGGGCGCTTTGATTTGCCGATTGCGATTGGTATTTTGGTAGCAAGCGGGCAATTGCCAGCCGCCCGACTCAAAGATGTGGAATTTGCGGGTGAACTGGGGCTAAACGGCGACTTACGCAATGTGCGCGGCGCGCTCGCAATGGCGATTGCCGCAGCGAAGTCGGGCAATACCATCATCCTTCCGCAAGCATCTGCCGAAGAAGCCGCGCGCGCCCGCAGCGCGACCGTATTGGGCGCGAAAACGCTACTCGAGGTCGCTGCGTTTATTGCTGGTCGCAATCAACTCGCAACGCCGGAAGTAAACGATGCACCAGTCGACTTCGCCTATCCCGATTTGCTCGACGTCAAAGGTCAATCGCAGGCGAAGCGCGCGCTTGAAATTGCCGCAGCTGGACGTCACAGCCTGTTGTTGATGGGTCCGCCGGGTACTGGCAAAAGTATGCTCGCGCAACGCTTGCCGGGCATCTTGCCGCCGATGACGGAACACGAAGCGATCGAGAGCGCAGCGCTGTTGTCGCTCGTCGGGAAATTCAAAGCCGAAGCTTTTGGGCATCGACAAGTGCGCTCTCCACACCACACGGCCAGCGCGGTGGCGCTGGTGGGCGGAGGTAGCGACCCCAAACCAGGCGAAATTTCGCTCGCTCACTTTGGTGTGCTTTTCTTGGACGAGATCGTAGAGTTTGACCGTCGAGTTTTGGAAGTGTTGCGTGAACCACTAGAGAGTCGAATGATTCACATTTCTCGTGCTTCGCGGCAGGTGACCTTCCCAAGTCATTTCCAGCTCATTGCCGCGATGAATCCATGCCCCGATGGATACCTTGGCGCGAACATCGCAGCAAAGCCATGTCGCTGCACACCCGATCAGGTGGCGCGTTACCGCGGCAAACTGTCCGGTCCACTGCTCGACCGAATCGACCTGCAAATCACCGTGCCGTCGGTACCAACCGACGCGCTGCGTTCGGCACCAGATGGCGAGGCGTCTGCGCTCGTTCGAGACCGTGTGATCGCAGCAACCCAGCGTCAGCATGCGCGCCAGCAGAAAGCGAATGCCGACTTGTTTTCACCTGAAGTGGACACTCACTGTTCGTTAGATGCAAACGGAGAGAGCCTATTGCAACAAGCCACGTCTCGTTTAGGCTTGTCGGCTCGTGCCCAGCACCGGATTGTGCGCGTCGCTCGGACCATCGCCGATCTCGCGGGAAGTGAGCGAATTTCGACTGCGCACTTGGCGGAAGCAGTGGGTTACCGACGAATGGAATCTTAATTTGTCATAGACAAATTACCGACATAAGGACAGTCGGTCATCGAAACCCTCGCACCATGAGCACAATAAGCCGCCACGTTTATAAGACAGGTGAGCCGCCTCGAACGTATAGCGAGCGGAAATCGACGTTGAACAAGAATTTCTCTTGACAATATTTTGTCTAGGACGTAAATTATGCAACAGACGATTCGTCTCCCGTTTCATCTCCCTGAACGGGTGCTTAACAGGTTTCTGTTGGCATTAAGCCCCTGATTTGCTTGTCAACCAGGGGCTTTTTTCTTTTCGACTCCTGCGCTCAACCCGCTGCGGGCAGGTCGGACCCAGATGCTGCGCTCGCATCAGGCTCATCCTCAGGAAACGGCGTCAACCATTCGGCAAACACCGCCGCGCACTCCTTCATTCCCAGGCCTGAATGCGCTGAAAAAAGAACAATCACGTCATCCGGCCCTACGATGCCTGTCGTCTGCTCGCAAAAGGCGTTTCGCGCCTTCATGCGTTCGCTCTGGGTAAGTTTGTCCGCTTTATTTAGAAGCCACAAAACTGGCGGGCGATCAGCGCCCAACTCCCCCAACCACGTCACGAACTGCACATCCAAATCAGTCGGCGCATGGCGCACGTCGAGCACCAACACCACGCCACGCAACGCTTCGCGTTCCCGAAAATACTGTTCGATTACGCCGGTCCAGACGCGCTGCTTGTCACGCGGTGTACGCGCAAAACCGTACCCCGGTAAATCCACCAAGTAACCGCCAGCGCGTAGTGGGAAGAAATTTAGCTCGCGCGTGCGGCCGGGCATTTTGCTAGCGTACGCAAGCTTGGTTTGACCCGCGAGCTTGTTGATGCTGCTCGATTTGCCCGCGTTCGAGCGTCCAGCAAACGCAATTTCAGGACCGGTGATGAACGGCAATCCCTCACGGTCGACAACGGATTTTTCGAAAACGGCGCCTGCGAACTGCGGAATGCGCTCCAGGCGGGCTTCGGCGGGCAGCGGCGGCCGACGGACAGGGGCACTCTTAGCGTTCATGATTCGGGCGGCTCGCAAAAGTTATAATTTTAGGTTGTCAATGGTCCCACACCATCGGTTATGGCGAACTAACCTGTGCGCCAGCCGGATAAACCTACCGCCTTTTTCGGTCATGATCACAATTCGCAGCCTCTCCGCATCAGCTCTACTCGTCGCATCGCTCCTCGCGACAGCGCTCCCCGCCGTTGCCGCCGAACAAAAAGCCGCGCGCAAACCTGACGCAGCAAAAGGTCAGGCGCTAGCCGGCGTGTGCGCTGGTTGCCACGGGACAGATGGCCAAAGCCCGGTGCCTACGCAGCCAAACTTGGCGGGTATGAGCGCCCAGTACATCGCAAAACAATTGCAGCATTTCAAGACCGGTCAACGTGATAACGCGATCATGAAGGGGTTTGCCGCAAACTTGAGCACCGACGACATGAAAGATCTCGGCGCATATTACGCTGCGAAACCCGGTCGCACCATTGGCACCAAAGACGAAAAGCTCGCCAAAACGGCTGAGAAACTCTACCGCGGTGGCGACGCTACGCGTGCCATTCCGGCCTGTGCTGGCTGCCATTCGCCAACGGGTGCTGGCATCCCGGCGCTGTATCCACGTATCGGTGGCCAGCATGCCGAGTACACGCTCGCACAACTAACAGCGTTCAAAGCGGGCAAACGTGGCACCGCGACAAAAGAAGACGCGAACCCAACCGGCAAGATGATGATGGCGATTGCTGGCAAGCTTAGCGACGCCGAAATCAAAGCTCTATCGGAATACACCTCCGGTCTGAAGTCGAACTAACACGCACAACATGAGCCACACAGAAAGCCCGTACGACCTGAAAGTCGCCGGGCTTTTTTCTTATCCGCTTAAGGGCGGGCGCGCAGTCTCGCATACGTCCGGGGCGGTTTTGACCAGCGGACTGCAACATGATCGGCAGTGGATGTTGGTGGACATTCGCCATACACCCTCGCGATTCGTGACGCAGCGCGAGTGCCCGTTGATGGCGACCATTGATGTACAAGCGCTAGCCGACGGATCGTTGCGTCTATCGGTCGACGGCCACGGAAGCATTGTGGCGCCGCTACCGCCAGCATCGGCCCTCATCAAAGTGCAAGTCTGGAGCCACGAGACGATTGCGCTCGACGCAGGTGACGACGCCGCGCGTTGGTGCGCTGCCGTCTTAGGTTTTGGCAACCAACACGTGAGGTTAGTGCGTTTCAATGACGCGCTTCGCCGAGATTGCAGCACGAGGTACGCCGGCGACTCGGGCGCGCATACGTTCTTCGCCGACGGCTACCCTTTGCTCGTCACGAACACTGCTTCGCTTGCTGATTTGCAGAGTCGTATTGGCGGCAGTTGGGGTGCGTCGATCACGATGGATCGCTTTCGCGCAAACGTCGTGGTCGACGGGCTGCCAGCATGGGACGAAGATTTCGTCGACACGTTGCAAGTCGGCGAAGTGACGCTCAAGCTCGTAAAGCCGTGCGTTCGCTGTCAGGTGACCACTACCGATCAGCGCACCGGCGTTGTCTCGTCAGAGGAACCGCTGAACACGCTCGCCCGCTTTCGGAACGACCCGGATCTAGGTGGCGTGACCTTTGGTTGGAACGCAGTGGTGATTCGCGCGGGGCTCGTCGCACTCGGCGACCGCGTAGCGGCTGACTATCGCTTCTAAAGGTCGCGCACGGCAAAAGCCGTGCGCGAGATTTTCCTCGGCGACTATTGAGCGGCGCAGAAGGCAACGCCCTCGCCGCGCCAGCGCTGATCCGCAACCATGTAGTTGTACATCGTCTCGTTGGTCAAGTAGCGATGGTTCGCGTCGTCCACAAACGGCGGATTGTCGCGGAAGACGCGAAACACTTTTTGCTCATTGCTTAAGCAGGCGGTCGCAGTCGTAGTCCCGATTGGCAACGCGATGTACGAATCGATACCTTCGTTGCAGAAAAAGCCGTCAGGGACTCCAGCGCAATTGGCCGCGAATCGCTCTTTGCCTGAGTTGGTGATCAACTGTTTGTCGGTGTTGAGCGCGGTGTAGAAGTGCGAACCACGCAAGCCGCCGCGCGCTACACCCGGAACGAAATATCGGCTCATCGATGATTTTGTACTTGAAGCAAACGGATCAACCTTGAACCAGTAGCCTGTGCGGTAGAACCATGGATTGCCGTTGCTGTCACGGTATGTGTCGAGCGAGCTTTTCTCGCTCTCGCGTGAGGTCATGAAATAGTAGTCGTACTGCGGCATGTAGTACTCGACCATTGTCGCAACGGCGCTGTTGGAGGCGGGAATGATCGACGCAGGAGAAATATAGGGGGCTAGCCTAGTAAAGAGCAGATCTAATCGCGAGAAGCGATCAATGCCTGCGGTGTTGTTGCACGAGGCCGCTCCGCCCTCTAGGCCGCCACGCAGTTCGTAGTAGCCGTTTGGGTAGCCCGCTGATGGGGTTGGGTTGGCGGTGAAAATGCCAGCCCCGCTCGAACCTGCTTCCGTGGTGCCTAACGTCCACCTCGCCGTGATAAAGCTGTCGTGCTCGTATTGCGTCCGCAGCTCCGTGGAATAGAACTGTGGCCCCCGCGCATACCCTTGCATGGTGCCTCTTGAGTACATTTTTAGGTCGCCCTGGGGGTGATGAACCGTGACTACCGGAACCCCTGTAGGAATCACAGTTGCATTCCACGCCGCGCGTACCGCTCCTGCGGGTGGCGTTTGTCGCAGATTCAACAGCGTACCGTCAAGTGTTACATCCGTCATCAGCAAGGTAGCACCACCCGTAAGCAACTGATACGGCGGAGTAGCTATATTGCCGCACGATACGGCATCAAAAAACCAGTACGTGTTGAGTGTCGACGCGGCTGCCTGATCGCTGATGCAGTGCGCCGCAGAGTAGAGAAAGTTCCCACTGACCCCCTCCGCTGGATTCAGCAAGGTGCCGCTGCAAACCCAGGTCTCGCCGGAGTCGGTATACACCATCTTTGCCACCGATTTGGCAACGTTGGAGAGCAGCGCGTCGGACCCAACCCCGCAGGCCACATCGCGGTTGCATGAACCAGCCTTACCTATGTCAAGCGAGTTTTTTTGCCCCAACGACGCCCCCACCTTAACTAAGTGCGAAAGCGAATCGAAACGCAACGAAAATTGCTCGGGTGAAAATCCTGAAGCAATTTGAATTTCGGCGGTAACGATAGAGCCCTCCAGCACCGGCGACCAAATGAGTGCGCCATCGCTTCGCATGTCGCCAAGGTAAATTTCGTCACGTCCCTCCCCGGCAAAACGCAATGTCATCGCGTTGGTTGGACCGCTCACCTGATAGGCCACTCGCAACCCCGCGGCATCATCCGCAGACACCGATATACGCGCCACTCGGCTCGAATCTGCCAGTGTTTCCCACGCGAGTGATGTCAGCGGAATTTGCTGCGCGGAGGTAGGAATCTCGCGCGGAAAGCCGATCTGCGCAGCCTTTGATCGCTCGCCGTTGGTGTTCGCAGGTGCCGCCTCTTGTTGCTCAATGCGCGGATCGTTCCAAGCTGACGCGTTCACTCGATGCGAAGCGGTTGAAGCGCCCAAGAAGCGCTGGGTCGCAGCAGACTTGCTGTGCTCCACCGCCGCTGGCGGCATGCTCCGCACTTGCGTCGCGGACGCACCTAACGGCAATGTGGCGAAACCAAGTGCCAACCCAGAAGCAATCAGCCATCGTTGAAACATCATCAATCCCATCAATTTCTACAGTTCATCAATTTGGCAGCGCCGCCAGACTACGCGCGTTAGCGAGAAGCGAGGCAACGTGCCAAGCCCTGCCGCCAATCCGTGTTCTCGAATGCAAACGCATCATTAAACTTTGCGCTATCCAAAACACTATATGCAGGTCGCTTTGCCGGCGTCGGATAGTCCACGGTGCCAATGGCTTCAACCACCGTCGCCAACCCCGCACCTTGCATAATCGCCCGCGCAAATTCGCACCAGTTCGTCGCGCCACGCGCGCTTAGGTGATAGAGGCCGCTCAAGCGCTCAAGTTCCCCACGCGAGCGAGACAACACTGTCGCAATCGCCTCCGCAAGGTCACCGGTGTAATTTGGCACGCCGAATTGATCGGCCACCACGCGCAGTACCGGTCGATCGGCGGCTAATCGCAGCATGGTTTTATAAAAATTCGCGCCATCATTGCTATAGACCCAGCTCAAACGAAAAATCAGATGCGCCGTGCTTGCAGCAGCCACCGCCTGTTCGCCTTGTAGCTTGGATTGGCCATAAACGCCCAGCGGATTCGTCTGATTTGTCTCGACGTAAGGCTTTGTGGCCGTGCCATCGAACACGTAATCCGTTGAAAAATGAATTGGAAACGCGCCATTTGCGGCGCATGCAACTGCAATGTTTTCTGCGCCCAACGCGTTAATCGCAAACGCGGCCCCGCAGTCGGTTTCTGCTTTATCAACCGCTGTGTACGCCGCACAATTGAGCACAACATCGGGTCGCAATTGCGCAATCGTCCGCATACATGCCGCTGCGTCGGAAATATCGAGTTCCGCGTGCCCCACAGCCACGACTTCGTGCTCCGACGAGAGACGTCGTTGTAGCGCGAGTCCCAATTGCCCATGCGAACCGGTAATGAGCAGCTTCACGCGTAGGTTGGCGCTTTTGAGAACATCAATCCGGCCGCATCTTTCGCGTTCACCTGCGGTTCATCGACCGGCCATTTGATTGCCAGCGCCGGGTCATTCCACGCAATCGTGCGCTCGTGTTGCGGCGCATAGTAATCGGTCGTTTTGTAGAGAAAAACGGCGTGGTCGCCAGTCACCACAAAGCCATGCGCGCACCCCGGCGGCACCCAAAACATGCGTTGGTTTTCGGCGCTGAGTTCAACGCCAGTCCACTGCGCAAACGTGGGGGATGAGCGCCGCAAATCCACCGCGACATCCCACACCGCGCCCGACACGACGCGCACCAATTTCCCCTGTGGTTGTTCAATTTGGTAGTGCAACCCGCGCAGCACTTTCGCTTTCGAGTAGCTCTGGTTGTCCTGCACGAACTTCAACATCGCGCCCGTGGAGTTGCGAAACTTCTGCTCGTTGAAGCTCTCGAAAAAATTGCCGCGATCATCGGCAAACACCTGTGGCTCAAGGATTAAACAACCTTGCAGCGCCGTTCTAACCACCTTCATCATGGTACCTCTATAAATTCGAATTTTCGGGATGAAGTGCTAGGCGCGCGGCGCACAGCAACCGGAATGTACGCTCTGGTACATGAGGATTGCGAGCACCGCGCAACGACGCAATTCGCCCGAAAAACGAATTTATAGAGGTACCCATCAGAAAACCTGTTCCTTCAACACATCCTGCAGATACTTTCCGTATCCGCTCTTCGCCAACGGCACCGCCAATCGCTCTAACTGCGCGGCATCAATGAAGCCTTGGCGATACGCCACCTCTTCTGGGCAACACACTTTGAGTCCTTGTCGACGCTCGATGGTTTGCACAAATTGCGCCGCTTCGAGCAGCGAATCGTGTGTGCCAGTATCGAGCCACGCCATGCCGCGGCCCATGATCTCAACACTCAATCGACCCTGCTCAAGATACAAACGATTCAAGTCCGTAATCTCAAGTTCTCCACGCGCCGACGGCTTCAAATTCGCTGCCATTTCGACCACGCTGTTGTCGTAGAAATACACGCCTGTGACCGCGTAACGCGAGCGCGGTACTTTCGGCTTTTCTTCGAGGCTCACCGCCTGACCGCTCGCATTAAATTCAACCACGCCGTAGCGCTCAGGGTCGCTCACGGGATACGCAAACACCGTCGCGCCCTCGTCGCGGTGATGCGCGCTTTCCAGCAGTTGTTGCAGCTCATGACCGTAGAAAACGTTGTCGCCAAGAATCAGCGCCGCGTGATCATCGCCAATAAAGTCGCGACCGATGATGAAGGCCTGTGCGAGCCCATCGGGCGACGGCTGCACGGCAAATTGCAAATTCAATCCCCACTGCGAACCGTCGCCGAGCAGATCGCGAAAACGCGGCGTGTCCTGTGGTGTCGAGATGATCAAAATGTCGCGCAAGCCCGCGAGCATCAACGCCGACAGCGGGTAATAAATCATCGGCTTGTCGTAGATCGGCATCAGTTGCTTTGACACCGCTTGCGTCACCGGATGCAGTCGCGTGCCGGACCCGCCCGCAAGGATGATGCCCTTGCGACGAATGGATGTGCCGCCGCTCATGCGCGCGCTCCGTAGTTTTTCTCGACCCATGCTTTGTAGTCGCCCGATTGCACGGTCGCGACCCATTCAGCGTTGTCGAGATACCAGCGCACGGTTTTCTCTAAGCCCGTGGCGAAACTCTCTGACGGACGCCAGCCCAGCTCGCGTTCGAGTTTTGAGAAATCAATCGCGTAGCGGCGGTCATGCCCCGGCCGATCAGTCACGTAAGTAATTTGCTTCGTGTAGTCCTGACCCGGACGATGCTTCGCCAGCGCCGCGCAAATCGTGTGCACGACGTCAAGGTTCGGCTTCTCAGCGTCACCGCCCACCAAGTAAAGCTCGCCCGGCGTGCCGGCTTCAAGCACACGGCGAATCGCGCTGCAATGGTCTCCCACGTACAGCCAATCGCGAATCTGTTGCCCGTCGCCATAAATCGGCAGCGGCTTACCGGCAATCGCATTAACGATCATCAGCGGAATGAGTTTTTCCGGGAACTGGCGCGGACCGTAATTGTTCGAGCAATTGGTCACCATCACCGGCATGCCGTAGGTGTGAAAGTATGCGCGAGCGAGGTGATCCGATCCGGCTTTCGATGCGCTGTACGGACTGTTCGGTTGGTACTGGGATGTCTCGCTAAATTTCGCGTCCGTCGGGCCAAGCGAACCAAACACTTCGTCGGTCGACACATGCGCGAAGCGAAACGCCTTCGCCGCCGCGTCGGGCAACGCCTTCCAATGTGCGCGGCTGGCTTCTAGGAGCGTGGCCGTGCCCATCATGTTGGTGCGCACAAAATCCATCGGCCCGTGGATCGAACGATCGACATGACTCTCCGCCGCGAAATGCACGACGGCGCGCGGCTGATACTTCGCAAATACCGCGTCGAGCGCCGCGCGGTCACAGATGTCCACGCGCTCGAATGCATAGCGCGGATCGTCCGCCAGCGAGGCGAGCGTCAGCGGGTTCGCCGCATAGGTCAACACATCCACGTTCACCACCGGCTCGTCGTTCGCCGCGAGCCAATCGAGAATGAAATTGCTGCCGATAAAGCCGCAGCCGCCAGTCACCAAAATCATGTCGTTCTTGCCTGTGTTTGCCTGTGACGTTTAAGTGGTCATTCTAGTGGGCGGGCTTGCCGTCGAGTTTTGGCGCGCGTCACGGCGCTCATGCGTCCAACGCCCGTGGCAGCGGACTTGTCCGTGAAGCGTCTTTGCCTCGTTGTTAAGCGGTGCCGTGGGAAAGTCAACCGCGGGCAAGTCCGCTGACATAGCGCATCTGCCCCCGATTCGCCAAAAATTCAGAGAACGATACAGCTTTTCTGCCTAAGCGACTGCTATACGGTCGTTTACGCCATTATTTTCCAATTGTCGACATACATGTAAACGACGCCGAAATGACCACCCAGCAGTCGCTTCCTGCAAAAAGCTGCATAGCACACACCGCGAACGATCCGTCACGTCCCCCGACAGCGATAATCGCAGCCTATGCCCGTTTGGTTCCGCCTCCTTTATCGCCTCCTTTGGATCCTCGCCATGCCGTTTGCGCTGGCCAGGTTGTGGTGGAAAGGGCGCTTGAACGCCGCGTATCGCGAGAACTGGCGAGAACGCTTGGCGCTCGCTCCTCCTGCCGGACCGTTTGATGTCTGGATTCACGCCGTCTCGGTTGGCGAGGCGCGCGCGATGATGCCGCTCGCCAACGCGTTTCTCGCACAAAACAAGCGCCTGCTCATCACCTGCACCACGCCCACCGGTCGCGCGACGATTGCCTCGCTGCTCGGCGAAAAAGCGCAGATTGCCTATCTACCCTTCGATGCGCCCGACGAGGTCGAACGGTTTTTGCGCGTCACGCGTCCCGCGCTGGGCCTGCTCATCGAAACCGAACTCTGGCCCGGCGTGTGCGACGCCGCGCGGCGCGTTGGCATTCCGCTGTGGCTCGTCAACGCGCGGCTCTCCGAGCGCTCTGCGGCGGGCTACGCTAAGGGCGGTCGTCTGACGCGTGCGATGCTCGCCTGCCTCGCGGGCATCGCGACGCAAACGCAAGAGCACGCAGATCGTTTCAAAGCGCTTGGCGCAACGAACGTTCATGTCACCGGCAACATGAAGTTTGATCTAGATGTGCCCGCCACGGCGCGCGAAGCGTCTGAAAAACTTGCTGCGCATTTGGTGGGAAGCGGAACTGCGCGCCGTGCGTTTTGGGTCGCAGGTTCCACACGCGAAGGCGAAGAGATTTTGCTGCTCGACGCACTGAAAACTCACGCGCTGCGGCAACAAGCGGTTGCCGTCATCGTGCCGCGCCACCCCGAGCGTTGGGGCGCAACTTACGACGCTGCACGCGAACGCGGCTTTCGCGTCGCACGCCGAACCGACGCCACGATCCCAGCCGAAGCAGAAGTGATCGTCGGCGACAGCATGGGCGAGATGCTCGCGTACTACGGCCACGCGAAGGCCGTCGTCATGGGCGGCACGCTAGGCGGCACCGGCGGCCAAAACCTCATCGAGCCCTGCGCAATGGGTGTGCCGGTTGTGCTCGGCCCATCGGTGTTTAACTTTCAGCAGGCGGCGGACGAGGCGATCGCTGCGGGCGCGGCGGTTCGCGTTGCGCATGCTGATGGCGCGCTGGATGCAGTGTTCGCGTGGATGAACGATGCGGCGGCGCGGGATGTTGCCGGAGCCAACGCGATGGCGTTTGTTGATGCGCATCGCGGGGCGACGGGGAGGACGTTGGGGTTGCTGAATCCTTAGAACCGTAGGGTGCCGGTTCACCGCACCCAAATTGATACGAACCCACCCGGATTGGGCGCGAACGTTGCTCCCATCTCCCCGTTCACCCTGAGCGCAGCGAAGGGTTTGATGGAATGGGTGATTCGTTTGCCACCGCTTCGTTTCGCCTTTCGGCGAGTTACTTTTTGCGCCGCCAAAAAGTAACCAAAAAGCTCGCCCCGAACCCCGCTGTTCCCTGTGGTGCTCGCAACGGGCGGGACCCGCACAAATCGCCCGAAAGTTGCGCTAACGCGCAACCAGTGGGCTCATGGTGCGGGTCTACGACCGCCCGTTGCTCCGCTCCTCGGCGCGGGGTGACGGAGCGTTAGCAGCAAATAATGATCGCTTCGCGATTGGGTTACAGTTGACTCGTTTGTAGCTGGTTTCAGAGAAACGATAAGTCGTTCGGCCGAGACCGGACACACAACGGTACGTCCGGACGCAGCGGTACTTTTGAAGCCACAGGAATGGTGAGTATGAGGATGCAACAACTGAGCGGGGCAATAGAAGCACATACCGGTGAGTTTCATTGCGAACAGATCAACAAACCTGCATCAACCAAGGTGGTGACTTTCCATCATCTGACAGAGCGGAGCGCTCTGGATGTTCACCAGCTGCCAGACATTGGCAGTCTGAGAGATTTCTACAGCGCCTTCGACGATGTTCTTTTCTATTTTGATGAGGTGAGCGGTGCTTCTGCGAAGCACATTGTGAGTCCCGCGTGTTGGGACGAACTGAAAGCCGATTTCACGGATTGGTTGCACACGCTTGACGAAGCAGATCGGGAGAAGTTACTTCCGACTTGGATTGACAACTGCCTCGTCGTCGGCGAAACACCACAGTCTGGCAACTACGTCTTGATGCCTACGACTGGTGAGGAAAGCGGACAAATTTTTGAGTTTGACCATGATGGGTTCGAATTTATCCCGGCAGCAAAGAACTTGATCGAGTACGTTGAGCACTTGTTGGCACCAGACGGCAACCAGCTCACAGAGTTTGCAGCGCACATGCGATTTATCGAACCCGATTCAGTTGCACAATGGTGGGTGCTCGAGATGCGGGACAACCAAGGCAGAGTGGTGAAGACTCGCGAGTAAGCAGCGCCGTAGCTAGGAAGCGAACAACCGGGTTTCCGTAAACCCCATCGCGAAGCGATCAAAAATCCGTTCGAACGGGGTCCCCGTGTATTCGACCCCGAGGAGCGGAGCAACGCGCGGTCGTAGACCCGCACCATGAGCCCACTGGTTGCGCGTTAGCGCAACTTTCGGGCGATTTGTGCGGGTCCCGCGCGTTGTGAGCACCGCAGGATCAGGGCGAATATTGGGGTCGCCTTTTTGGGTTACCTTTTTGGCGAAGCAAAAAGGTAACTGGCCTCGCGCGGCCATAGAGCGCGCTGGTGGCAATACAAAACACGTTGGCTCGTATCAATTTGTGGCGCAATAAGATTGCGCCCTACATTTCCCACGAGTTCATGGTTCGACACGCTCACCACGAACGGAGATACGCAATCGCGGTGGGTGTTACGCCACCACTTTTCCGGCCAACTCCGGCACCAACGTCCGCACAGGCTTCCCTGCAAAGTGCAAAGCCAAATTCTCAATAACCAAATTGCCCATCGCCACGCGAGTCTCTAAAGTCGCGCTCGCCACATGCG